>JAIRUE010000006.1 GCA_031254575.1 Oscillospiraceae bacterium | reverse complement strand
CACTTTATAGGAAGTTTATGCGTAGCGAGCCTCAGCGCCTCTCTGGCGACTTCCTCGCTCACGCCCGCGATCTCAAATAAAACCCGGCCCGGCTTTACGACGGCCACCCAATACTCGGGCGACCCTTTACCGCTGCCCATGCGCGTTTCGGCCGGTTTTTGCGTGACGGGCTTATGCGGAAATATTTTAATCCAAACCTGGCCGCCCCTGCGGATATGGCGTGTCATGGCAATACGGGCCGCCTCGATCTGGTTGCTTGTGACCCAGCCCGGCTCCATCGCCATCAGGCCGTATTCGCCGTTGCTGACGAAGTTGCCCCGCGTGGCCTTGCCTTTCATGCGCCCGCGGTGGACGCGGCGGTATTTCACTCTTTTGGGTAACAGCATCTTCAAACGCCTCCTTCACGGCGGGGCGGGCGTCCGTCGCCCGCGGGAGCGCCGCCCGGACGGGGGCTTCCTCCGCCTCCGGGACGGGAGTAGCCGCCTCCTCCGGGACCGCCAAAACCTCCCGGCCTGCCGCCGCCCTGTCCGCCCGGCCTGGGACCGCCAAAGCCGCCCGGCCTGCCGCCCCCTCCGGGACGGTCACGCCTGTCTCCCCTGTCGCGGCGGTCGCGCCTGTCGCGCCTGTCGTCGCGGATGCGGGGGGTTTCAATGGTGCGCGGCCCCATGCGGTTGCCCGCCGTGAGGACCTCGCCCTTGTATATCCAAACCTTGACGCCGATACGCCCGTAAGTGGTATGCGCCTCCGCGAAGCCGTAGTCGATGTCGGCGCGGAGCGTCTGCAGGGGAATGGTCCCCTCATGGTAATGCTCGCTGCGCGCGATCTCGGCGCCGCCCAGACGCCCCGAAACGGCCGTCTTAATGCCTCTCGCCCCGGCGCGCATCGAGCGCATCATGCTCTGCTTCATCGCGCGGCGGAAACTGATGCGCTTCTCCAGCTGCGCCGCGATGTTTTCGGCCACGAGCTGTGCGTTGAGGTCGGGCTGCTTGACTTCGACGATGTTCAGCGCGACCGGCTTTTTGACCATTTTCTCAATCTCGGCGCGCAGCTTTTCAATGTCCTGCCCGCCGCGCCCGATGACCATACCGGGTTTCGCGCAATGCAGGAAAACGCGCACGCGCGTGCTGTCCCGCTCGATCTCAATACGCGGCACCCCGGCGTTATAGAGCTTTTTCTTCAAAAACTCGCGGACGCGGTAATCTTCCACGATCAGATCGCCGACCTTATCCGGCCGCGCGTACCACCGGGAGTCCCAGCCTTTGATAACGCCCACGCGAAGCCCGTGCGGATTGACTTTCTGTCCCACTGAGTCGCGCCTCCTTAGCTTTCGTCACCGTCGCGTTCCGCGACGGTGACGGTGATGTGGCTGGTGCGCTTGAGGATACGGTAACCGCGGCCTTTGGCGCGGGCGTGCATCCGTTTGAGCGTCGGCCCGGGGCCGATGAGGACCTCCGAGACGTAAAGCCCGTCGCGGTCGGCGTCAAACCTGCTCTCCGCGTTGGCGCAGGCGCTGTCCAGTACTTTGACCAGCAGTTCCGACGCCGCTTTGGGCGTGTGGAGCAGGATGGCGCGCGCGCGCCCCACGTCCTGCCCTCTTATAAGCTCGCCCACAATCGACACCTTGCGGGGCGAAATGCGGGCGTATTTCAGATGAGCTGTCGCTTGCATGGCACTCTTTCCTTTCGCTGCCCTGTCGGGCTCCGCCGCGTCCGCCGCGGTCCCCGCTCTTTATCTATCTCCCGGACGTCTTGCTGCCCGCGTGCCCCCGGAAGGTGCGCGTCGGCGCGAACTCGCCCAGTTTATGCCCCACCATGTCCTCGGTGATATACACGGGCACATGTTTGCGCCCGTCGTGGACGGCGAAGGTATGCCCCACAAAATCGGGGAATATCGTGGAGGCGCGGCTCCATGTTTTGAGAACCCTCTTCTCGTTCTTCCTGTTCAGTTCCTCCACGCGCTTCAGCAGCTCGGGGGCCGCGAACGGGCCTTTCTTGACGCTTCTGCTCATAAAACCTCACCTGCCCCTATTTAACATTGCGCCGTTTGACAATCAGCTTGTCGGTACGGTGCTTCTTTTTCCTAGTCTTGTGACCCAGCGTCGGCTTGCCCCACGGGGTAACCGGGCCGGGGCGCCCGATGGGCGATTTGCCCTCGCCGCCGCCGTGCGGGTGGTCGTTGGGATTCATGGCCGAGCCGCGCACCGTGGGCCGGATGCCCATGTGGCGCTTGCGCCCCGCCTTGCCGATCTGGATATTCTCATGGTCGAGGTTGCCGATTTGGCCGATGGTGGCTTTGCAGTCCTGGCGCACGACGCGCACCTCGCCCGACGGGAGCCTGATCTGCGCCGTCACGCCCTCTTTCGCCATCAGCTGGGCCGCCGCCCCGGCGCTGCGCGCCATCTGCGCCCCGCGCCCGGGGTACAGCTCGATGTTGTGGATGACGGTGCCGAGCGGAATGGCCGAGATGGGCAGGCAGTTGCCCGGGCGGATGTCCGCGCCCGCGCCCGATACGACGGTATCGCCGTCTTTGAGGCCCACGGGGGCGATAATATAGCGTTTCTCGCCGTCTTCATACTGAACCAGCGCGATATTGGCGCTGCGGTTGGGGTCGTATTCGATCCCGACAACCCTGGCCGGCATGCCGAGCTTGTCGCGCTTAAAATCGATCTTACGGTATTTGCGCTTCTCGCCGCCGCCGTGGTGGCGGACGGTGATACGCCCGTAACTGTTGCGGCCCGCCGTCTTTTTTGTGGATTCCAGCAGCGACTTCTCCGGGGTCTTTTTCGTGATCTCGGCGAAGTCGGAAACGGTCATATGCCGGCGGGACGGCGTTATGGGACGGAACTCTTTAACACCCATGATCGGTATGCCTACCTTTCTCAAATGCAGCTGTCAGGCCAAACTGCCCTTCTTCAGCTACACCATCCCCTCAAAAAACTCGATCGGCCTGCTCGCTTCGGTCAGGCGGACAACGGCCTTCTTGCGCGCGGGGCGGCGTCCGATATGCACGCCCATGCGTTTGACCTTGCCCTGTACGTTCATGGTATTGACCGATTTTACGCTGACTTTGAATATACTCTCCACAGCCTCGCGGATCTCGATCTTATTGGCGCCGCGCGCCACCTCGAACGTATAGATCTTGTCCCCGGCCTTTTCCATCGAGCGCTCGGTGATAACCGGGCGCAGGATCACGTCATAGGGGGTCCTCATCGCGCGAACACCTCCTCGATCGTTTGCAGCGCGGCTTTATCGACGATCAGCGTCCCGGCGTTTACGATGTCGTACACGCTCATTACGCCCGCGAAAGCCGTCTTCACATCCGGCAGGTTGCGCGCCGACTTGACAACATTTTCGCGCACTTCCTTTGTAACGACATAGCTCCTGCCCTCCACGCCCAGCGCGCTCAGAAACGCGGCAAACGCCTTGGTTTTGATCTCGGGCAGATCAAGGCCGTCGATAACCATGACCTGGTTGCCGGAGGCTTTCTGCGACAGCGCGCTGCGCATCGCCAGGCGGCGCGTCTTTTTGTTGACGCTCATTGAATAATCGCGCGGCTTGGGGGCAAAGGCGACGCCGCCGTGCGTCCACTGCGGGGATCGGGTGCTGCCCTGACGGGCGCGGCCGGTGCCTTTCTGCCGGTACGGCTTGATACCGCCGCCCGAAACCTCGGCGCGGGTAAGCGCGGACTGTGTGCCCTGACGGCGCGCGGCCAGATGCGCCCTGACAACCGAATGGACGGAAGCAGCCGACGGGGCGACGCCGAACACGGCGTCCGAAAGCTCGATCTCGCCCGTTTCTTTGCCGGACATATCGTATACCTTGGCTTTTGGCATGTCGGTTGCCTCCTGTTACACGTTCTTGACGGAATTTCTGATCGTTACCAGCCCGCCCCGCGGTCCGGGGACGGCGCCGCGCACCGCGATGACGCCCAGTTCCGCGTCGACCCTTACCACGTCGAGGTTGAGCACGGTGACCCGCTCGCTGCCCATATGCCCCGCCATTTTCTTGCCCGGAAACACACGGCTGGCGTCGGTGGCCGAACCCATCGAACCCTGATGCCGGTGAACGGGACCGCCGCCGTGCGAGGCCGCCGTGCGGTGAAAGCCGTAACGCTTGATGACGCCGGCGTAGCCCTTGCCCTTGGAGGTGCCGGTGATGTCCACCCGGTCGCCGGGCTGAAATACATCGGCTCTCACCGTGTCGCCCGCCTTATACTCGCCCTCGAGGGCAAACTCCTTAAGATGCTTCTTGAGCGGCACGCCGGCTTTTTCAAGGTGCCCGCGCTCGCCCTTGGACATCCTGCGCGCGGCGGCGTCCTCAAATCCGAGCTGGACCGCCGCATAGCCGTCGCGTTCGGCCGTCCGCACCTGCGTGACCGTGCAGGGACCGGCCTGAATGACGGTGATAGGGATAACCCGCCCGGCCTCGTCGAACATCTGCGTCATACCGGCTTTCCTGCCGATAATAGCCTTCTGCATGATAACCTGTACCTCCTGTTATTGGTTGGCTGCGCCAACTTGACAGAGTAAACCGCGCCGCGCTCCGGCGGAGCGATCCTATAACTTGATCTCGATCTCGACTCCCGCCGGCAAGTCAAGGCTCATCAGCGCCTCCACCGTCTTCTGGCTGGGTTTGATAATATCGATGAGGCGTTTGTGCGTCCGGCGTTCAAACTGCTCGCGGCTGTCCTTATATTTATGGACCGCGCGCAGGATCGTTATGATTTCTTTGTGCGTGGGGAGCGGAATGGGCCCGGATACGCGCGCCCCGTTGCGCTTGGCCGTTTCGACGATGCGTTCGGCGCTCTGATCTATAAGCTGGTGGTCGTAGGCCTTGAGGCGGATACGGATCTTTTCCTTGACCCTTGGGGCTTGCGCCGCTGTGGCTGCCATCGTTCTTCCTCCTTATCGCCCGGCGTCCGCCAAGCGTGTTTGGGAACGGGAACATTTCCTGTATCCCCGCCGTGTGTGTCGCGGATCCCCCGCGAAAAAAGCCGCGCTGCGGCTTTGGCGGACCAAACAGCCATTTCCCATGCCGCCCGATTGCCGGACATACTCCGTTGAAGTTACCGAGCCGCTCCATCGCCCGGCAGGGAGGGAAACACCCCGCAGGTCTAGCGAACCCGACGCCAAGCGTACGCTTGGCGTTGAGCGTAACCGGAGGAGTTTCTCCGACCGCCCGACAGGCGCGCATGGAGCGTGACACGCTTGAAACCTACCCGCAATCTCCAACATCATCGCAAAGACGCGTTAAGTAGTGTATCCCAAGAAATTTTGTTTGTCAAGAGTTTTTTTGAGAAAAACTTTCATCCGCAGTTTCATCATCCTGAGACGCCATGTCTCCTTCCTCCGCTTCCGGCTCCCCGCCGTTCTGCCGGGCGCGCTCCGCGGCGTGCCTGCGCAGCGACGTCTCAAATATTTCGTAGTCTTTCCGGTACAGCCTCTCAAGCCCCGCGTCGTACCCCAGCAGGACCGCCGGCAATCCCCGCTCCAGCGCGGCAATGGCGTCGTTCGCTTCGCGGTCCTTGGACAGCGCCGCCTCATACATGTCGTTTTTACTCTTTACGCCGTCCTGCCGTTTGAAAGCCATCACCAACCCGAACGTCTTGCCCGTGGGAATGCCGTTGGTGCGGTGCTGCACGGTTTTCCTGTAGGCCCAAACGAGGTCGGCCGTGCGGCGCGCCCATCCTTTTCCCGTGCACAGGATGACGTCCGGCGATATATACAGGCCCCGGCATTGATATATCAGCCGGCCGGACGCCATCTGCGCGTCAAAATCCCGTTCAAGCCGCTCGCCGTCCCCCAGCGCGTCCAGCGCTCTGTACAGCTTATGCTTTCTGTGGTCGGACAGAAAGCGCAGATTGAAGAGGCCTCTGGCCAGCGTGGCGAGGACAAACAGGGCGACGACACCCGCGATAAGGCGGTGAAAGCCCAGGTGATCCTGTTTTGCCTCGAGCAGATACGGGGAAAAATCCTCTGAGGAAATCTCCGCGCCGGATTGCCTGACTTCCCGTACGACCGAGCCGATCAGCCCTTTGTCGTGGCTGGAAAATTCCTGCATCCGCCCGCTGACGGTAACGGCGTTTCCGTTGGCGGCCCGCGTAAACAGTTCCCCGGCCCTGTTCTTGGGAAGCAGGCAGACGATAAACCCGTCGTCAAAAGAGATGACGCCGTAATACCCCGTCGTTGAAGTCCTGCCGTCACTGGTCGTCGTTTCATAATAATCGATGTCAAACAGCCAGTCGGTCGTGACCGTCACATAGCCGCCCTTTTGGCCCTCAAAAGCGCTCCGGAGCCCCACCGGGTTTTTGAGCAGCGCGGGTATGTTTATACCGACGGCAAACGCGATAACCAGACAGAGCGCGGCAATCAGCAGGGACAGAAACACAAGTTTGCGGCAATTTTTCTTAGCCTGCGCGGCGATGATCCCCCTAAGAGACTGTTCGTTCAAAACAAAGACCTCCCTTCATTGATAGGGGGCGGGCGTTTCCCGCCGCCCGCCCCGCGCGCGTCAGTAATCGTATCCGTAATCATAATCGTCCGCCTCATAGACCTGCGGCGTGCGCACAAGGTCGTAGTCGGCGTACATCTCCATGCCGCTTCCCGCGGGGATCAGCTTGCCGATGATGACGTTTTCCTTGAGGCCGATCAGCCGGTCAACCTTGCCGCGCATGGCGGCTTCGGTCAGGACGCGCGTCGTCTCCTGAAACGAGGCCGCGGACAGGAAGCTCTCGGTGGCGAGAGACGCCTTGGTGATGCCCAGCAGCAGCGGCGAATACGCCGCCTCCGCCAGCCCCGCCTCGCCGTTTTCCACGCGCTGCCGTATCCCGGCGTTCTGTCGCAGGACGTCGTTGATGTCCACCGTCGCGCCGATGAGGAGGTCGGTGTCGCCCGCGTCCTCGACGCGGACCTTGCGCATCATCTGGCGCGCGATGACCTCGATGTGCTTGTCGTTGATGTCGACGCCCTGCTGGCGGTAAACATGCTGTACCTCCTGAATGAGGTATTCGTGCACCGCGCTCTCGCCGCGGACTGCCAGAATGTCGTGCGGATTGAGAGCGCCCTCCGTCAGTTCCTCGCCCTTTTGCACGGTCTGGTCCGGCTTGACTTTCAGATTGTGGGAGGACGGGACCTGATAGGCCCGACTCTCCATCGTTTCGTCGTTCTTGACCGTAATGATGCGCAGGGCCCCTTTACGGGCTTCCTCAATGGTGACCGTTCCGCTGATCTCGCTCAGCGTGGCGGCCCTTTTGGGTTTGCGCGCCTCAAACAGCTCCTCGACGCGCGGAAGGCCCTGGGTGATGTCCTCGCTGGTGGCGATGCCGCCGGTGTGGAAGGTGCGCATGGTGAGCTGCGTGCCCGGCTCGCCGATCGACTGCGCCGCGATGATGCCGACGCTCTCGCCGACGTTAACCGGTTCGCCGGTGGCGAGGTTGGACCCGTAGCACTTGGCGCAGACGCCGTGGGCGGCGCGGCAGGTGAGCAGGGAGCGTATCCTGACGGCTTCGACCCCCGCAGCGACGATGCGCTCCGCGTCAGCGTCGGTGAGCAGGGTGTCGGCGGCGACAAGGATATTGCCGTCCGCGTCTTTCACGTCTTCCGCGGTATAGCGCCCGGAGAGGCGGTCGCCGAGCGGCTCGATGGGAGTGCCCGCTTCGGTGATCTCGCGCACGGTGATGCCGTCGGTTGTCCCGCAGTCCAGCTCGCGGATGATAACGTCCTGCGAGACGTCCACCAGGCGGCGGGTGAGGTATCCGGAGTCGGCGGTGCGCAGGGCGGTGTCGGCAAGGCCCTTGCGCGCGCCGCGGGAGGAGATGAAGTATTCAAGGACCGTCAGCCCCTCGCGGTAGTTGGATTTGATCGGTATCTCGATGGTCTTGCCGACCGTATTGGCCAGCAGGCCGCGCATCCCGGCAAGCTGGCGTATCTGGTTCATGCTGCCGCGCGCGCCGGAGTGCGCCATCATATACATGGGGTTGTCATGGCGGAGGTTTTCGCGCATCACGGTGGTGACGCGGGTGGTGGTCTGGTCCCATTCGTTGATGACCAGGCGGTAGCGCTCGTCGTTGGTGATGAGGCCTCGCCGGTACTGGCGGTCGATCTCGGCGACCTTTTTCTCGGTCTGGCCGATCAGCTCCTTCTTCTGCTCCGGCACGGCCATATCGGAGATGGAGATGGTGACGGCGCCCCGGGTGGAGTAATGGAAGCCCTGCGCCTTGATATGGTCCAGCACCTCGGCGCTCCGGGCAAAGCCGTGCTGCTTGATGCAGCGGTCGATGATGCGGCTCAGTTCCTTGTTGCCGGTGAGAAAAGATATTTCCAGATCCAGCGCATGCTCCGGGTCGGAACGGTCGACATAGCCGAGATCCTGCGGGATGGGCTGGTTGAACAGCAGGCGGCCGACGGTCGCGTCGATCAGGCGCGTAATTTTTTCACCGTTATACCGTCCCGTGACCCGTACCTTAATCGGCGCGTGTATGCCCAGATAACCCTCGTCATAAGCCATCTTCGCCTCGTTGACGTCGCGGAACACCTTCCCCGCGCCCGGTTCGTTCTCCCGGAGCATGGTCAGGTAATAGGAGCCCAGTACCATGTCCTGCGTGGGGACGGTGACCGGCCTGCCGTCTTTGGGGTGGAGCAGGTTGTTGGCGGACAGCATCAGGAAACGCGCCTCGGCCTGCGCCTCGGCGGAGAGCGGCACGTGCACCGCCATCTGGTCGCCGTCAAAGTCGGTGTTATAGGCCGTGCAGACCAGCGGATGCAGTTTCAGCGCGCGCCCCTCGACAAGGACCGGCTCGAAAGCCTGTATGCCAAGGCGGTGCAGCGTGGGGGCGCGGTTGAGCAGGACGGGGTGCTCGGAGATGATGACCTCCAGCGCGTCCCAGACCTCCGTGCGGGCGCGCTCCACCATCTTCTTGGCGCTCTTGATGTTGGTGGCGGTGCCCTCCTCAACGAGCTTCTTCATCACAAACGGCTTGAACAGCTCCAGCGCCATCTCCTTGGGCAGGCCGCACTGGTAAATCTTGAGTTCCGGCCCGACGACGATAACGCTGCGGCCCGAATAGTCCACGCGTTTGCCCAGCAGGTTCTGGCGGAACCGCCCCTGCTTGCCCTTGAGAAGATCGGACAGGCTCTTGAGGGCGCGGTTGTTGGGACCGGTGACCGGGCGGCCGCGGCGGCCGTTGTCGATCAGCGCGTCCACCGCCTCCTGCAGCATCCGCTTCTCGTTGCGCACAATGATGTCCGGCGCGCCCAGCTGCAGCAGTTTCAGCAGCCGGTTATTGCGGTTTATCACGCGCCGGTAGAGGTCGTTCAGGTCGCTGGTGGCGAAGCGGCCTCCGTCCAGCTGCACCATCGGGCGCAGTTCGGGCGGGATGACCGGAACCACGTCCATAATCATCCATTCGGGGCGGTTGCCGGAGGCGCGGAACGCCTCGACGACCTCCAGCCGCTTGAGGAGGCGTATCTTCTTCTGGCTCGACGCGTCCTTGAGCTCGGCACGCAGCTCGCCCGCGAGTTTGTCGCAGTCGATCCTGGCCAGCAGCTTTTTGACGGCTTCCGCTCCCATCTCAGCCTCGAAATCGTCCTCGTATTTCTCGCGGAAGTCGCGGTACTCCTTTTCGGAGAGGATCTGCTTCTCGGAAAGCGGCGTGTCGCCCGGATCGACGACGATATACGACGCGAAATACAACACCTTCTCCAGCAGGCGAGGCGACATGTTGAGGATCAGCCCCATCCTTGAGGGGATGCCCTTAAAGTACCAGATGTGGCTGACCGGCGCGGCCAGCTGGATGTGCCCCATCCGCTCGCGCCGGACCTTGGAGCGGGTGACCTCCACGCCGCAGCGGTCGCAGACGCGGCCCTTGAAACGCACCTTTTTATATTTGCCGCAGTAACATTCCCAGTCCTTCTGCGGGCCGAAAATCTTTTCACAGAACAGGCCGTCGCGTTCGGGCTTCAGCGTCCGGTAGTTGATGGTCTCGGGCTTCTTGACCTCTCCCCGCGACCACTCCAGGATCAGTTCGGGAGACGCAAGGCCGATTTTAATCGCTTCAAATTCCGCGTAGCTCATATTTACGCCTCCAGCTCAAATTTTTCGTCATCGTCGTCGTCGCTTTCCTCCAGCTCCTCGTCGGTGGCCTCGCTGAGGTCGGAGTAATCAAACTCGTCCTCGTCCGGTTCCTGGATCGAATAGCCGTGGGCCTCCATATCCGTATCGACGACAAGCTGCTCGCCGTCCTCCCGGCTGCGGGCAAACGGCTCGTCGTCATCCGCGTCGCGCAGGACGACCTCCTGGCCGTGCCTGTCGAGCACACGGACGTCAAGGCTCAGGGACTGAAGCTCCTTGACCAGCACGCGGAAAGATTCCGGCACGCCCGGCTGCGGGACGTTATGGCCCTTGACAATGGCCTCATAGGTCTTGACTCGCCCGGTGATGTCGTCGCTCTTGACGGTCAGAATCTCCTGCAGCGTATAGGCCGCGCCGTAGGCTTCCAGCGCCCAGACCTCCATCTCGCCGAACCGCTGGCCGCCGAACTGCGCCTTGCCGCCCAGCGGCTGCTGCGTGACAAGGCTGTAGGGGCCGGTGGAGCGGGCGTGGATCTTGTCGTCGACAAGGTGGGCGAGTTTAAGGAAGTAGACGTAGCCGACCGTGACGGGGCTGTCAAACGGCTCGCCGGTGCGCCCGTCATAGAGGATGCTTTTGCCGTCCCGGCGCAGGTTAGCCAGTTCCAATGTGTTTTCGATGTCAAGCTCGTTGGCGCCGTCAAAGATCGGCGTCGCCACTTTCCATCCCAGCGTTCTCGCGGCGTAGCCCAAGTGGACCTCCAGAACCTGCCCGATATTCATGCGGCTGGGGACGCCGAGCGGGTTTAAGACAATATCCAGCGGGGTGCCGTCGGGCAGGAAGGGCATATCCTCCTGCGGCAGGATGCGGGAAATGACACCCTTGTTGCCGTGGCGGCCCGCCATCTTGTCCCCGACCGAGATTTTCCGCTTTTGGGCTATATAGCAGCGCACGCCCATGTTGACGCCGGGCGACAGCTCGTCCCCGGCTTCGCGGGTAAACACCTTGACGTCGACCACGATGCCGCTCTCGCCGTGGGGGACGCGCAGCGACGTGTCCCGCACCTCGCGCGCCTTCTCCCCGAAAATGGCGCGCAGCAGCCTCTCCTCCGCCGTCAGTTCCGTCTCGCCCTTGGGCGTCACCTTGCCCACAAGGATGTCGCCGGCGCGGACCTCCGCCCCGACCCGGACAACGCCGCGGTCGTCAAGGTCTTTGAGCGCGTCGTCGCCGACGTTGGGGATGTCGCGGGTGATCTCCTCGCTGCCCAGTTTGGTGTCGCGCGCCTCGATCTCGTACTCCTCGATGTGGATGGAGGTGAACACATCGTCGCGCACAAGGCGTTCGTTGATAAGGATGGCGTCCTCGTAATTGTAACCCTCCCAGGTCATAAACCCGATCAGCACGTTCCTGCCGAGGGAAATCTCCCCCTCGTGGGTCGAGGGGCCGTCCGCCAGGACATCGCCTTTCTCCACGCGGTTACCGACGCTGACGACGGGGCGCTGGTTGACGCAGGTGCCCTGGTTGGAGCGGGCAAACTTGGTCAGGCGGGTCGTTTTCGTGGCGCCGGAGTCATACCGCACGGTGAGGGAATCCGCCGTGACGCGCTGGACCGTGCCGTCCCCTTCGGCCAGCACCACAACGCCCGAGTCACAGGCGGCCTTGAACTCGATACCGGTGGCGACAATCGGCGATTCGGTCACGAGCAGCGGCACGGCCTGCCTCTGCATGTTGGAACCCATCAGGGCGCGGTTGGCGTCGTCGTTTTCGAGGAAGGGAATCATCGCCGTCGCTACGGATACCATCATCTTGGGCGACACGTCGATGAAATCAACGCGGTCGCGGTCCACCTCAATGATGTCGCGGCAGCGGCAGGTGATGCGCTCGTTGATGAAACGCCCGTTTTCGTCGACCGGCTCATTGGCCTGGGCGACGATATACTCGTCCTCCATGTCGGCGGTCATATAGACCACCTCGTCGGTCAGGGTGTGCGTAACGGGGTCGATCCTGCGCAGCGGCGACTCGATGAAGCCGTACTCGTTGATGCGGGCATAGGTGGAGAGATAGGAGATGAGGCCGATGTTGGGGCCTTCCGGCGTCTCGATGGGGCACATGCGCCCGTAATGGCTGTAGTGAACGTCGCGCACCTCAAAGTTGGCGCGCTCGCGGGACAGGCCGCCGGGGCCGAGCGCCGACATGCGGCGCTTGTGGGTCAGCTCGGCCAGCGGATTGGTCTGGTCCATGAACTGGCTGAGCGGGGAAGAGCCGAAAAACTCCTTGATCGCCGCCGTGACGGGGCGTATATTGATAAGGCTTTGCGGCGTGACGATGTCGAGGTCCTGGATCGTCATGCGCTCGCGGATCACGCGCTCCATGCGGGAGAAACCGATGCGGAACTGGTTTTGCAGCAGCTCGCCCACGCTGCGCAGGCGGCGGTTGCCCAGATGGTCGATGTCGTCGGCGGTGCCGATACCGTGCGCCAGCGCGCAGAGGTAGTTGATAGTGGAGAGGATGTCCTCCCTGATGATGTGCTTTGGCAGCAGGTCGTCAACGCGCTCGCGGACAACCGCCTGCAAGTCCTCCGGCTCCGATTCCAGAATCTCGCGGAGGACGGAAAAGCGGACCCGTTCGCCGATGCCGGCATCCCTTGGATCAAAGTCCACAAAGCCGGACATGTCCACAAAGCCGTTGGAAAAGACTTTGACCTCTTTGCCGTCGGCCTCGACCCACATCTCGGTGACGCCTCTGCCCTCCAGTTCCCGTACCTGCTCGCGTCCCAGCGCCGTGCCGGCTTCCGCCAGAATCTCGCCCGAAAGAGGGTCGACGGCGGGGCGCGTCAGCTTGCGCCCGGTAAGGCGGGGCGAAAGGGCCAGCTTTTTGTTGAACTTATAACGGCCCACATGGGACAGGTCATAGCGCCGCGCGTCGAAAAACAGGTTGTTGAGCAGGGTGCGGGCGCTGTCGACAGTCGGCGGCTCGCCCGGGCGCAGGCGGCGGTATATCTCGATGAGCGCCTCCTCCTCGGAGTGCGAGGAATCCTTCTCCAGCGTCGCCACGATGCGCTCGTCGTCGCCGAAGAGGGAGAGGATGTCGGCGTCGCCGCGCACGCCGAGGGCCCGGACAAGGCTCGTGATCGGCAGTTTGCGGTTTTTATCGATGCGCACGGATACAATATCGTTGATGTCGGTCTCGTATTCCAGCCAAGCGCCCCGGTAGGGAATGACGGTACAGCCGTAGACGGGGCCGACGGCGGCCTCGTCGCTCTCTTCGTAATAAACGCCGGGGCTGCGGACAATCTGGCTGACGATAACGCGCTCGGCGCCGTTGACGATGAAGGTGCCGTTGTCGGTCATCAGCGGGAAATCGCCCATGAAAATCTCCTGCTCCTTGATCTCCTCCGTCTCGCGGTTGCGCAGGCGGACGCGCACTTTCAGCGGCGCGGCGTAGTTGGCGTCGCGCTCCTTGCACTCTTCCACGGAATATTTGGGCGTATCCTCGAGCTGGTAATCGATGAACGAAAGCTCCAGATTCCCGGTGTAGTCGGAGATGGCGGCCACGTCCCTGAAGACCTGGCGCAGCCCCGCCTCGAGAAACCACCGGTAGGAGTTCTTCTGCACCTCGATAAGGTTGGGCACCTCCTGAATCTCGTGCAGGCGGGAATAGCTCTTGCGGACCGTCCTGCCGTAGCGCATGTCCTTAACTGTTACCATGGGCGGCATCAACTCCATCTTCGTTTATTGGGTATGGCACACACGGGAATGCGTATTGAGTTTTCAGGGGCGGTATTGTGTTTTTGCGCGTTTTATGGTACTGTTATACGGGGTTTTGTCGCGACCCGGCCTGTCCGTCACAAACTCCGCAGGGCAGCTGAATTAGTATTATATTATTATTTTCCTGTTTTGTCAAGGATTTTTTCGTGGATTTTATCCGCGGCGCAGAAAACCGTAAAAGCCCGCCGGGGCATTCCCCGGCGGGCTTTGTGAGCGGGAAACAACTTTTTCTTGACAAGGGGCGCATATAAATATAAAATAGATTGGATGAACGCATTGTATTGATTCGGGGCGCTCACACGCCCCGTGAGCCTACACTGTACTCATACATCAGAATTTAACGGAGGTGTACCCGTGCCCGTTGCACTGCAAATCATACTGCCCGTTGTCACATTGCTGGCCGGCCTGGTCATCGCTTTTCCGCTCGGCGTCCGGTACCGTAAAAATGTCGCGGAAAAAGAAATTTCCGGGGCCGAGGAGGAAGCCCGCCGCATTGTCAACGAAGCTATCAAAGCGTCCGAGAGTAAAAAGCGCGAAGCCCTTTTGGAAGCCAAAGAGGACATCCACCGCAGCCGTCAGGAATCCGAGCGCGAGATTAAGGAACGCCGCGCGGAATTGCAGAAGCAGGAACGCCGGTTGCAGCAGAAAGAGGAGAATTACGACAAAAAGCTGGAAAACATCGAGAAAAAGGAGGAACAGCTCGCCGAAAAACACAGGATCGCCGACGAGACGCGTGAGGAGATTTCCCTCATCAGGCGCAGCCAGATGGAAATGCTTGAAAAACTGTCCGGGTTTTCGAGCGAGGAGGCAAAGGTCTACTTAATCAAAAACGTGGAGAGCGAAGTCACCCACGAAATGGCGATGAAAATCAAGGACATCGAGGAGAAGTTCAAAGACGAGGCCGACCAGAAGGCTCGCGAAATCGTTTCGATGGCCATACAGAAGGTCGCCAGCGACCACGTGACCGAAGCCACCGTTTCGGTCGTCCACCTGCCCAACGACGAGATGAAAGGACGTATCATCGGGCGCGAGGGCCGCAACATCCGCACCCTCGAAACCCTCACCGGCGTGGACCTCATCATTGACGACACGCCCGAAGCCATCACGCTGTCGGCCTTTGACCCGGTGCGCCGCGAGGTGGCGCGCCTGAGCCTTGAGAAGCTGATCGCGGACGGCCGCATCCATCCCGCCCGGATTGAGGAAGTGGTGGAGAAGTCCAAGCGCGAGATCGAAACCATTATCCGCTCCGAAGGGGAACGCGCCACCTTTGAAACGGGCGTGCACGGCATCCATCCGGAACTGGTCAAGCTGCTGGGCCGCATGAAATACCGCACAAGCTACGGTCAGAACGTCCTACAACACTCCATCGAAGTGTCGCTGCTGGCGGGCGCCATGGCCTCGGAACTGGGCCTCGATCCCATGCCGGCCAAACGCGCCGGCCTGCTGCACGACCTCGGCAAGGCTGTGGATCATGAGGTGGAGGGCAGCCATGTCGCCATCGGCGTGGACCTTGCCCGCAAATATAAGGAACACAACGACATCCTGCACGCCATTCAGGCGCACCACGGCGACGTCGAGGCCAAAACCGTCGTCGCCAGCCTTGTGCAGGCTGCCGACGCCATCTCCGCCGCCCGTCCCGGCGCGCGCCGCGAAAACCTCGAGAACTATATCAAGCGGCTGGAAAAACTGGAGGAGCTGGCCTGTTCGTTTGAAGGCGTGGACAAATCCTTCGCCATTCAGGCGGGGCGCGAGATCCGCATCATGGTCAAGCCCGAGGCTATCGACGACGACCACATGATCCTGCTCGCGCATGACCTCGCCAAAAAAATCGAGAGCGACCTCGAATACCCCGGACAGATCAAGGTGCATTTGATACGGGAGACAAGGCATATAGAATACGCGAAGTGAAAAGATGTATCCCCTGCCTGACAGCAGGGGATACTCATACGCGGAGAAAATTTTTCGGGAAACCCTATGGAAAACTTTTTTTGAGAAAGTCTTTTGAGGGGTGTGGGGCTGTTCCCCACAAGGGGGATTTTCATGAACCTGCTGGCTTTCGGCGACGTATGCGGCGAGGCGGGGCTGCGGATCGCCTGCGGCAAGCTCCGCGCGCTGAAAAAATACTACGGCGCGGACGTCTGCGTTATTAACGGCGAAAACGCCGACGTACTGGGCATCAAGCCGGAGCAGGCGCGGCGGCTCTTTGAGGGAGGCGCCGACATCGTGACGCTGGGCAACCATGTGTGGAACCGCCTGCAAATCAAAAACGAGCTGGAGGAGAACCGTTTCCTGCTGCGCCCGCACAACCTTTCTCCCCGGGCGCCGGGCGCCGGGTACGTGCGCCTGCCGCTGAATTCGGGGCGCCGGCTTGTCATTGTGTGTCTTGTCGGGCGTCTTGAGTGCGTGTGGAACGCCGACAGCCCCTTTCATACGTTGGAAACGTTGATGCGGGAGTACGGAGAGGACGTGTTTGCCGTGGATTTTCACGCCGAGGCCACCAGTGAAAAAGCCGCGCTGGCCCACTGCTTCGACGGGCGCGCGGCGGCGGTGTTCGGAACGCATACCCACGTTCAGACCTCGGACGAGCGCGTCCTTCCGGGCGGCACGGGCTTTATCACCGATCTGGGCATGACCGGCCCGCGGTATTCGGTGCTGGGGGTCAAGGTGGAGCAGTCGGTTTCGACCTTTTTGGGCGACGTGCCGTCACGGTATGAATCGCCCGACACCGAGGCGGTGATGGAGGGCGCGGTGTTCGCGATCGACGAGGTTTCGGGGAAGTGCACGGGCGTGGAGCGGATACGGGTGGAGGAATAAGACGCAGCCAAAATGTAAAACGATCCGCCGGCTTGGCTTGCGGATTGTTTCATTCTTTTGCGAAAACACAGGCTCGACAAAATACACCCCGTCCGCATGGACGGGGTGTATCCCATTTCAGTATACTTCTTACGCGCTAATCACCTTTGCCTGCATCTGCGCCCGGACGCACAGTTCCGCCGCCTTGAAGGCGTGTTCCTGCGTCATGGCGTTCTCGGTGCGGTTGAGGCAGTCCAGAATCAGCTGCCCGAAAAACGGGTATCCCACCTTGCCGTGGACATTGTAATGTGTCTCCTCTTTCCCGTTGGCCAGAAACAGGTGCCCCGGGCCGTCGTCCGTTCCGAGGTTCATATATTTGCGCTGCTCGATAAAGCCCTCCGTGCCGAGGATGATACTGCGCCCGTCGCCCCATGTCTGCAAGCCGTCGGGGGTGAACCAGTCCACGCGGAAATATCCTGTCGCGCCGGTATCGGTCAGCAGCGACGCGTCCCCGAAGTCGTCCAGTTCCGGGGTTTCGGGGTGGCTGAAATTCCCGATCTGGCTATGGGTCACCGCGGCGTCTTTCGCGCCGGTATAGAACAATATCTGCTCGATCTGGTGGCTTCCGATGTCGCAGAGGATGCCGCCGTACTTTTCCTTGATAAAAAACCAGTCCGGGCGCGCTTTCGGCGTCAGGCGATGCGGCCCCAGCCCCAGCACCTGCACCACCCGCCCGACCGCGCCCTGATCAATCAGCTGCCCTGCAAAGACGGCTGTTTCGACGTGGACGCGCTCGGAGTAATAGACCATGTACTTCCTGCCCGTCCGCCTCACCGCCTCTTTGGCGGCGGCGAGCTGTTCCAGCGTCGTCAGCGGGGCCTTGTCGGTAAAATAGTCCTTGCCCGCTCCCATCGCGCGCAGGCCCAGCGCGCAGCGCTCGCTTGTGACCGCCGCGCCCGCGATCAGCTTTACCTCCGGGTCGGAGAGGATCTCCTCCTCGCTGGCCGCGCGTTTGACGCCCGGAAAGGCCTTGCAGAACGCGTCCGCTTTTTGCGCGTCGGGGTCGTATACGCTCTTCAGAACCGCCCCGGCTTCCGTCAGCCCGTTGCACATGCCGTAGATGTGCCCGTGGTCAAGCGCGACGGCGGAAAAGGCAAACTCGCCCGGCTTGACGACCGGCGCGGGTTTCCCCACGGGCGCGTAGTTCATACCGTCGGACCGGCCGGTCATACCGTTCCCCCCATCATGTGCTTATTCCTGTAATCACTGCCCACCGTGATTGGCCCGCCGCCCAGTCCCTTCGCGGACGTTGTTTTCTCATAAAAACGCGGCACGCGCTCAAGGATGCCCTCCACGGTATAAAACGGGTCGTTTTCCGCGATGGGCAGCGTCACCGTCCGTCCCTCGGACGCGGCTTTGTATATGGCGGTGATCAGTTCCACGGTGCGACGCCCGTCCGCGCCGCCGATCAGCGGCGCGGCGCCCGCTTCGATGGCTGTCAGCACGTCGTCGATTTGTCCCGTATGCCCTTCGTGCGGCAGAGCCGGCAGGGCGTTGTAAAAATCGTTGAGTTCTTTCTCCAGGCTCGGGTTTGGCTGAGGAAACCCGTTGGGTTGCGAGAGAGACGCCACCGCTTTCCACGGCGCGGAGACGCGGGCTTTCTCCCCCTGAAAGATGATCTGCTGCTCCTCGCCGTGATGGACGACCGAACTGGTGACCTGTGCCAGCGCGCCGCCCGCGTAGCGCATAACGGCCACCGATACATCCTCGACCTCGGAGTTGTCGTGGGCGGCGTTGGAGAGCATGGCGCAGACGGACTGCGGCAGGCCCATCATCCAGCCCAGCATGTCGATATGGTGCACGGCGTGGTTGAGCGTACAGCCGCCGCCCTCCTTCTCCCAAAGCCCGCGCCACCATAAGTCGTAATAACAGTGCCCGCGCCACCAGTGAGAATCCACCTGCGCGTGGACGGTTTTTCCAATAAGGCCGCTGTCCAGAACGCGCTTGAGGTTCCGCACCGGATCACGGAAGCGGTTTTGCGCGACGACGGAAAGCACCGCCGCTTCCGCCGCCGCGATCATCGCGTCGCACCCGTCCAGCGACGCCGCCATCGGTTTCTCGACGATCACGTGCTTTCCGGCGCGCAGGCAGTCAACCGTGATTTCCGCGTGGCAGAACGGCGGCGTGCAGACGCTTACCAGGTCGACGTCCGCGCCGTCCAGCAGGGCCTTATGGGAATCGTACACCGCCGCGTCCAGCCCGTAGGTTTTCTTCTTCTCCTCGCATTTCTCCGGCACGATGTCGCAGAGCGCGACAATCTCGCACCGCTCCGGGAAGGTCAGGTATCCCTTAATGTGCAGGGGCGAGATGTTGCCTGTACCGATGATCGCGACGCGAAGCATACAAACCCCTCCTTACTTTTTTCCGCCGAATCCGAATACAAACCAGAACCAAAACGGAGCGGCGGCGGCTCCCGCCCAAACCGCCGGATGCCGTAAAAGATCCGGTAAAAATCCCCCCCGCCGCCACAGCAGGGCGGCGGCGACGGTAACGGCGGCGGCGGCGCAGACCAGCACCGCCCCGGCAGCCAGGTCCTTGACAGTTTTGACGAGGGGCGACCGGCCCGGTTCCAGCCCGTCGCAAAGCCTTTCCAAGGCCGTATTGAGCAGTTCCGCGCCGATGACCAGGCCGCAGGCCAGCGCGGCCAGCGCCGTTTCATAGGCGGCAAATCCAAACAAGATACAGACAAGGATTATATAATACACGGCAGCAAGATGAATCCGCATATTACGCTCCGTTTTGACAGCAGCCCATATCCCCCGGCATGCGCAGACAAAACTCCTCATCGTGAAAGCCTCAGTTTTTCCATCACGGCCTCCTCTTTTTTCCGCATCACGGCCCTGTCCCACTCGCCCTCATGGTCGTATCCCAACAGGTGAAGCGCGCCGTGCGCGGTCAGATAGGCCAATTCGCGCTCCAGGCTGTGCCCATACTCGCGCGCCTGCTTTCCGGCGCGTTTTTTCGAGATAAGGACATCGCCTATATAGATCCGCCCGGTATCCGGGTCCGGTCTGTCGCCGGGATTTTTCATCGGAAAAGACAGCACGTCTGTCACCCTGTCAACCCCGCGCTGAACACGGTTGAGCGACCGCATTTCATGATCCGGGACAAGCACGACCTCCATCATGCAGGGATGCGGGAGCCGCTCGTTTTTAACGGCCGCCCGCGCGGCGCGGCGCAGCAGGGTCTTATAGTCTCCCGCGCCGTATACGAGCACGCGGCAGCGCGTCATATGGATTTCCCTCCCGTATCAGGCTCCGCGGCATCCGGGGCAATTCAGCCTTCCCTGCGGGCCGCAGGGCTTTTCTCTTTCCGCCGCGCGGTACGGGTCTCATACGCCTCATACGCTTTGACAATGCGCTGTACCAGCACATGGCGCACCACATCGCGGGCGGTCAGTTCACAGACGGCTATATCCTCGATCCCTTTCAGTACGCGCACCGCCTCCTTCAGCCCGCTCACCTTTTCGCGCGGCAGGTCGATCTGCGTCACGTCGCCCGTGATGACGACGCGGGAGCCGAAGCCCATGCGGGTGAGAAACATTTTCATCTGCTCGCGGGTGGTATTCTGCGCCTCGTCTAGGATAATAAACGAGTCGTCCAGCGTGCGCCCGCGCATATAGGCCAGCGGCGCGACCTCAATGGAGCCGCGCTCGACGAATTTCTGGTATGTCTCCGACCCCAGCATGTCAAACAGGGCGTCATACAGCGGGCGGAGGTAGGGGTCCACTTTATTCTGCAAATCGCCCGGCAAAAACCCCAGCTTCTCTCCCGCCTCGACGGCGGGGCGCGTCAGGATGATCCGGCTGACCTCTTTCTGCCGGAACGCGGTGACGGCCTTGGCGACGGCGAGGTAGGTCTTGCCCGTCCCGGCGGGGCCGACGGCGATGGTGACGGTGTTCCCGGCGATGGCGTCAAGGTATTTCTTCTGTCCCAGCGTCTTGGCCTTGACCGGCTTACCTTTGGCGGTGACGCATACGACGTCCTTGCCCAGTTCGGAAAGCCTGTCCTCCGCGCCGTCCTCAACCAACCCCAGAATATAATGGACATTCTGGTCGGTGACGTTCTCGCCGCGCGCGATGACCGACAGCAATCCCTCTACCACCTTGACGGCGCGGCAGACATTCTCCGCGTCGCCCATGATCTTCAGCTCAGTGTCCCGGTTGAGCACCTTGACGCCGACGCTCTGCTCAATCAGCCGGATGTTGTTATCAAACGAGCCGAACAGCGCGATGACCTGTTCCAAACGCTCTACATTGACGGTTTGCTCTATCATTCGTACAGTCCTTTCCGTCAGTTTTCGTTATGATCCAGATACGTCTTCAAAAAGCTCAGAACCTCCATCGTACAATCGACCGTGCGGGTATGCGTATCGCCCCGCGCGGTGGAAAAATATCCGAAATATCCCCAGGGGTCTTTGGTTTGCGGCCCCCAGTCCCACAAGCCGTCGGTATTCTGCCGCTCCATAAGCCATTCGGCGGCGGCGGAAAGGAAAAGCGCCGAGCCGCGAAATTGGTTAATATAGTTAAACGTATGAAACCACCGGCGGGATTTTCCGCAGACAAAGTCTTCCGGCAGCTTGTCCGGCGTCTTGTCCCAAAACCAGCCGTGCCGGGCGGCATGCCCGCCGAGGTGGCGCAGCATAGCCTCCTCCAACCCCGGCGGCAGTTCGCCCCGACGCTTAAGCAGCAGCCCGGACTGCATCGGCACAAGCCGGTCCTCTTTTGTCCAAAACAGCTCATGCTGGGCTTTGCGATCCCGCTCATAGGAGTATTCGCCGTCCTCGTAAGCCCGGGACGCGATATACAGCCACTCGCCGCAGGTGCGGTCACAAAGGCTGTTGCCGGGCTTGACGGCTTCGATCATTTCACAGATCCGCGCCGTCTGCCACGGAACGGCGCGTTCGTTTTTGTTGTACAGCTTTTCACGGCTTGTCCCTTTGAGAAAATCCTCAAGATATTCATACGCGCGGATCAGGATGTCCCTGTCCTCAATTGTCAGCCCTATATACAGGCAGCGGTTGATGGCCACCGTAGAGGTAGGGAATCTGGCCTTTTGGGAATAATCCTTTGATTGCAGAGGTCCCCAGCCGCCGTTATAGTCCTGCTCCTCCGCCAGTTCCTCCACAATGCCGCTCTCTAAAAACGGCGGGCGCAGCCGGGCCAGAGTCTCATCCTCATACGGCGTATCCAGCAGCCGGAAAAAAACGGCGTACCGCACCGCCGGGTTCTCACAGAAATCGTACAGCCTCAGCGCGGCTTTACGGACGTCTTCTCTCGTCAGCAATCCCA
Source organism: Oscillospiraceae bacterium (assembly GCA_031254575.1). GTDB lineage: Bacteria > Bacillota > Clostridia > Oscillospirales > UBA929 > UBA929. The sequence continues at coordinate 29,828 of JAIRUE010000006.1, read as the reverse complement.
TCGCCCCAAAAATTTACGGATTTTTCATGCTCATCGCCTCCGCCAGGTCGATCTTCCGCGGCATGTCGATACGCTCCAGGCACTCCGCCGTCAGCACCGCCGTCACCAGACCCGGCTCCATGTGAAAAGTAACTGATTCGGTCAGGATCTCCCCCCGCCCCAAACCGCCGCGCAGCGCTCCCCCCAGCGCCTGACGCAGAGCGTCCCGGGCCACCTCCTCGTCCATTTGATACGACACCGGCTCATATTCCATAAAGGTCTCCCGCACCAGCGCGACGGGGAATGCTACGTTCTGCGGGGCGCGCAGCGTCTCCGTTTTAATCATTTTATCACACATGGCATAGGGTTGGCTAGCGTTTCCGTATAAATTTACGCGCCGTCCGCCGAAAAGCAGCGCGTAGCGCGTTTTCGAGCGGCCCGTATACCGTTTGCCGACCGCTCCGGTGGGAACGACGGCGCGCAGCTCCGTCCAGGTCCGTGCGGTGACATCGGCGCGGGCGTTGACCAGGCGTACGCCCACCTGCGCCGAATCGACAAGCCCGCTGACCAGCAGTTGTCCCCGCCATACCGTGTCGCCCGGAAAAACCTGCGCCGAGCCGGAGAGGGTATCGAGCCGCGTGATCAGGCCCGCTTTTTCCGCCACGATATTGACCGGCGTGTGGCGGGAAAATATCTCCGGCTTTTCGGCGCGCTCGCGCACCACCACGGCGGCGTGGCTGCCGGTAACGTTGACGGTGATCCAGGAGAGTTTTCCGAGCTTGATCAGCATTTGGTTGCGGACCGTCTCAATGTCCACCGAGGAGGCGGGCGACCCGGTTGAGACGCCGCTTTCGCGCAGGGCCTGCAAAATTATTTCGTCCGACAGCGCGGCGTTGCCTTCCACGGTAAACTCCCAGATATAACGGTTGGAGACAAACAGCGCGGCGAGACAGGCGAAAAGCCCCGCGATCAGCGCGTAACGCCGCCTGAAGCGCTCCAGAAAGAACAGCGCGCCGCGCCGGCCCAGCGGCGACAGCGTTCCGCCGAGCCGGGAGGCCAGCTCCCCGGCCCTGTCAAGCCCGGACGCGGCGATCGTGGCCTCCAGCCGCACCGCGTCAACGCGTTCCACGCTCCAGAAGGCGACGTTGTTATAGGCGCAGAGGTTGATAAACCGCTCCGGATACGGGCATTCCACCGCGATCCTCACAAATCCCCGCAACAGGTTGACCGTTTTTTGCATGGAAACTCCACCTTAAAAGATAAACTCCACCTTGAAAATAAGCCCTTCCAGCCGCAGCTCGCCCGCCGTCATGGCGCGGATATGGAAACCTTCGCCGGTGAGCTTGAGAACGGCCTCGCCCCCGTTTACATGCACCTCGCGCGCGCCGTATTCCAGCAGGCCCCGGTGGTTCTCAATATAGATCTCACGGTAGCCGTGGATGATGATCTTCGGGACATTCGCGGCAAGGTCCGCCGGAATGTCCATCTTCCGCGCCGCCTTTTCCAAAAAACTCTCTTTCATGGTACCCCCCATTACCGGAGGGGTTTCCGCGAGCGCCCGGCGGGCACGCGGGGCGCATGTCGTTTCCCCCCCGTACATACTTATTGGACGGGGGGGATGTCTATGACCCGGATTCTGAAGAAACAGTGGCTGACCGACCTTCTCGCCGGGCTTATGCTGGCGCTCGCCGCGCTGGGGCTGCTTATCGCGCCCAGAACAACCTCGGAGGCGGCCCGGGAAGGACTGTATATCTGCATCGACGTGCTGATCCCGTCGCTGTTCCCGTTTTTTGTCCTCAGCACTCTGACTATCGAGCTGGGACTGGCCCGGATTATCGGCCGCGCGCTGGAACCGGCCACCCGCCCGCTGTTCCGTGTCGGCGGGCCGTGCGCGGCGGCGGTGGCGCTGGGTTTTCTGGGCGGATACCCTGTCGGGGCGAAGTGCGCCATCTCCCTCTATGAAAAAGGGCAGTGCTCCAAAGAGGAGGCGGAGCGCCTGCTTTCGTTCTGCAACAACTCCGGCCCCGCTTTTATCCTGGGCGCGGCCGGCGTGGGCATCCTCGGCTCGACGCGCGCGGGATGGCTGCTCTACCTGACCCATACGGCGGCGTCGCTGACAGTGGGGCTGCTGTTCCGCTTTTACGGAAAAAACAGCCCCTCCGGGAAGGAGGCGGCCGCGGAAAGAGAACGGGAGGAAGTCCCGCGCCTGTCCGCCGCGTTTATCAAGTCGGTGAAATCATCGTTTGCTTCGGTGTTTTACATCTCCTCGTTCGTTATCTTCTTCACGGCGGCCATACGCCTGCTCTATACGAGCGGTGTCCTTCCGATGGCCGCCGACGCTTTGAGCGGCCTGTTCGCCCCGCTGGGAATGACAAAGGAGGCGGCGCAGAATCTGCTGACCGGGCTTATTGAGATCACCTCCGGCCTGTTTTCGCTGCAGGGCGGCGCGACGGCAAGGCTGGCCGGAAAAATGGCGATGGCGGCGTTCATGCTGGGCTGGGCCGGGCTGTCCGTCCACTGCCAGGTGCTGTCGTTCATCGGGCAGAGCGGGCTGTCGCCGCGCACCTACATTGCGGGAAAGCTGCTGCACGGCTTGATTTCCGCCGTATACGCCTTTCTGCTGACGGGTCTGACAGGGCTGGAGCTGCCGGTCGTCGAAACGATTGCCGAACAGGTGGAGAACATTGCCCGCCTGCGCTTCTGGGACACATTGAACATCACGCTGACCGCCGTGGCGGCGGCCGCGCTCATGCTGCTGCTTATCGCGGCGGGGACGCTGTGGCGGCGGTCGAAAAACACGCCGGGTTGAGGGTGTTTTCTGCGCGTTGCGGTATAACCCCGGCGGTGTGAAAACGACGTGAATATCTCAAGGGAAAGTCATAATTCCGCGCAGAAAGCAAATACTAACGCAAAAGGAGCGTGGAAGAAATGACAGACGATATGAAAATGCTTAACACCATCACAGAGACAACCGATATGGGCCGGGACAGCTTAAATCACGTCATGGAAAAAGCGGCCGATCCGCAGCTGAAATCGGTTTTGCAAAAACAGTTCGATCAATATGACCAGACGTATAAAGCCGCCCGGCAAATGCTTGGTACGGACGGTGAAAAGCCGAAAACGGCCGGTGCGCCGCTAAAAATGTATTCTCATATGGTTTCCAATATGAAGACGATGGCCTCGGGAGACGCCGACTCAAAAATCGCAGAAATGGTCATACAGGGCAGCACGATGGGCGTCACCGAAATGACAAAACAGCTCCATGATTACCAAGGGTCAAATCAGGCGCTGCGTAATCTGGCGCAGACCCACATTCAAACGGAGCAGGACAATATCGAGGAAATGAAAAAGTATTTATAAACCCATACCCAATACTATAAAATACCGGCTTTAGGGCCGGGCTTTTTTTAAGGTCTATTTACATAGTTTTGGGCTTGTTGTTGAATTGCCGCTTTTTCTGTGGTATAATAGAGCAGTAGTTTTTCTGCGTTCGCCGGGAGTACTGAATGTAAAAAAGAATATTTATATTTTGAGGAGGAGACCCCATGCTGAAAAAAGCGTTGGTCGTAATAGATATTCAAAATGACATCACAAAGAATTACAAGGAAATAATTGATAACATAAACAAATCAATTGACTGGGCAGTTAAAAACGACATTCACGTTGTTTATATACGGCATGAAAACTTATCAGCCGGCCCGAGGACGTTCAAACCCAATACACGCGGGTCTGAATTGGCTCCGGATTTGAATATAGTGTCAGAAAATGTTTTTACGAAATATAAAGCAAACGCGTTAACCAGCGAAGAGTTTACTGACTTTATCAAAGATAATGAAATAACCGATTTTTACCTTGCAGGAGCGGACGCGGCAGTTTGTGTCAAATCGACCTGTTTTAATTTGCTCAAGGCAAATTATAAGGTCAGTGTCATTTCTGATTGCATAACCAGTTATGATAAAAAGAAGATTGACGAAATGCTGCGCTATTATGAAAGCAAAGGCGGTAAAGTGACTAGCTTGAACGACCTGTAAGGAAATGAAATTGCGGCATTATAAGCGTTTCCGTACACACTCCGTATTTTTTGTCCGGGTTGCGTTACCGGCTTTCTTATGGTATAATAACCGTAATATTTTTTATGCCCGGCAGTACGGAAGGGCGCGGGGATAAAATTTATAGTGTGATTGGGAGGGGTGTTTATGCCTAACTTGGAGCGGCATTTTATGACTTACATTATTTTTGGCGCCGTTGTGCTGTTACTGATAATCATTTCTTGGGTCATCAGGACCTTGAACCGTTTTAAGGTGCTGCTTGTGAAAATCAGGGAGGCGGATTCGGGCATTGACGTCGCGCTGACCAAGCGTTACGACACGCTGACAAAACAGCTTGACGTCGTTAAGGCATATGCCAAGCACGAATCCGAGCTGTTTGAAAAGGTTATCAAGCTGCGCGCCGGAATGAGCATAAGCGAAAAAAACGCCGCAAACCGTGAAATGGACACGTTGTCGGGCAGGATAAAGGTGGTCGCGGAGAACTACCCCGCGCTTCGGTCCTCCGAAAACTTCAAAGCCCTCCAGGCGGCGATCGCGGACGCGGAGGATCATCTTCAAGCCGCCAGACGCGTTTATAATATGAATGTTTCCGCATTTAACCAGGCCATTGTCCTGTTTCCGGCGAGTATGATCGCAGGTGGGGGAGGATACAGGGCTATGGAGTTCTTCATTGCGGAAGAGAGCAAAAGAGCCGATGTGAAAATGTCATTTTAATTCATTCCGGGAGAGGTAAAAATGGGCGACAGACAGCTTCAAAGTGAATTCAATGAACACAAACGCGCGATTGCCGGCTTGCGGCGGAAAGCGGTCATATTGGTTGTGGTGGGAATCCTCCTGATAGCCGGCGCGCTCTGCATGGGCCGTTTTCTGAAATCGAAGGGAGCGTCGGCCATTGCGGTTTTAATGTTTGTGGCGGGCACCGGCGATTTATTTGCCGCGGGATATGTTCGGATCGGCGCGAACCGCAGAGACAGGAAACGGAGACAGTTTGCCAAGGATACTATAACCGCCGCCGCACTCTCCGAAGCGTTTGAGGATGTCGAATACGCGCCGGATAAGGCCGTATCGGGCAGTGTGATCAGAACCGCGGGCCTGATTAAGCGTTGGGATGTACAGTACGGCAGCGATCATGTGCGGGGACGTTACAAAGGGCGCGTCTTTGCGTTTTCCGATGTCGAACTGATGGAAGAGGTGGAGACCGAGGACGATGAGGGACGCACGAAAGTGAGTTACTATACGTGTTTCAAGGGCCAATGGATCATGATCGAAACCAACAGGGACCTGCCGGGGGAACTCCGGCTTCGGGAAAGAGAGAAAGGGAACCGCGCGAAAAGCAATATGGAAACCGAAAACGTGGCGTTCAACGCGAAATATCAAATTGAGGCGAAAGACGCGCACAGCGCGTTTATGATGCTGACCCCGCATTTTATGGAAGCGATCGTACGGGCGGACATACTGGCAAACGGCAAAACCTATATATATTTCGGCGGACGGTACATACACATCGCCATACATAACAACCGCAACCTGTTTGAGCTTTCAAAGAAAAACCAGCACGCTGACATAGCGGCGATGCGCGCGTGTCAAAAGAATGAGGTTAAGTATATAACCGATATTTTGGATATATTTTTGTTGAATACTAAACTGTTTGGATGACTGAGTATATAGAATATGGAAAAATAATTACGGAATTCTTTGCAAAAAACAGCATACTCTGACCCGAGGGAGGCACAAGAATTGAATACCGGCGCGTTGCCCGACACCATGTATTTTGGTTCGGCCAAACAGATAAAAGAGCTGAGAAACAGAGTGTTTTTGACTCCGCATATAGGCATAGCGTCTTTATTTATCATAAACACCGGGGATTTATTCCCGAAAGGATATATCTGTAAGTGCAATATATCTTATCGTCAATGGACTTATTCAAATGATTTGTTGGCGGAACCGTTAAAAACGGTTAACGCGCTCCATAATATAGTTGCATTTGAAAAGGAAACTTTTTCAGGCCAGTCAAGCGGATATATTCATGTAGTGGATATAAGCAAAGTGAAAGACAGGTTATCATTGTTTGATACAAACGACCCTGACAGAGAGGTCATATATTACGGTGAAGAACCATTGATGATTATGAAGCGGATTCCTCATACCGTCCGGTGGGATTTTACTTTTAACCGGGATGATGTAAAACGGTTTGGAATGGGAACTGCTGAAAAAGTGATAGGTAGGAGACGCAAAATATGACTGCCGAACAAATTCAAAATTCAATTTCGTACAAGCGGTTATACCGGCAATTATGATTTGGACATGGACTTGTTGCGAAACGGCAATTCAGCACACGCAAAATAAGTCATTCCGCGCTCGCTTATTCTTAACCTCATTGACGGCAAAAATATAGCAAAAACAAAAGGGCGGCAGGTCGGTTTTTACCGGCCCGTCGCCCTTCCACGCCCTTGCTCCGGTTGACAGCGCGCCGGCCCGCGTGCTATACTGAAGCTCAGGTTATCAGGCGTCCGCCGGGAGAGGGGGTTGAGCGTTGCACAACACGTTGATCGGAAAAATCAAGGAAAACTTTTTATCGGTGGCTCCCATCTGCGCCATCGTGTTTATACTGCATTTTACAGGTCTGGCGCCGCTGTCCGGCTCTCTGCCGGCGCGCTTTCTCTTCGGCGCCTTTCTGATCGTTCTGGGTCTTTCCCTTTTCCTCACAGGCGTGGATATTGGCATCACGCCGCTTGGCGACAGGACGGGCGAGGCGCTTGCCCGTTCCAATAAGCTGTGGATCGTCGTGATTGCCGGGCTTATTCTGGGATTTTTCACCTCCCTTGCCGAGCCGGGTTTACTGGTGCTGGCCGGCCAGGTCGATACGGTTACGGCGGGACAGATACCGGGCACGGGCATCCTGTTTGCCGTGTCGTCCGGCCTTGCCGTTTTGCTCGCGCTGGGTTTTCTCCGCATGGTCTATACCATACCGCTGTATATTGTGCTTATCGTGCTGTATGCTATTATAGGAATTGCCTCGGTGTTCGTCTCCCCGGAGTTTTTGGGCATCGCCTTTGACGCTTCCGGCGCGACGACGGGCATTCTGGCAGTTCCATTCATCCTTGCCCTCGCGGTGGGTATTTCCTCGTTGAAGCGGGACAGCAAGGCCTCGGAAAAGGACAGTTTCGGGCTGGTCGCCATCGCCTCGGTCGGCGCGATTATGGCCGTTATGGTGATGAACCTGTTCTCGGGAGGATCGGAATTCGGGGGCGAGTTGGAAATCGTTACCGATTCCGGCCAGTCCTTCGCCGGGGCTTTCCTGGGCATCGCGCGCGGCGTCCTGGAAAACGGTTTTATCGCGCTCCTTCCTCTGCTTGTGATCCTGATTTTTTTACAGATTGTGTCTTTTAAGCTGCACCGGAAAGCGTTTGTGAAGCTGCTGGCGGGCTTCCTGTACGCGTATGTGGGGATCGTTCTCTTTTTTCTGGGCGTTGACGGCGGGTTTATGGATGTCGGCGCCGCGATCGGCGCCGCGCTGGCCGACAACACGGCGCTTGTCATTGTCGTGGGCTTTCTGATAGGCTTTGTCACTATTCTCGCCGAGCCCGCCGTATACGTGCTTACGCACCAAATTGAGGATGTGACAAGCGGTTACGTAAAACGGGCGGTCGTCACGGTCCCGCTCTGTATCGGCGTGGGCGCGGCCGTTCTGCTGTCGGTCGTCCGCATTCTCATACCGGCTATCCAGTTGTGGCATTATTTGCTGCCCGGGTATATTATAGCGTTGGCACTGAGCCGCTTTGCGCCGAAACTTTTTGTCGGCATCGCTTTCGACGCGGGCGGCGTCGCCACCGGCCCGATGACGGCGACCTTTATTCTGGCCTTCACGCAGGGCGTCGCCAGTTCGGCCGGCGGGGCGGACGTGCTGATTGAAGGGTTCGGAATGATCTCCATGGTGGCGCTGCTGCCGATTATAACCCTCCAGGTATTGGGACTGATCTTCAAAATCAAAACGGCAAAGGATGAGAAACGTGGAGGATAACACCGGACAGGCGGGACTTGATCTGGAACTGGCCGTCGTCATTATTGATTTCGGGCTGGGGAGCAAGGTCATGAAGCTGGCCAAGCATCACGGTATCCCGGTGGGGCTTGTGGCGCTGGGCATGGGCACGCTGCGAAACCGTATCCTTGAGTTTTTGCAGCTCGCCGACGTCCGCAAGGAAGTCGTTATCATGGTGTCGGAGAGTTCCGTTGTATCCGCCGTTATGGATGCCGTTCATGATAAGTTTCATTTTGATAAGCCGTTTCACGGCATCGGGTTCACGATGCCGATCCTGTCGGTGACAGGGTTGGGAAAGCCCGGATTCATCGGCCGCAATTCATCAAGCGGGGGGAAGGATAGCATGTACCAGTCAATTATCGTTATTGTGGACCGGGGAAAAGCCGATCAGGTGATGGAGACCGCCACCAAGGCCGGGGCCCGCGGCGGCACCGTCATCAAGGCCAGAAGCTCCGCTGAGGACTATGATAACGTCTCTTTGTTTCATATCGATATAGAGCCGGAAAAGGAACTTGTAATGATTCTGGCCGCGGCCGACACCACCGAGGCGATTACGGCCGCCATACGCGCGGAGCTTGAGATCGATGAGGGCCGGCACGGCGTCATTCTCTGTCAGGATGTAAACAAGACCTATGGCGTGAAGTAGGGTGTGGAAAAGGTCCTGATTGCCATGAGCGGCGGCGTGGACAGCGCCGTCGCCGCTTTGCTCCTCAAAGGACGGGGGTTGAACTGCGCGGGCGCCGTCATGCGCCTCGGCCCAAACGGAGGCGTTGAGGACGCACGCACCGCAGCGGAAATTATTGGCATTCCGTTCCACGTCTTTGACTTTACCGGCGTTTTTGAACAAAACGTAATCGCGCCGTTTATCGCCGCGTACCGGGAAGGCAGGACGCCCAACCCCTGCATTGCCTGCAACCGCTTTATAAAATTCGGGCATTTTGCCCGCCGCGCCCGTGAAATGGGATTTGTGTCGATTGCAACCGGTCATTACGCCCGTGTGGAGCGGGGCGGCGGGCGGTTTTTGCTGAAAAAAGGGCTTGACCCGCTGAAAGACCAGAGCTATTTTCTTTATTCCCTGACACAGGAGCAGCTTTCAAGCATTATTTTTCCGCTGGGGGAAATGACCAAGGCGGATGTGCGCGCGCTTGCGCGGGAAGCCGGGCTGACAAACCCGAAAAAGAATGAGAGCCAGGACATCTGCTTTGTGCCGGACAGGGATTACGCCGGGTTTATCGGGCGGAAAACCGGGGAGGTCTTTCCCAAAGGGCGGTTTACCGATACGGACGGCAGCGGCCTCGGGGAACACAGGGGGATCATTCACTACACCGTCGGGCAGCGGCGCGGCTTGGGCATTGCCCATGAAACGCCGTTATATGTGCGGGAACTGCGCCCCGAAACCAACACCGTTGTGCTCGGGACGGAGGACACGCTCTTTGCCGGAACGCTCACCGCCCGGGAGATAAACCTCATCCTGCCCGTCCCGCCCGGCGCGCCCCTGCGGGCAAGCGTAAAGATACGCTCCCGCCAGCCGGGACAGCCCGCGACGGTCACGCAAACGGACGATGATACGCTGCGCATTGACTTCGACACCCCGCAGCGGGCCGTCACGCCGGGGCAGGCCGCCGTGATCTATGACGGCGACACGGTCATCGGCGGCGGGACGATAACGGCGGCGGTTCCACTGGGTCCATGATACGGCTCCCCGCTCTCCCGGTGGACACCGCTGTGGCCTTGTGCTATACTGTGGGTAAAGGGGGGCGTTGTTCATCGACCTCATTATTATTCCCAGTATTGCCAGCGAGACCGGCCCGGCGCGTCTGCTGAAGCTCCGCGAGGCCGCGCCGCGTCTGGAATTGCATTATATTGAGAGCAAAAGCGTCACGGCCGCCATGCTGCGCGACTGTGAGGTCCTTTACGGCTGCCCGCCGCCGGAAATGCTGCGCGAGGCGGGGCACTTGCAATGGCACCACCTTCCCAACGCGGGGGTCGAACCGTACGGCGACCTGGCGCTCTACGCCAACCGCGCCGTGACCCTGACCAACGCCAGCGGCGTATACGGGGTGACGATTGCCGAACATGTGCTGGGCATGGCGCTGGCCCTGCTGCGGCAATTCCCCTATTACATCAGACAGCAGGCGGAGGGCGGCTGGAAACGCCATCCGCATATGCGGGAGCTCGCGGGCTCGTCGGTACTGGTCTGCGGCATGGGCGACCTTGGGCGCAAGGCGGCGGAGATGTTCCGCGTCATGGGGTGCCGGATTACAGGTGTCAGGAAGCTCATCCACGACATCCCGCCCGGTTTTGCCGACGTCTACAACCTCTCCCATTTGGCGGAAGCGGTGCGCGGCGCCGACATCGTGGTGTCCTGCCTGCCTGACACCCGCGAGACGCGGGGCGTATTCAATGCGACCACTTTTGAGAATATGCGCCCGTCGGCGCTGTTTATTAACGTGGGGCGCGGTTCGGCGGTGGCGGAGAGCGACCTCGCCGCCGCGCTGGAAAGGGGCGTCATCGCGGGCGCGGCGCTGGATGTCTTTGAGACGGAGCCGCTCGCGCCGGACAGCCCGCTGCGGTCTATGGAAAACGTGTTTCTTACGCCGCACTGCTCCGGCGCGTCGCCGCTCAACCACGACCGCAACTATGAGCTGTTTTTCGATTTGCTGACACGGTACATGGCGGGCAAAAGGCTGTATAACACCGTGGATTTTTTCGCTGGGTACTGACGATGCGCTTTCTTTGGTCGCGCGCGGGGCGCGGTGGGGACGAAGCCCTGCTGTCGGAACTGCTGGACGCGGCGGGGCGCGGTGAGACGTGCCGCTGGATCGTCCCGGAGCCGTATTCCCACGCGACGGAACGCCTGCTGGCATCCCGCGGCGGCGCTTCCGTCTGCCTGTACGCCGAGGTGCTGACATTCCGGCGGCTTTGCGACCAACTCCTCGCGGCGGGAGGCGGTCTGGCTTTCCCGGTGCTTGACGGGGGCGGGAGGCTGCTCGTCATGCGCCGCGCCGTGCGTTCGGTTGCCGGGCAGCTGAAGGCGCTGAATATTCTGGCCGCGAAACCCGGTTTTTTGCCGGGCCTCATACAGGCGCTGGACGAATGCAAATGCTACCGCGTCACGCCGGGCATTCTGGAACGCGCGGGCGCGGAAACCCCCGGCGTGTCCGGCGTAAAGCTCTTCGACCTCGCTTTGATTTTCGCCGCGTATGATATGTTTTGCGCACAGGGCGCGATGGACCCGAGAGACAGGGTAACGCTGGCGTGGGAAAAGGCCAAAAGCGTCCGTTTTTGCGCAAACAGCCATCTCTTTGTGAGCCATTTCGCGTCGTTCACCCCACAGGAGAGGCTTTTGCTGACGGCGCTGGCGGACGGCGCGGCGTCGTTCACCATCCTCTTTTGCGGAGAACTTGGGGAGCGCGGTTTTGCCCCGCTGCACGCCACGGCGCGGCAGTTCGCGGCGCATTTTCCGCGGGAAGTGGAACATATTACGGTGGACAGGCCCTCTCAGGGGCGCTCCCCCGCGATACAGTATATGGAAAAGTGCTGGTTTGACCGCGCGGCCGTACGCCGCGCGTTTGTCCAGGCCGGGGAATTGCACCCGGAAAGAGCGTTATCCGTTTACTCCTTTGCGCCGGTGGAACTGTACGCCGCGCCGTGCGAGGCGGCGGAGGTCCGGTTTGCCGCCGAGAGCGCCGTCCGTTTAGTGCGGGACGAGGGGTACCGCTGGCGCGACATCGCGGTCATCGCGTCGGATTATACGGCGTACGCGCCGCTGATTGAAAGCCTCTTTCCTCAATACCGCGTGCCCGTGTTTTCCGACCGGATGGACGAGATGTCCCAAAAACCCCTGTCCCGCTGTATCCGCGCCGCCGCCGACTGCGTTTTGTACGGATACCGCGCCGACGATGTGATGCGCCTGCTGCGTACGGAGCTGCTGCCCGTTCCGGCCTCCGATGCCGATTTGACGGAAAACTATCTGCGCCGCTGGAATCCGCGCGGCGGCCGCTTTTCAGGGAAGAGCGACTGGACGCGTCCGCCCGGCGGCTGGCACGGCGAGCCGTCGGAAGCGGAACTGGGGGAACTGGCGCGGATCAACGCCGTCCGCCGCCGCGTCGCGTCCGCGCTGAAGAAGTTGTCCGGCAAGACGGCGAGGCAGTGCGCGGAGGGACTTTATCGCGCGTTGGAGGCGCTGGGCGTACCGGAGGGCATAGAGGCGCGGACGCGGGCGCTTACGTCGGCGGGCGAGCATAAGCTCGCCGCCGAGTGCGGGCAGATGTGGGAGCTTTTCTGCAAAAGCCTTGACCAGTGCGCGGGATTGCTGGGCGACGAGGAGATGGCGGCGGGTGAGTTTTGCGAGCTCTGCCTTTTGGTTTTATCGGGATATTCCGTCGGCAGTATCCCCGCGTCGCTCGACCGCGTTCACACGGGCGACCAGAGCCGGTTTCCCCGGCTGCCGTTTCCGGCCGTCATCTATATCGGGGCCTGCGGAGACAAGGTCCCGGCGCGTTCGTCCGGGGAGGGGCTGCTTTCCGGTGAGGAGCGCGCCGCGCTGGCGGAAGCGGGGTGCGAACTGCCCCCCGACCCTCCCGCCCGGATCGAGCGTGAATTGTATAATCTTTACACAGCCTGTACGCTGCCAAGTCAAAAGCTCATTGTCACCTATCCGTCGGCGCGAAACCCAAAGGATGACGGACGCGCCGATTTCATAGACAAAATCTCCGGGCTTTTCGGCGTTCCGGTAAAGCCCGTCCCGCCTCCGGCGCCACCCGTAAACCCGGTCGCGGTTTTACGCTGTCCGCTCTCCGCGCAAAGCGCCGCCGCGCTGTACGGGAACACGCTGCGCCTGTCGGCGTCGCGCGTGGAAACCTTTTCCCTATGCCCCTTTTCCTACTTTATGCGTTACGGGCTTCGCGCCGCCCTCCGCCCGGAGCCCGGCTTTACACCGCTGGACGTGGGGCGCGAGCTGCACGTTATTCTGGAACAGTGCGCCAGATACGTCATGGAACGCGGCGGCTTCGCGGCGCTTCCAAAGGAGGAAGTATGCCGTTTCGCCGAACGCCAGGCTCGGGCGAGGCAGGACGAAGTCCTGCGGCGCGGCGGCGTAGGGACGCCGCGCCTGCTCGCGCAGGGCGCGAGACTCGCCCGTGCCGCTTCGATGCTCGCGGGGCGGATGTGGGATGAGTTTGTTCATTCTAAGTTTACCCCCCTTGGCTTTGAACTGCCGGTCGAAAGCCTTGAGACGCCGCTGACCGGCTTATCTCCGGAGGCTCCGTCATCCTATAAGCTGCGGGGCGTCGCCGACCGCGCGGACGGTTTCGTTAAAGGCGATACGCTCTATCTGCGCGTTGTCGATTATAAAACAGGCGGTAAGAGCTTTTCGCTGTCCGACGTCTGCAACGGCCTGAGCGCGCAGATGCCGCTCTACCTGTTTCTGCTGCGCCGTCTTGCTCCGGAACGCTTCGGCGTTCCGAAAGCGGAAGCGGCGGGTGTTTTATATGTGTCGTCCCGCGAGGTCACGGTGCGTTCCGACCGGCCGCTGACGCGGGAGGAAGCGGAAGCGTCCCCTGTTTTCCGGCACAGCGGGCTGCTGCTTGGCGATCCTGAACTGCTGGAGGCGATGGATGACCGCGTGCGCCGGGACGGGGGAGTTTTGCCGGTTTCGTTCAACAGGGACGGCTCTTTTTCCAAGAGAGCCTCGGTGGCGTCTCCCGAAGAGATGGACGCGCTTCAAACACAGGTCGGACGGCTGGTACGCGATATGGCGCGCGAGGTTGCCCGCGGCCGCGTCGACGCCGCTCCGCTCGATTTGAGGGAAGCTCCCTGCGGACGGTGCGACTACCGCGCCGCCTGTCATTTTGACGAAACCATGGACAAGCCGCGCCCCTATGTGAGGTGATTGTATGGCGTTAACGGCGGAACAACAGATGGCCGTCAGTCTGCGAAACCGTACCGTCCTGGTATCGGCCGCCGCCGGCGCGGGCAAGACGCGCGTTTTGACCGAGCGGCTGATGGGGTATGTCAACGACCCGGACCGACCCCGGCATATCGACGAGTTTTTGGTCGTGACCTACACCCGCGCCGCCGCCGGGGAATTGCGAAGCCGCATTTTTTCCCGCCTGCGGGAACTGTCGGAGGAAGCGCCGGACAACGAACACCTGCGGGAGCAGATGAAGCGTGTCTACACGGCCCGAATCGGCACGCTGGACGCCTATTGCCGCGAGATCATCCTTGAAAACGCGGCGGAAGCCGGACTGCCCTCGGGTTTCCGCACGGGCGACGCGGCGGAGATGGAACTGCTGCGGGCCCGGGTGCTGGAGGAAACGCTGGACACGCTTTATGAACAGGCATATTCGGAGGACCCCGCTTCGCTGTCAACAGCCGGTCCGGACGGCCACGGAGGATCAAAGCTGCCGTTCCGGCTTTGCGCGGACACATACGGCGACGAGCGCGGCGACCGGGCGCTGGGTGATTTGATTCTGCACATTTGGCAGCAAACGCGCTGTCATGCCGACCCGATGGGCTGGCTGAGGGAAAAGACGGCATCCTTTCCCGGCGCGGACTGGCAGGGGATTCTTTTTGAGCAGGCGTTATGCGTCACGGAAGCGTTTCTCCGGGACTACAGGCAAATGGTTCCGGCGGTCCGCGGCGGGGCTCTGCGCGATACATACGGCGTCACACTGTTACAGGATCTCGCCGGAATTGAGCGCTTGGAAGAGGTTCTCAGGCGAAAAAACTGGGACGAAATTTCACAGTTTACCGAAAGCTGCACCTTTGAGAAACTCAAGGCGTTAAAAACGGGGGACGCGGAACCGCCGCCGGAAGCCGGCGCGTTCAAAATACTGCGGGAGGGATGGAAAAAGGCGTTTGAAAGGCTCAGGCCGCTCTTTTTCGGAACGCTGGAGTCGCATCTGCGGGACGTTTCCGCCCTGTCCCCGCTGCTGGAGGGGCTTTATGAGGCGGTTCGGGCCTTTGACGAGGCGCTGACGGCGGAAAAACTGCGGCTCGCCGTTCTGGAGTTTTCCGATATTGAGCGTATGGCTCTCAAACTGCTGGCCGATAACCCTTCCGCGCGGTTTACCGAGATTCTTGTCGACGAGGTACAGGACATCAATCCGCTTCAGGATGCCATCATCTCGGCGCTCAGCCGCGACGGCGGCAGCGTCTTCTATGTGGGCGACACGCGCCAGTCCATATACCGTTTTCAAATGGCCGAGCCGGGTATTTTCCGGAAAAAGCTTGAAGACGCGCCGTGCCGGGTTTTCCTGACGAAAAATTTCCGCTCGGCAAAGCCTATCCTTGACGCGGTAAACCATATTTTTTCGCGTATTGAGTGCCCGGAGACCGGTTTGTTGCGGGAGGACGAATTTCTGATTTCCGGAAAGGACGGCGGAGACGGCGCTCCGGTCGAACTGCTCACGGGAAGCGGAGACGAGGCGGAGAGGGTCGCGCGGAGACTGCGGAAATTGGTGGAGAGCGGGGAGGCAGGGGCGGACGAATGCGTCATTCTGATGCGTTCGCCCAAAAACCGCCTGCCGGAGTACCGGGCGGCGCTGGAGCGCGAGGGGCTGACCTGCGCCGCCCCGCCGGGAGAGGGGTATTTTGACCGTCCCGAGATCCTGACCATGCTGTCGGCGCTGGAGGTTATCGACAACGCGCGGCTGGACGTGCCGCTGGTTTCCGTCCTTCGCAGCCCTATAACGGCCTGTACCCCCGACGAACTGGCGGCGCTGCGCTCCCTGGCGGACGGGCCGCTGTGCGGTTGTCTGCCGCTGTCGCGGGATGAGAAAGTCATCACGTTTTATTCCATGTTTCAAACATGGCGGGAACTGGCCTCCGATCTGCCTCCCTATGTCCTCGCGGCGCGCGTGACGGCTGATTCCGGTTTTCTGGAAAAGGCAGGCTCCGCCGCCCGGGAAAACCTGCTGCTTCTGCCGGAGGTTTTGCGCGGATACGGCGGCGAGCTCCGCGGTCTGCCCGACTGGCTGCGCAAGCAGGACGTTTCGGCCGTACCCGCGTCCGGGCGGAACGTCTCAGGGGAAGGCGGCGGGGTGCGCATCCTCAGTATCCACGGAGCCAAGGGGTTGGAATTCCCGGTCGTCGTCGTGGCGGGACTCTCCAAAAAACTCAACCTGCAGGACCAATACGCCCGGCTTTTGGCCCATCCGCGCCTGGGACTGGGCGTAAAACGGCGGGACGAGTTCTCCGAATATCCCACTCCCTCTTATCGCGCGGTACAGGCGGCGAAGGACAGCGAAACCCGCGCCGAGGAACTCCGTCTGCTCTATGTGGCAATGACGCGCGCCGAAAAGAGGCTCATCCTCTCCTGCGGCGCGCCTTTGGAGGGGGAAGCGCTCCCAATGCTCACAAAAGGCGACCTGATCCTCAATCCCACCGTCGCGTCGTGGCTTCTGAAGGTGCGCGATCCCCGCTGGAAACGCTCCGACCCGGAACCGGCCTCTCCGGCCGTCCCGCCCGGACCGGAGCCTTCGGAGCGTCCCGCGCGGCCGCCTGAGCCGGATTGGCGTTATCCTTACCCCGACGCCGTGGATACGCCGTCCAAGATGACCGCCACCGGGCTGAAAGGGCGTTACCCGGACGAACAGGTTCATGAGGACGCGGCCGAATACGCGCCCTTTCCCGGAGAACGCCGCTCCCCGCTCGCGCGGCCCGCGTTTCTTGACGGCGGGGCCGGAGAGAGGGAGTACGCGTCCCCAACCGGCCGGGGGACGGCAATCCACTTGTTTCTTCAGTTTGCCGACTTCGAAAAATGCGCCGCCTCCGGCGGCGTCGAGGCGGAGACGGAGCGCCTGCGCGCAAACATGCTGCTCTCGGACGGACAGGCCGGCGCCGTCGACGCGGACGCGCTGAGAGCGTTTTTTCAGACCCCGCGCGCAAAGGCGCTCATAGCGGCGCAAGACTTGCGGCGGGAGCAGAAGTTTTCGCTGCTGGTCGGAAACGGCGACGTGCCGGGCCTTACGCTGCCGGAAGGGGAAAAGGTGCTGTTGCAGGGCGTCATCGACTGCTTCTATGAAACGCCGGAGGGGGTAGTTTTGCTGGATTTCAAGACAGACCGGGTTGGGCGCGGCGGCGAGTGGATTCGGGCCGAACGGTACAAGCCGCAGATGGAGGCGTACGCGGCGGCGCTGGCCGCCATGACCGGCCGGGTTGTCGCCGAGAGGGTTTTGATCTTTCTGGCAACGGGGGCGGAAGTTTCCATATAAGAATCAAAAGTAGTGCGATTTTGCTATAAAGCGCGGACAGGATGCAACAATATTTGTGCAAAAAAACCATATAGTATTCCTGTTCGTTTGGTGCTATGATAGGATTGAGATAGAGTGGGGAGTGAAGGAGGCGCCGCCGTGAAGCATACGGATCTTATCAGCAATATCATTGAGGCCGAGCATCAGGCGCAGGCGCTTGCCGCCGAGGCGAAGGAGAAGAAACTGAATCTGCGCGAGGATCTGCGGGCCAACGCGGAAAACGTGCGGCGGGATTATTTCGCGCAGGCTGAACAGCGCGTCGGCGCGGTGAAGGCAACGGAAAACGAGCATACCGACAATGCCATCCGGGAGATCAACGAGCGCCACCGCGCGGACATGGACGCGATGGAAAAGCTCTACGCCGAAAACCGTGCCGCGTGGATTGAGAAAATCTACGCGATGGTCTTTGACTCCGCATGACGGGGGATCTGTCGCGCTACGGCGCCGTGACCTCCAAGATCCGGGCCATGTTCGGCAACCGGCTGCGCCGCGAGGACTATGACAGGATAGCTGTGATGAAGTCGGTATCCGAGGTGGCGGATTACCTGCGCGCCCATCCGGACTGGGGCCGTGCGCTCGAGTCGGTGGATACGGTGGCCTTGCGCCGCGACCGGCTGGAAACCCTTCTCCGGCGGCACAGTTTTGCGCATTTTCTGCGGCTGTTCGCCTATGTGGAGCGCCGTGACCGTCTCGTTATGCGATACCCCGTGCTGACGGCCGAAATGGAACAGATCATGCGTGTCACAAGCCTGGCTTCTTCCGGCAACATCGGGGAATACACGTTTGAACTGCCCGAATACTTTAAGAAATTCAGCCGCATCCAATACAACATGCTCTCGTCTGTCAGGACGTATGACGATCTGCTCGAAGCCGTCAAATACACCGATTTCCACACCGCGCTCGAGCGGCTGCGCCCTCTGGGAGGGGAGTTTCCCTCTTATTTTCTGATAGAGACGCAGATGCGGCGCAGTTATTACCGCTCCGTCGGGGAGATGCTGCGCGGCAGGAAAGGCAAGGCCGGGGTACTCCTCCGGGAAGCCACCGGTATTCAGGCCGACTGGGAAAACATCACGACGGTTGAGCGTATCCTGCGGTTTTATCCGTCTCTGCTGTCCGACGTCTTCCATTATCTTGTGCCCGCCGGAGCGCACCTCAAGCCGGTCGAACTTAAGACCATGCTCTCGCTGGAAGACGCAGACAGCCTGCGTGAGATTTTGAAAAAGACGTACTACGGCCCGTTTCTGGAAGGGCGGGACGGAGACACGCTGGAGAAGATCGGGCAGCTGTTCCTGATGGGCTATTACCGGCGGCAAATGGCGGGCGGCACACCCTCCGTTTTTATGCCGATCGCCTATATTAACCTGTACCGGAACGAATTGAACAATCTTGTGCATATTATTGAGAGCGTGCGGTACGGGCTCGCGCCTGAAATTACGGAAAAATATCTGATCCTGCTGTAAGATTGCCGTCCGGCGCGCCGGGGAAGGGAAGGGATTGTTTTGTCGGTTTCACGTATGAAGCTGGCCACCGTCGTCGGTCCGCTGCGGGATTTTGACGCGGTTGTGCTGGATTGTATCGTGGGACACGAATTTCATCCCGAATCCGCTCTTTCCACCATGAAAATGGTGAAAGGGCTTCATCCCCTTGATCCGGAAAACCCGTATCTGGACAGACTGCGCCGCGTAGAGCGCCTTTTGGCGCTGCTGGACATCAAGGCGGTGAAAGGGACCGGCGGCGCGCCGTCTTCCGACGGGATCATAACCGACGAGCGCCTTATGGAACTGGAGGCCGGTGTGGACGCGCTTCTGGCGGAACGGGAGGACCGTACCGGGCGCGTGACCGAGGACGAGCAGCTCTTCGCGCAGCTGAAAGTCCTGCATGATATTGACGTTCCCCTTGAGGGGCTGTATCACGTCACCTACATGAAGTTCCGCTTCGGCCGGATTCCCCGCGATATTTTCAATCATTTCTACCCCGTTATCAAGGACCGCCCGGATGTTTTCTTTTTCACCACCGACATACAAAAAGACTATGTATACGGCATGTATATGATGCCGCGCGCCGGGGCCGACAAGGTTGACGCCCTGTTTACGTCGCTTCAGTTTGACCGTATCCGCCTTTCTGACAGGCTGACCGGCTCCAGCGAGGAGGCGGAACAGATGATCAGCGCCGAGTTGGAAGAGAACCGGACCCGTATCGCTGTCATCACAAAAGAGCTCTCGGAGATCGCCGCGCGGGAGCGCGACGCCCTTTCCTCCGCCCTCTTCTTCTTCCGCCATATATCGGGCGCGTTTGAGATCAGGCGGTACGCGGCCCGCACCGAGGAGAGCTTTTATCTGATCGGGTGGATTCCCGAGACGGAGTTTGCAAAGTTTGAGCGGGCGTTTTCGCGGCGGGAGGACGTCACATTCATTCTTGTGGAGGAAGAGGAGCAGAAGGCCCTGCCTGAATTCACGCCGCCCACCAAGCTCAAAAACAATCCCGTCTTCCGCCCCTTTGAGCCGTTTGTGGAGATGTACGGGCTCCCGGCTTACAACGAAATAGACCCGACGCCGCTGGTGGCGCTTACGTATCCGCTGATTTTCGGCGTCATGTTCGGCGATGTCGGCCACGCCGCACTGTTACTGTTGGCGGGTCTGCTGCTGTGGAAACTGAAAGGGATGTGGCTGGGCAAGGCGCTGTGTTACTGCGCGGCGGGCAGCGCCGCTTTCGGCTTCGTATACGGGAGCGTTTTCGGCGAGGAGAGCCTGCTTCCCGGCTTCAAGGTACTGCATTCGAGCGAGTCCATTTTCACGATATTGCGCGTCACCATTTACGCGGGCAGCGCGCTTGTGGCGCTGTCGGTGCTGTTGAACATCGCAAACGGTGTGCGGCAGCGCGATTTTGAAAAAATATTTTTCGGCTCCGCGTCACTGACGGGACTTGTGCTGTATGCCGGCGTTGTGTTCACCGTGCTGCCCTTTCTCGGGTTCGGCACGTCTCCGTTTCCGTCCGTTGCGCTGACCTGCATGATTTTGCTCCCCACGGTCGTCGTGTTTCTCAAGGAGCCGATCACACACCTCTGCGAGAAGAAGCCGTTTCATTTTGAGGAGGGGTTCGGCGGATTCTTTATTTCGGGTTTCTTTGAACTCTTCGACGTGTTTTTGTCGTTTATTACCAACTCAATCTCCTTTTTGCGCGTCGGGGCTTACGCTATCGCTCACGCTTCCCTGATGGCGGTGGTCTACAATATGGCTGAGTCGCCGGGCGGTACGCGCAACATTGCCGTGCTGGTCGCCGGCAACCTTATCGTCGCCGGGCTGGAAGCGGTTTTGGTCGCGATACAGGTCCTGAGGCTCGAATACTATGAGATATTCGGCCGTTTCTTCTCCGGCGCGGGCAAACCGTATAAACCGCTGAATTCGGAAACCCATCAATCATAAAGGAGCGTCTTGCCATGGATTATCTGCTCATCCTCATCCCTGTCGCCATGCTCGTCTCCCCTCTCTACGCCATTTACCGGCGCAGGGCCGGGGGAAAAGGCGCCAAGACCGCGCTGCTCTGCCAGATTTGCGTTTTCTTCGGCGCGGTGCTGCTGACAGGGCTGGTCGGCGCGAACAACGCGCTGGCGGCCGACGCGGAAACCGCGGCGGCGTCCGGTATCACCGACATGTCCTGGGGTCTTATCGCGGCGGCGCTGGCCACCGGCCTGTCCGGCATCGGCGGCGGCCTCGCCACGGCGGCGGCGGCCTCGGCGGCGCTGGGCGCGATTTCCGAAAACGAAAAACTCTTTGGCAAGGCCATGCTGTTCGTTGGCCTCGCCGAAGGCATCGCGCTGTACGGGCTGATCGTGTCGCTGATGATTCTTGGACGCTTTTAAGGCGGAGCGTGACAGGAGGTATCTTCATGCGCTATTTTGCCGTATCCGATAACGTCGACACCCTGACCGGCTTGCGAATGGCGGGTATCGAGGGGCGGATCGCTCATGAGCGCAAGGAGGCGCAGACTGCCATTGCCGACGCTATCGCGGACCCGGACGTCGGCATCCTGCTGGTGACCGAGCGGCTGGCGGCACTCTGCCCCGACCTGCTCGGCGGTCTCAAGCAGCGCGGCACGCAGACCATCGTAGTGGAGATCCCCGACCGTCACGGCACCGGGCGCGCTCCCGATTCCATCACGCGGTATATCCGTGAATCCATTGGGATAAAGGTTTGATCGTATGGACAACCCCGAGGAAAAACTCAGGCACTTTACAGACGCCATCCTGACGGACGCGCGGGAGGAAACCGATACCCTTTACGGGGAGATAAAGAGCGAAGAGGAGGCTTTCATGTCGGCCGCCGTGGATGAGGCGCTGGCCGGAGCTTTCCGCTATATCAAAACCGAGGTCGCTCGGATAGAGTCCGACTGCGGCCGGCGCCTGTCACGCGCCGTCATGGCCAACAAGCGCGAGATATTCCTGCGCCGGGAGGCTATGGCCGACGAGGTGATGGAGGCTGTGGGGGAACGTCTCGCGGTCTTTACCGGCACGCCGGGTTACGGCGATTACCTGGAGAGCGTCCTGATGCGGCTGCTCGACATTTTAGACGGGGACATCATTGTCTGTCTGCGTCCCGAGGACGCCCATCTGGAGGCCATGCTGGCGGACCTCTCCGCGCGCCGCGGCGTCACTTTTGCCGACGGCAATTTTTCGCTGGGCGGGATGGAAGTCTCCTGCCCGCAAAAAGGGCTCCACGCCGACGCAACCTTTGACACCCGTGTGGACGAACTGCGCGGCCATTTCTTTGAATTGTTCGGGCTGAAATTAGGGGAGTGATTATGGGCTATACAATCCATTCCGTCAACGGTCCCGTGGTCACGGCCAAGGGCGGCCGGACGCTCTCCATGCTGGAGTCGGTGTGCGTGGGGAACGAAGCGCTGATGGGCGAGGTCGTGGGCATACGCGGCGACGACGCGGTTATACAGGTCTATGAGGACACGGCCGGCCTGCGCCCCGGCGACCCGGTGGAGGGCGCGGGCTCTCCGCTCGCCGTGGAACTGGGCCCCGGCCTGCTGTTCAATATATTCGACGGCATCTTGCGCCCGTTGCGCGCGCTGGAGGCCGCCTCCGGTCCCTTTATGGCGCGCGGGACCAATATCGGCGCTTTGGACAGGGAAAAAAAGTGGGACGTCAAGGTGCTCGTCCGCGAGGGTGACAGGATCGCCCCCGGGACGGTATACGCCGAGTGCCGGGAGACCGATCTCATCCTCCACCGCTGCGTCTCACAGTCCTCCGGGACCGTGACGTCCGTCAGGCCCGACGGACTGTATACCGTGACGGAGACGCTGGCCGAGGTGCGCGGCCCCCGGGGCCGGACCGAAGCGCTTACCCTCCGGCAGGTCTGGCCTATCCGCACGCCGCGCCCCGTGCGCGGCAGAAAGCCCATTGACCGCCCGCTTATTACCGGCCAGCGCATTATCGACACCCTTTTCCCCGTGGCCAAAGGCGGCTGCGCCGCCGTGCCGGGTCCTTTCGGCGCGGGCAAAACCATCACGCAGCACCAGCTGGCGAAATGGAGCGACGCGGATATTATCGTCTATTTGGGCTGCGGCGAGCGCGGCAACGAGATGACGGAGGGTTTGGAGGAGTTTTCGGAACTGCCGGACCCGCGTTCGGGAAAGCCGCTGCTGGCCCGCACCGTATTGCTGGCCAATACCTCCAACATGCCGGTGGCGGCGCGCGAGGCGTCGGTCTATACCGGCATGACCGTCGCCGAATATTACCGCGACATGGGTTACCACGTCGCGATCATGGCCGATTCCACCAGCCGTTGGGCCGAGGCGCTGCGCGAGATCGCCGGGCGGCTTGAGGAGATGCCTGCCGAGGAGGGTTTTCCCGCTTACCTCCCCTCGCGCCTCGCGGAATTTTACGAGCGCGCCGGCTATATGCTCACGCTCTCGGGCGAAGAGGGCAGCGTCACCGTCATCAGCGCGGTGAGCCCGCAGGGCGGCGACTTTTCCGAACCGGTCACGCAGAACACCAAGCGGTTCGTGCGCGCCTTCTGGGCGCTTGACCGCCAGCTCGCCTACGCGCGGCACTTCCCCGCTATCAACTGGATCACGTCGTATTCGGAGTATACGGACGATTTGGAGCCCTGGTACCGGGAGAGATTTGGCCACGACTTCGCGGATTTGCGGACCCGCATTTCCCGCTTGCTTCTGGAGGAGAGCAAGCTGATGGAGATCGTCAAACTCATCGGCGCCGACATCCTGCCCGACGACCAGAAGCTGGTCATCGAGGCGGCGCGCGTCGTGCGGCTGGGTTTCTTGCAGCAGAACGCCTACCATGAGACCGATACCTATGTGCCGCTGGAAAAGCAGAAGGCCATGATGGAGATCATCCTCTACCTCTACGACGCCGCCAAAGCCCTGCTTGACCGCAGCATTCCCATTTCGCAGCTCCGCGGGACCGGTATCTTCGACGCGCTGATCCGCATCAAGTATGACGTCCCCAACGACCGCCCGGGTATGCTCGCGTCTTACCGCGGCAAGATAGACGACGCGGTCAGGGGCGTACTGGAGGCCAACTTATGAGAATCGATTATATTGGCCTGTCGGAAATCAACGGACCGCTGGTCACGCTGGAGCGCGTTTCGGACGTGGGCTACGACGAGGTGTGCGAAATCACGCTTAGTACCGGCAAGCGCCGTATGGGCCGCGTCATTCTCCTTGAGGGCGGCCGCGCGGTGGTGCAGGTCTTTGAGGGGACGCACGGCATAAGCCTTGAAAACGTTTCCACCCGCTTTACCGGCAGGCCGATGATGCTGCCGCTCTCGCGCGAGATGCTGGGCCGGGTCTTCGACGGCGCGGGCAAGCCGATCGACGGGTTGGGTAGTATCTTTCCGCAGGAAACGCGCAATATCAACGGAAGCGCCATCAATCCGGTTTCGCGGCAATACCCGCGCTCCTGCATCTACACCGGCATATCGGCCATCGACGGCATGTCCACCCTTATACGCGGCCAGAAACTGCCTATTTTCTCCGGCGCGGGTATGCGCCACAACGAGGTGGCCGCGCAGATCGTCAAGCAGGCGCGCGTGGGCGGGGACGGCGGGGAGTTTGCCATCGTCTTCGCCGCGATGGGCGTTAAAAACGACGCCGCCGAATTTTTCCGGCGCGACTTTGAGGACGCGGGCGCGCTGCAGCGCGTCGTCATGTTTCTCAACCTGGCCTCCGACCCTATTATCGAACGTATCCTCACGCCGCGCTGCGCGCTGACGGCCGCCGAGTATCTGGCCTTTACCCTGGGATTCCATGTCCTGGTCATCATGACCGACATGACCTCCTATTGCGAAGCCCTGCGCGAGTTTTCCTCTTCCAAGGGCGAGATCCCCTCGCGGAAGGGATACCCCAGCTATCTCTACTCCGACCTCGCCTCGCTCTATGAGCGGGCCGGCATGATCAAGGATTGTCCCGGTTCCGTGACCCAGGTCCCGGTGCTGACGATGCCCAACGACGACATCACCCACCCCATCCCGGACCTCACCGGCTATATTACCGAGGGCCAGATCGTGCTTGACCGCGATATGGACCAGTCCAAACTCTACCCGCCGATCGCGGTGCTGCCCTCCCTCTCCCGTCTGATGAAAGACGGCATCGGTAAAGGATTCACCCGGGAAGACCACCCCGCGCTGTCCAATCAGCTGTTTGCGTCCTACGCCAAGGTGCAGGAGGCGCGCGCGCTGGCCGGCGTTATCGGGGAGGACGAACTGAGCGAGCTGGATAAAAAATACCTCCAATTCGGCCGCCTCTTTGAGGAAAATTTTGTTAAACAGCAGCCCGATGAAAACCGCACCATCGACCAGACGCTGGAAGAGGGCTGGAAGGCGCTGTCCGTCCTGCCCCCCGACGAGCTTGACCGCATTGACGCCGTATTGCTGAAGAAATACTATGCGCAGGAAGGCGCTATGGCGCTGAGGGGTAATATTTAGGATCGTATGTTTGACGGAGCAGACCGGTAAGGGAGGACGCCATGCCCAACACAATACCGACAAAAGGCAATTTGATGTCCCTCAACCGCACGCTGGCGCTGGCGCGGATGGGCTACGACCTAATGGACCGCAAGCGCAACGTCCTCATCCGCGAGATGATGCGCCTTATCGACGCGGCGGCGGCTCTGCAAGGCCGTATCGACAGCACTTTTACCGAGGCGTATAAAGCGCTGCAACTCGCGAACATTATGCTCGGCACCTGCCGTGACCTGGCGGAGAACGTGCCGGTAGACGCCTCTGTGCAGATACGCTTCCGCAGCATCATGGGCGTGGAGATCCCCTATGTCACCGCCGACGATACGCTCGCCTCGACGCCGTTCGGCTTCACGTCCACAACCGCCGACTTCGACCGGGCGATCGACTGCTTTGTCAGGGTCAAACGGCTGGTCACCGAACTGGCCGAGGTCGAAACGGCCACCTACAGGCTGGCGTACGCCGTCAAAAAGACGCAAAAACGCGCAAACGCGCTGCAAAATGTCATTATTCCCGATTTGACGGGCAAAATAAAATTTATCGTCGAAGCGCTGGAGGAAAAAGAGCGCGAGGAGTTTGTGCGGATGAAGGTGCTGAAGCGCCGGGAATAATGGAAACGGAACGGGGCGAGGCGCCGGCGGTTTTCATAGGGAACGCGCGGGCAGCCGCAAAGAGATAGAATTTTGAATGCCGGCATGACCGGTGATCCGTTTGTATAATCGCGCGGAAAACGGCGAACACTATCCGTACCGCATCTAATACAAAAAGGAGAGGAAAGCGTTATGGATAGGTTCGCACTCTTGCTTACCATTATCGGCGCGCTCAACTGGGGCAGCGTCGGTATCTTCAACTTTGACGTAGTAGCGTGGATTTTCGGGGGAAGCACCGCGACCGTCAGCCGCATTATTTACTCGCTCATCGCCCTCGCCGGCATCTGGTGTATTTCCCTGCTGTTCAAGGACCGCAGCCGCGTTGAGGATATGTAAGCCCGCGCCCCCTGCATAAAGGATAAAAGCGCCACAGCGGCAAGCCATTGCCGTTCCGGCGTTTTTTTCCGGCCCGGAACGGGCTTGAACCGGAAGGCGGACTGTGGTATACTGCGGAGGGAGAACAGCGTTTGTCAAACGTCCCCGGGAGGTATTTCATGCGCGAGATCACCGCCGTACAAATCGCGGACGCCGTGGCGCGGCTTTGCGTCGAGGCCAACACCGACGCGGGCGCGGACATCACCACGGCTTTGGAGCGGGCGTTGAAAATTGAAACGGACGGGATGCCGCGCCGTGTGCTGGAAGCCCTGCTGGAAAACGCCAAAATTGCCAAAGAGGAACATATTCCCATCTGCCAGGATACCGGCATGGCGGTCGTTTTCGCCGAGTTGGGTCAGGACATTCACATCACCGGCGGCGCGCTGGACGACGCCATCAACGACGGCGTGCGGCGAGGGACCCGTGAAGGATACCTCCGCAGCAGCGTCGTGCGCGACCCGGTGCGGCGCGATAACACCCTTGACAATACCCCGGCTGTGGTGCATCTTTCGCTCGTGCCCGGAAGCGGACTGCGGCTGATTGTCGCGCCCAAGGGTTTTGGCAGCGAGAACATGAGCGCGGTCAAAATGCTCAAGCCCGCCGACGGGCTTGAGGGTTTGGAACGGTTTGTGCTGGAGACGGTGCAGACCGCCGGGGGGAACCCCTGCCCGCCGGTCATTGTGGGCGTGGGCGCGGGCGGCACGTTTGAACTGGCGGCGCTGCTCTCCAAAAAGGCGCTGCTGCGCGAGGTCGGAACAGAAAACCCCGACCCGTTTTGGGACGAGGCCGAAAAACGGCTGCTGGCCGCTATCAATGAGCTGGGGATAGGCCCCGGCGGGTTCGGGGGCAAAACAACGGCGCTGGCGGTACATATCAACCCGTACGCCACCCATATCGCGGGTCTGCCGGTTGCCGTCAACATCGGCTGCCATGTGACCAGACATAAAGAAACAACCCTTCCTCCGCCTGACGCGGGGAAGCGTGACGGGGATGTGACGCTATGAAAACGCTTCTTACTCCGCTGACCCGCGGGGAGATCGCGTCCCTGCAAGAGGGGACGTGGGTTTCGCTGTCCGGCGTCGTCTACACCGCGCGCGACGCGGCGCATAAACGGCTCTGCGAACTGCTGGACGGCGGCGGGCTTCTCCCGTTCCCGCTGGAGGGCAGCGCGATCTTTTACGCCGGCCCGTGCCCCACGCCGTCCGCAAAGCAGGGTTCCCCGGTCATCGGCCCGGTCGGCCCGACGACCAGCGGGAGGATGGACGGATATGCCCCGCGCCTGATGCGCGAGGCGTTCCATGTGACGATCGGAAAAGGACCGCGCTCACAGGAGGTGGCGGCCGCCATACGGCGGTACGGCTGCGCATACCTGTCGGCGATCGGCGGCGCGGCCGCGCTGACGGCGCGATGCGTGGAGAAGGTCGAACCGGTGGCGTTTGAGGATTTGGGGACGGAGGCCGTCGTCGCCCTGACGGTGCGGGATTTGCCGCTGATCGTGATGAATGTGTGACAGCCCGGAAAGGGCTCTTTTTTTTGCGTTTTTTTGTGACCTTGCGCCCGCCCGGTTTGTTATAATAAACAGCGGGGTGAAAACGGGTATGCTGACCGAAAAGCAGGAAGAACAGGTTTCGCGCGCTTACGATACATACGGCGCCATGCTCTATCGTATCGGCCTGATGCATACGGGAAACCCCGCCGAAGCGGAGGACGTGCTGCAGGACGTGTTCCTGCGCCTGCTCGCCAAAGCCCCGCGCTTCCGTGACGAGCTCCACGAGAAGCGGTGGTTGGCCCGCGTGGCTGTCAACCTCTGCCACAACCGCCGCCGGTCGGCGGCGGCGCGGACAAACGTCCCCATCCCCGAAACGCTGGCCACGCGGGAAGCCGCGAGCGACGGCGCCGTCAAAGACGCGGTGCGCGCCCTGCCGCCCAAACTGCGCGACGTTGTGTATTTTCACTGCGTCAAGGGCTATTCGGTAGAGGAAACGGCAAAGCTGCTCAAGATCGGCGTTTCCGCCGCCAAGATGCGTCTTTCGAGGGCGCGGGCGAAGGGGAAGGGAGAGATCGGAGCGGAGGACGAAAACGAGGAACCTCCCGATATCTATCAGAGAGTCGGAGAGATCTGGATTCCGGGCGAGGATGAGAAAGTCATGCCCTTAGGGGAATCCCTGGCCGCGCAGATACACGACCGGATAATCTGGATGCAGGAACAAGACCCCGAAAAATTCTGGCAGCATCCCGGGACGTTTGCGGAATGGGAAAAACTCTTCACAAAAGCGTCTGCCGCTTTGCATACCGGTGACGCCGACACCCTGAGGCTTTACCTGCCCGACCCGGAAAACGCGGAATACTATATTGAGCGGGAACGCCTGTATATAGATTCCTTTGACTTTTTTACCGTCTATATGCCGGCGGAAGCGGACGGTAAACTGAAGGTTGCCATTCTTTTTCAACCCAAACCGGTTGTCGAATCCGAGACTTCGTTGATGGTTGAACCGTGCGCGATCGCCGGGCCGGGAGAATACACCCTGATCGTGCGCGACTTCCAGACGAACGAAGTCCTCTACCGGCTGCAGATAACGCAGCATTAACCCCCCGGCAGACAGCCCAAAGGCCCCCGGACCGGGGGCCTTTTTATAGTATAATGAAATAGTATGTGACAATCCGCCTGGTTCGAGCGTTCAGTTTATGGAGGGGGGAAAGGAATGGAAGAACGGCTGTTACGGCTTGACCGTACGGAGGGGACGAAGCCGGTGGACGGGCGCAGGGAACGTTTTGAGCGCGCGTACGACTTATACGGGGAAACGCTGTACCGCATCTGCGTCAACCTCTGCCGGAGCAGGCACAGGGCCGCGCCGCGAAGGGCGGAAGAGCTCACGCCCGACGCGCTGCCCGCGCCCGACGCCTACAGCGAGGGGGAATTACTCGACTCCGTGAGGCGGCTGCCGCCCAAGCTGAAAAGCGTCGTCGTCCTGCACTGCTGCGAGGGCTACACGCTGGAAGAGACGGCAACCCTTCTCAAAATCAGCCTGTCGGCCTGCAAAATGCGGCTCTCCCGCGCCCGCGAGAAACTGAAACTGGACATACAGGGAACGCCGGCCCGGCGTCCCTTAACAGGAGGAAAGGATGGTCACGCATGAAAAAGAATGATTTATATCAAGCGGCGCATAGCATCAAACCCGGCGAATTTCTCAGGGAACGGCTGGAAGCAAAGGTTATCAACCCGCCGGAACGCGTCTGGCCGCGCGTTATAGGCACGCTTGTGGCAGCCATCACGGTCCGATGGGTCACAAAAAAGAATAACCGCAACCAACTCCGGCTGTTATGACAGCCCAAAGGCTCCCCTGCTGGGGAGCCTTTGGCGTTGGACAGCCATAAGGCCTGTCCATTGTGTTGGCGCCTACCTATTTTCCCGGGCCGTCGCCAGCCAAGTATTTTCGGCGTAAGCGAGCTTAACTGCCGTGTTCGGAATGGGAACGGGTGTACCCTCGCTGCCATCG
>JAIRUE010000100.1 GCA_031254575.1 Oscillospiraceae bacterium | reverse complement strand
GAGCTGATGAGCCGCCTGACAAACGATATTGACAATATCAGCGGGACCATCGCCCAGTCAACCACCGAGATGATCAGCGCGTCGATCACCATTATAGGTTCTCTTGTCATGATGCTTGCGCTGAGTCCCCTTCTGACCCTTGTCTCCATGATAACCATGCCCCTTGTGCTGCTGCTCACGCGGCTCATAGCCAGACGCTCCAGAGAAATGTTTATCGGACAGCAAAGGGAACTGGGCAGGCTGAACGGCCTGATCGAGGAATCCATTTCGGGGCGCAGGATGGTGATCGCGTTCAACAGGCGGCAGACCGTGATCGAGTCGTTCAAAGAGAGAAATAAAGAGATGAAGCGTTACTCCGTAAAGGCGCAGATCTGGTCAGGCGTTTTGATGCCCTTTATGAACGTTATCACAAATCTCGGCTATGTCTGCGTCATGTTTACCGGCGGCGTGCTGGCGGTGGGAAATCCCCTGCTGATCGGCACGGTGGCGAGCTTCGGGACCTATTCGCGGCAGTTCACGTTTCCCCTCAACAACATCGCGGGAATGTTCAACAGCCTGCAGTCCGCTTTGGCCGGGGCGGAGCGTGTCTTCGAGCTTCTGGAAGAAGCCGACGAGCCTGCGGATATTCCCGGCGCCGTTGATATTGGAATCCCCGGGGGCAAAGTGGAGTTTAAGAACGTCTCGTTTGCGTATGTGCCGGGTGTGGATGTCCTTAAAAACGTCAGCTTTACGGTCAAACCGGGGCAGAAGATCGCCCTGGTGGGCGAAACCGGCGCGGGAAAAACCACTGTCGTCAATCTGCTGACCCGCTTTTATGACGCCACCGGCGGCGAGGTTCTCATTGACGGGCGCAATATCAGGGATTACAAGCGCGACAGCCTGCGGAACGCGTTTTCGGTGGTGTTGCAGGACACCTGCTTATTTACGGGCAGCATCGCCGACAATATCCGTTACGCGGTGCCGGACGCGACGCGCGAGGAAATAGAAAACGCCGCCGCGCTCGCCAACGCCGACACATTTATCAGAAGGCTGAAAAACGGATACGAAACCCAGGTGAGCGGCGAGGCCGACGCCCTGAGTCAGGGTCAGCGTCAGCTGCTTGCCATCTCCCGCGCCGTACTGTGCCGTTCGCCCATTCTTATCTTGGACGAGGCGACCTCAAGCGTGGATACCCGGACCGAGCTGAAAATCCAGCAGGCGCTGACAAGGCTTTCCGAAGGGCGCACGACTTTCGTCATCGCCCACCGCCTTTCGACCATACGCGACGCGGATATTATCATGGTGGTTGACAACGGCCGCATTGTTGAGCAGGGTTCGCATGAGGAACTCATCGCGCTTGGCGGGATATATAATTCCATGTTTGAAAGCCAGATGAACGGGGGACACAGCTGACGGTCCCTTTCGCGTTGCGGGACAGCCTATATCTTTTTACTGACTTCCCGCATTTTCCGCAAGTAAAATCAAGTAATGTCCTTTCCCTTGCTCTATAATAGGCGCAGGGCGGTTGAAACGGGGTGAACAGGAGTGTACGAGTGGCAGAAGCATTTTGATCGATGTTCCCGAAGCCGAGTACATCGTTTTTGAGCACGGGCCGTTCGACTATGAGCGGGATAACCGCGGCGTGGAGGAAACGGTTGATAAGGCAATCGCGGAATTCAATTTTGCGGACACGGCCTATCGCTTTGATACTTCCCCCGGCAGATTGGCTTACTTTTACCATGACCCGGCGCGGTTTTGGAAGTGTATAAGGCCGGTACGGCTTGGCAAAACCGTTTGAACCGGTCAGAGACGGCGCGGGATCTCAAAATTCCGCTCCTCTCCCTCTCTGCCCTCAAAACGGCGTTCCGAGCCGTCCGGGAAGCGCACCGTGACCGCCTTTTCAAATCCGATCCCGACCCTCAGTTCGGCCGCCTTTCCGTTCCGCCAGCGGAGCGACACGGTGTGGCCTCCCGGGATTTTGATCCCGCTCAGCCGGCCCGACGGCCACGCCTCCGGCAGGGCGCGCAGCAGGTGGACTTTGCCGTCGGTATAGCTGATGATCGCTTCGATGACCGCCGCCACCGCGCCCAGGTTGCCGTCGATCTGAAAAATCCCCGGCGGGTGCAGGTCCAGCAGCGTAACGGTCGTAAAGTCCCGGATCAGCGCGGACAAATGCTGATAAAATCCCTCTCCGTCGCCGAACCGCGCCTGCAAACACGCCACCCACGCGCGGCTCCACCCTGTATGCCCCCCGCCGGCGGACAGCCTGAACGCCAGCGATTTCCGCGCCGCCTCAAACTGCGCTATCCGCGTTTCGGCGGTAAAAAGCTCCGACGGGTATACGCCGTATAAATGAGATAAATGCCGGTGTCCCGGTTCCGACTCGGTCAGTTCGGCGCCCCACTCCAAAAGCCTTCCGTCCCGGCCGATCCTGAATCCGGGCAGCTTTTTCCGCATAGATTGCCACCGTTTGGCCCGCTCCGCGTCAACACCCAGCGCCTCCGCCGCTTCCGCGGCAAAGCCCAGCGCGTCGTACGCCAGCTGGACGTCCATCGCCGAAGACACGCAAATACCGACCGGCATAAAGCCGCCCGCCTCGGCAAACGTATTCTCGGGCGACTGGCTCGGCATGATCTGCAGGACGCCGTTTTTGTCTTCCGTGAGGTAATCCTCGTAAAATTCCGCGGCGGCTCTGATAAACGGATAGCCTCTGTCGCGCAGATAGCAGATGTCCCCCGAATAGCGGTACCTGTCCCAGAAATGGCGGCAGAACCACGCCGCCGCGCCGATCCAGACGGCCCAGCCGAACGATTCGGGCGTGGATTTCGCCCAGGCGTCGCTCATAAGCGGCAGGATCATCCCCCGGCAGCCGTACAGCTTCCCGGCGGCCTCCGCGCCGCTCTCACGGAACCGTTCCAGATATTTCAGCAGCGCTTCGGCGCATTCGGGCATACCGCACGGCTCGGCCATCCAGTAATTCATTTGCAGGTTTATGTCGAAATGGTAATCGCAATCCCAGGGCGGGGCGACCAGGTTGTTCCACTTCCCCTGCAAATTCGCGGGCAGCTCGGCGCAGACAGACGAGGCCGCCATCAGGTATCTGCCGAAATGAAAATACGCGGTCATCAGCCCGCTGCCGCTCCCGCCTTCCCTGAACCGCTCAAGCATCCCGGCGGTTGTCGGGTCTTCCGCCGGCGGGGCGTCATCCAGCGAAAACTGAACGGCGCCCATCACGCGCGTAAATTTTTGCGCGTGCGCCCTGAAAATATTGTCGTAATCAGAAAGCGAAACGGCATATTTTCGCAGTTCCGCCTCCAGATTACAGACCGAAACGCCGATATTCACCGCGCAGACAATGACCGAGGCTCCCGATATTTCCAGCGCCTGCCCGGAAACGGCGCAGGCGCCGTCCGTCTCCACTTTGGCGGCGACGCTGTGCGACAGGCCTCCGTCAAACACGCAGTCGAGCCGCAGCCCCGTTTCCGTCACGGAAAAACGGGTGGAAGCGCGCGCGTCCTCAGCCCGCGACAGCGACAGCGAACCCGAAAACCGTTCCTTTGACTGCCATTTCGCCCATATTACGCCGTCATGGCAGTCCACGAAAACCTCCGAAAGCAGTTCCGTGTTTTCCGTTTCCCGCGTGATCCGGACAACGGCGTTTTCCATATCCAATACACGGCGCAAAAAACGGCAGGGGACAGCGGTTTCAAACGTCAGCATCCCGGCGGTCTGGTAGGGGTCCACGCGGCTCCCCGGCAGCAGCCCGCCGTTTCCGGCGAAGAATAGGTTCGCGGCGAGCGCCGCCCGCGCGTAATCGCCCTGTTTCAGCCAGCCGCGCACCAGTTCAAGCCGTTCCGCGGCGGGTACAATTTCGCGGCCGCGGTTCACGCCGCGCCACAGCCACTCATGGTTCAAATCAAGAATATCACGCCGCCCGTCCCCCCAGACCATCGCCGCGAGCCGCCCGTTCCCCGCGGGCAATCCCTCCTGCCAGCTTGCGGGCGGGTTTTTGTCTGACAGTATCATCATTTTACAACTCATCTCCCGTACCGATGATACGCTTAACCGATTTCTGCCGGATAAAATTCAGCGGCAGCTCGATGATGTCAAACCCGCTTTTCTGACCCGTCATCTTTCCGAGGAGCATCTCCGCCGCCGTCACGCCGATCTGCGCGACGGGCTGAACGACAATGGAAAGATTGGGCCGCACGGCGTTTGCAAGTTCCAGGTAGTCAAAGCCGATAAAGGAAATGTCGTCGGGTATGTTGATGTTGGCCTCGTTCAAGGCGATGACCGCCCCCAGCGTCAGGTGATGGTTGGTGGCAAAAATAGCGGTCGGCCGGTTTGCGGTTTCAATCAGCTTTCTGGCGGCCTTATACCCGCTCTCCACCTCGTAACCGGTGGTGACAATGTATTCGTCCCGCAATCTGACGCCGTATTTCTCGTGCGCCGCCAGAACCCCCGCAAGGCGTTCCCTTGCCGTGTACAGCTCCGCGGGCCCGCAAATAATGCCAATATCCCTGTGCCCGAATGCGATCAGATGTTCCGTCGCCTCAAACGACGCGGCCGCGTTTCCGCCGAGGATATAATCGCAGGCCCGGGCGTCGGCGAGCTGGTCTATGCAGACGACGGGCACGGGGATGGCGCGCAAATCCTCGTCCGTCAGCCCCACGGGGCAGATGATCAGCCCGTCGACCAGTTTATTGAGCAGGAAGTTGATCTTTTCCCGCTGCGCCGAGGCGTCCGTTTTGGATTCGCAGACGATGATGCCGTAGCCGTGGCCGCTGATATAGTTTTCGATCTCGGACATGACGGTGGCGGAATATGGATTGCTGAATTCAAAGATGACCGCGCCCACGGTCATGCTCCTCTTTGTCCGCAGCCCCCGCGCCATCGTGTTGCGGGTATACCCCATCTCACGGATGGCGGCCCGGACAGCCGCCTGGTTTTTGTCCTTGAGGGGGACTCCGTTGAGGTACTTCGACACCGTGGCGGACGAGACGCCCGCGCGGGCCGCGACCTGTTTGATTGTGGCGGACATGACGCGCCCCCGTTCGTGTCTTGAGAATAGATTGCCGGTATAGTACGGAAAAATGATAAACCATGCTTGACAATATGTCAAGAATATAGTAAAATATGTGTATACATAAGTTCAGCGGAAAAGTGAATCGATTCATATAACAGGAGGAGGACCATAATGAAAACAAGGAAAAGACTCGCAATGGCTCTGGCGCTGTGTATCCTCGCCGCCTTGCTCGCGCCCGCGGCGCTCCTTCCGGCGCTGGCGGCGGAAGCGGCAAGGGAGCAGATCGCCATCGGGCAGTCCGTCGCGTATACGGGCGTGGAAAACGCCACTCTCGGCTACACCTTTGACAGTTCCGCGCTCACAGCGGGGGAAACCGTCGGCGCGATGATGTTCAACATCAGCATCGACCTGCCCCTGGAGGGCGATCCCTCCTGGAACGACTGGTGCGGCGCGGCGCTGACCGTGACGGCCGGCGGCGGGACAAAGTATTATGACTTCGGCGGCAGGGAAGTGGGCTGGGGCATTGACTTCGACGGCGACGGCGCCGCCGACACCGGCGGCAAGGATACCGAAAGCTGGGTCGGCAGCGCGGCGAACGGAGCTCTCACGCTCGCGGTCCCCGTAAACGCGAAGGATTTCACGATCGACTTCTATGACAACTGCTGGGATTCCGTCGAGGGTCCCCACTATACGGTCAACAGCGCCATCGCGCTGTACGGGGAAGTGGCGGCTGCCGAAACGGTCGCCGTCGGTGCCGGCGTCGGGTACACCGGCGTGGGCGGCACCGACCCCGCGTTTGTCTTCTCCAGCGACGCGTTTGCCTCGAAGGGCAATGTGGCGGCCGTCGCGTTCAACATCAGCATCGACCTGCCCCTGGAGGGCGATCCCTCCTGGAACGACTGGTGCGGAGAGCTGCTGGCGGTGACCGCCGGCGGAGAGACGGCGTTTTTTGATTTCGGCGGCAAGGAAGTGGGCTGGGGCGTTGACTTCGACGGCGACGGCGCCGCCGATACCGGCGGTAAGGATACCGAAAGCTGGGTCGGCAGCGCGGCGAACGGCACCCTGTCGATCCTCGTGCCGGTGGACGCGGAGGCGTTTGAGATCGCTTTCTATGACAACTGCTGGGATTCCGTTGAGGGCCCGCACTATACGATTCACAGCGCCGCCGCCCTGTTCGGCTCGGTGACGGAGGGAGGGGCAAAACCCGCGGGGCCCGAGAAGCCGCCCGTTCCCGATTTTGACCCCAACGGCACCTACCACGCCTACCTCTGCGTACAGTCGAAAAATTACATCTTCCGCGACTCGTGGGCGGATTTCAACGGGTTTGGATACCAGGGCGCGGGCTGGGGGAACTACGCCATCGGCGACAACTTCTCCGGACTGACCGGCTGGGACGGCCCGGACGCGGTCAAATATAACGGGGTGTTCACCGACGCCGAGATAAAGGGCAACGGTACATACCGCGTCGAGCTCAACGACTACGATTTTGCCGAAGACGAGTCTTTTAACATGTTCTTTCTCTCCACCGACATCCCGATCGCGGGGAATCCCGCCGCGTTTACCGACGTGAAAGCCATCCTTGGCGGCAGCACCAAATATACCTTTGCCGGCGGCTATGTCACGGGCGTTGACACGACGGACGCCAAGGACTATTATGAGGTTCAGATTATCAACGCTTACAACGCCGAACTGGGCGGGGAGACCGGCCTGTTCCCCAACATGATCCCCGCGAGCGGCGTTATCGCCATCGAGTTCACCGTGAGCGGCTTCGCCTATGACAAGGCGGATGACGAGCCCGTTGCCGAGCCCTCAAGCAGCCCCGCGGACGGCGGCCTGCCCGCGGACTATATGCCGAGCAACGAACCCGAGGACGAGGGCGCGGGCTTCCCCGTCTGGGGCATTGTCCTGATCATTGTGGGCGCCGTTGCCGTGATTGGCTGCGCGGTATTCTTTATCGTGAAGAAGAAAAAGAAATAAGAGGCGACAGGGGATCGGCACACGGTAACGGCGGTGTGCCGCCCCTTTTGTCCCGGTATGGATGAAAGGGAAATGATGATATGCGCAAAGTATCGGCGCTGATCCTTGTTCTCGCGCTCCTGCTGGCTTCCTGCGCCGTGGCATCCCCCTCCGCAACGGACGGCGGGGACAAACCGCCGGTCACTGTAACCGAACCGGCGGAAAGCCCGGATGGCGGAGAGGAACCGCCTGCCGCGAAAGACCTCACGTCCCTTGAGATGGCGCGGCTGATGGGCTACGGCATCAATCTGGGCAATACGATGGAGGCGTGCGACAGCAAAAACCGCATCCCCGGGCGCGACCCGTCCGTATACGAGACGATGTGGGGACAGCCCGTGACCACGCGGGACATGGTAAAGGGCATGAAGGACGCGGGATTCCAAACCCTGCGCGTTCCGATCGCCTGGACAAACGCGATGGATTTTGAAAACGGGGACTATACGATCGGGCGGGCGTATCTTGACCGCGTGGAGGAGATCATCGATTACGCGCTGGACGAGGGCATGTACGTCGTTATCAACGACCACTGGGATCACGGCTGGTGGAGCATGTTCAGCCATCCCGAGCAGGCTGTGCGCGACAAGGCGATGGACATCTTTGTGTCCATGTGGACGCAAATCGCCGAGCGCTATGAAAAATATGACAACCGCCTTATTTTCGAGCCGGCGAACGAGGAATGGGGCAACCGGTTCAACGACAAAACGCCGTTCAATCCCACGGGCGGCAATCTGACGCAGGACGAATGCTACGAGCTGCTGACCGTTGCGGCGCAGAAATTCGTCGATACGATGAGAGGGCTGGGCGGGAACAACGCCAGCCGCTTCCTGCTGATCCCCGGCTACAACACCGACGTCGCCATGACCTGCGACGGCAGGTTCAAAATGCCGACGGACACGGCCGGCAACAAACTGCTCCTCTCGGTACACTACTACACCCCGTGGAGCTACTGCGGCGACACTTCCGGCGTGGGCCAATGGGGGACGACGGGCGACGTCGAGGAGCAGAACACGCTGCTGGAAATGCTGACGAAATACACCGCCCAGGGGTACGGCATCGTTTTGGGCGAATGGGGCGTCCTCGACAACGAGGGCGAGGACAGGCTGGGTTATTTTAATAACTTCCTGACCAACTGCGACCTGTACGGCTACTGCCCGCTGCTGTGGGATACCGGCGGACTGTTTGACAGGAGCGGAACGCGCGCCCTCAACGCCCCGGACATCGCAAGGCTTTTCAAGGACAGGAGCACGGCGCGCGATTCGCTGACGCGTGAAGAGATCGTTGTGAACGCGAGGGACAACATCGCCTGGATGCTGAAAAAAGCCGCCGACCGGCCGGAGTTTGTGGTGGAGGCCAGCGAGGCGTTCGCGTGGATCATGTTCAGCAGCGGCGACTGGTCGACACAGTACAGCGTGGGCGACGCGTATAAACCCGAATCAATCACGGCGGGGGCCGTCGCGACGGATGTGGAAGTCACCGGCCCCGGCACGTACGAGGTCGCCCTCGACTTCACGGGCACCGGCGCCGGATACGCCGACGGCATTGTTTTCGCCGCCGTGGGGCTGATAAACGGCGAGATACTGTTCCCGGGGTATATCATGGACATTAAGGAGATCCGGATAAACGGCGAACCCGCCGAGCCTTCCGGCAAGCTGTACACCACCTCCGACAACAAGGTCTGCACGAGAGTCAACCTTTACAACGAGTGGGTCAGCGACATCCCGGCGGAAGCGCGGGCGGCCGGCGGCGACCTGACGGGCGCGACGCCCGCTCCCCTTGAACATTACGTCAACGAGCATATAGAGACGATCACCGTCATATTTGACTATATCGAAGGGTGATTACCGTGCCGAAAAGCGAAACCGGCGGAAGCGCGAAAGCGCTGACGGCCATATTGCGGGTGTTCCTTGTCGCGGTATGCCTGTCGGCGTTCATACCCGCCGTGAACCCGGCGCGCGTGAGCGAACTGATCAGCAAAAACGCGTCTCTGTTCACCTGCGCCATATCGTATTCCGCCATCGGCTCGGAGTTTGTCCGCGCGCTGTCGATGGGGTGGGTCAGCCAATCGACGCTGGCGGTTCTGTACATCGGCGCGCTGGTCGTGGGCCTTGTCATAGCCCTGAGCGCGGCGGCGTTCTGCGTGAGCCTCGGAAACCTGAAGATGCGCCGTTTGAGCGCAAAGCTGGCGCTTGGCGCGGGCCTGGCGGGCCTGGCCGGCACATCGCTCCTGCTCCTTTCCCGCGGCATGATGGCCGGCTCGCCGGAGCCCGGCCGCGTCCAGCCCGTGCTGCCGTTGGGCATCGGGCTGTTTTTCGCGCTGTTCGCGCTTGAGATACTGCTGTCCGCCGGGGTCTGGATGACGCTGCCGAAGCCCGTGGAAGAGGAGCGGTATGAAATCGCGGCAAAATACAGGCTGTTTCTGATGATCCTGCCGTTTCTCGTATTGGTCACCCTGTTTGCCTATCTGCCGCTTTGGGGATGGCGTTACTCGTTTTTTGACTACCGCTCGGGTTTTGATTTGTCATGGGATACCTTCGTGGGATTTAAGTGGTTCCGCTATCTGTTCTCCAACCCCGCCACGCGCAAGGATATTATACGCGTTTTGAAAAACACGTTTGTGATGAGCGGGATCGGGATAGCGACCTCATGGTTTCCGATGGCGTTCGCGATTTTTCTCACGGAGCTCCGCTCCAACAGATCCAAACGCCTTGTGCAGACCTTTACCACCATCCCGAATTTCATCAGCTGGGTGCTGGTGTACAGCGTCGCGTTCGCCATCTTCTCCACCGAGGGCTTCCTCAACTGGATGCTTATCAATCTGGGGGTCATCACGGAGGGCACGAATTACCTCAACAGCGGCTCCCACATATGGCTCAAAATGTGGGCGTGGGGCACGTGGAAGGGCCTGGGGTGGGGCGCGATCATTTATATCGCGGCCATTTCCGGCATAGACCAGCAGCTCTATGAGGCGGCGATGGCCGACGGCGCGAACCGGTACCGGCGCATGTGGCACATCACCGTACCGGGGCTGATGTCCACCTACTTTGTCATGCTGCTGCTGTCGATCGCGAACATCCTCTCAAACGGCATGGACCAGTACCTCGTCTTCTACAACCCCGCCAACAGGAATACCATACAGGTGCTTGATTTGTATGTGTACCATTTGGGATTGTCAGGCCAGTCGAGCAGTAATAACATCCCTCTGGCGACCCTGATCGGAATGCTGAAGTCCATCATCAGCGTGACGCTGCTGTTCTCCGCGAACAAGGCGTCAAAGCTGCTGCGCGGCGAGAGTATAGTGTAGGGAGGGAGACGCGTGGAGGGTAATCGCATATACAGGCTGACCGTCGGGGACCGTATTTTCAATTTCTTCAACGGGCTGTTCTTTGCCGCGTTCACGGCGCTGTGCATATTCCCGATTTACTACCTCTTTATCAATACCATCAGCGAAAACAAGCTGGTCACGGCGGGGCTTATCAATTTTTTCCCCCGCGGCGTCCATCTGAAAAATTATGTCATGATGCTCAAGGTCAAGGATATGGGCTACTCGCTGCTCACCACCACGGGGCGCACCGTCATTGGAACGGTCGCCATGGTGCTCGCCTCGGCGCTGGTGGGCTACCTGGTCACGCAGCAGGCCATGCTGGGGCGTAAGATCATTTACCGCTATATCGTCATCACGATGTACTTCAACGCCGGGCTTCTGCCCTGGTATCTGAACATGTCCATGCTGGGGCTGACCAATAACTTCTGGGGCTATATCATCCCGGCGATCGTCCAGCCGTTCAACATCATCCTGGTCAAGACGTATATCGAGTCCATCCCGCGCGAACTGGAGGAGAGCGCGTTCATTGACGGCGCGGGCTACTTCACCGTATTCCGGCGCATCATCTTTCCCCTCTGCAAGCCCATACTGGCGACCATTGCCGTTTTCGGCGCGGTGGGCCACTGGAATTCGTTTATCGACTCCATCATCCTCATGAGCGCCAAACCCACCATCTATACCCTCCAGCACCGCCTCTACATTTACCTCAACACAACCTCAAATTTGGGCAAGATCGTGAATTCGGGGGGATCGCTTTCGGCGGACGACATCGCAAACCTGATGAGCAACCGCGTCATACAGCTCACGGTCGCCATGGTGACCATTGTCCCCATCCTGTTTGTCTATCCGTTTATGCAGCGCTATTTCCAGAAGGGCATTATGATGGGCGCGGTCAAAGGCTGACCGGAAAATATGAAAGGGAGGATTTGCATGAAAGCGAAAAAATGGCTCAAAATGCTCACGGCCGTCCTGCTGACCGTCACACTCACGGCGGCGTGCGCGGCCGCCGGCGGGGGCGGTTCCGGCGTTATCCCCAAAAACCTGACGGAGTTGGTCATCTACACGCAGCTCGCCAATTTTTCCGGCGCGCAAATAGGCTGGGCGGCCGAGGTGCTGAAAGAGAAGTTCAACGTCAAGATCACCATCATCAACGAGATGGACGGGACCTTCATCACGCGTATGGAATCGGGCAATCTGGGCGACATTGTGATCTTCGGCACCGACGGCAACCAATATATGGACGCCAAGGGCGCCGGTATGCTGTACGACTGGGAGGAAGACGACCTGCTGAAGACATACGGGCCGTATATCGCGGAAAACATGACGCTGGCGCTTGAAAAGAACAGGCAGCTATCGGGCGGGAAGCTGTACGGCTTTGGCCATAACGTGGCGGCCAGCGCGGATAACCACGAGGACTATTTCTATTATCCGTACATCCGCTGGGATCTGTATCAGGCGCTCGGGTATCCCGGCGTCAGAACCCTTGAGGATTTCGTCCCCGTTCTGGAGGAGATGCAAAAGCTGGAACCCGCCTCCGATACGGGCACAAAGACATACGGCGTCTCGTTCTTTCCCGACTGGGACGGCGATATGGTCATGATGGTCAAATCAACGGGCGCGCTGTACGGCTACGATGAGTTCGGCTGCGGGCTGTACGACACCAAAACGCAGACCTTTGAGGATTGCCTTCAGGAAGGCGGAATGTATCTGCGCGCGCTGAAATTCTACAACACGCTCTATCAAAAAGGACTGCTTGACCCCGACTCGATGACGCAGACTTTCAACGACATGACCGAGAAATACCTGAACGGCGCGGCTTTCTTCAACATCTTCAGCTGGATGGCGGACCCGTACAACACGGTCGAGCATAAGGAAGCGGGCAAGGTCATGGCGTGCGTCGCCGCGCAGGACCAGAAGAACATTGTATACGGGCTGAACGCTTTTGGCAGCAACCGCGTTTGGACGATCGGCGCGAAAACAAACTATCCCGAGCTGTGTATGCACATCATCAACTGGTTCTGCTCCCCCGAGGGCGTATTGACGTATAATTACGGCCCCAAAGGGCTCCTGTGGGATTATGACGGCGACGGCAACACATTTCTGACCGAATTGGGCGAGACGTGCCAGCGTGACAAGCAAACGCCGGTGGAATACCTGGAGTATAGAGGGACTTACAAAGACGGCGAGTTCCAGCACAACAACACCACGTTTTCCATAGACGCCGTTAACCCCGAATCCGCCCTGGGAGAGACGTTCAACTGGAGATCGTGGAAAAACACGCTTGAAAATGAGGTTGTCTACCCCATCGAGCAGAGCTGGCGCGACTACATGGGCGGCGTTATCAGGCCGGACGAGTATCTGGAGAAAAACGGGCACCTCTCGCTCAGCATCGGGTCCTCGTTCGCCATGGCCACGCGCGAGGGTGAGTTCGACACCACATGGAAACAGGTGGCGGAGTGTATCAAGGCCGGTTCGTGGAGCGCGATATACGCCAAAACCGACGCGGAGTACAACGATATTGTGGCGAAGATGATCAACGACGCGAAAGCGTACGGCTACGGCCAATGCGTCGAGTGGACAAGGGAACAGGCGGCGCTGCGCAAAGCGGCGGAGGATGAGGCGGTCGGTAAATAGCGGTAAATAGAGACGAAAAAAACACCCGTGTACTATCACGGGTGTTTTTGCCGCCGCCGCTTATTTCAGATGTGTCCACTCTTCCGACTCGCCGTCTTCACGCCGCACATAATCGTGGGCGTTCGAGGCCTCCATGATGTCGTAGAACGCCCAATGGCTTTTCGGCGTGTCGGTGTAGATCACGAGGCCGGAATGGCTGTCAATATATGCCTTGTCAGGGTTGCGGCGAAGCATCCGGTTCACCAGCGTCACGGCTTCGGCGCGGTTTATATGGCGGTCGGGCTCAAAATGTCCGCCGCCGACGCCGTGTATCCACCCGTAACTCTCCGCGGTGACGATATAACCGTATGCCCAGTGGGTTTTCGGAACGTCAGTGAAGACCGTGGGCGGAAGATTCCCCAGGGTTTCCTTTGTGAAACGCACCGCGATGGAGACAAATTCCGCCCGTGTGATGGGATGGTCCGGGTAAAAGCGCCCGTCCGGGTATCCCGCGATGACGCCGAGGGACGCCAGCGTGTCCACGGCTTTTTTGAAATACGCGTTCTCCGGTACGTCTGGAAAACTCTTTGTCTTTTGTATATTCTTATCGATCAGCAGGTTATAGAACATCTGCGCGGTCTCCGCGCGGGTGATCGGCCTGTCCGGCGCGAACATGTTTTTACCGACCCCCGTCACATACGCCATATGGACCTCCGTGTTCAGCATATGGGACACGTCCGCGGACGCCGGCTTCGGGGCCGGCGCAGGCGTGGGTCCCGGTGTGGGTGCGGGTCCCGGTGTAGGCGTGGGGTCCGGTTCGGCGTCACGGAAGGTCGCCGTGACGGTCACATTGCCGGCGGGCATGATAAACGTGACCGGCGCGGGATCGGTAAAGCTCCCCCCGTAGGCGACGCCGGTAACAGTCCACCCCGCAAACACCCTGCCCTGCGGCATATCGGCCGTGACGGTCACCGATTCCGAGCCGTTCCCCTCAAACGGCCCGTGATTATTGCTGTGACAGCTCACGGTCGTGAGCGAATAGAGGGGGTGTTCTATATCCTCATATACAGCCGTGACCGCCGTGTCGGCGGCGGGCATGACAAACACCGTAGAGATGGCGCGGGCGTTTGCCAGAGAACCGTCCCCGCCCGTCCACCTGTCAAACGTCTTGCCGGACGGCGCGTCGCCGGCCGTGACCGTCACGGACGTGCCGGCGGCATATGACCCGCCGCCGGAGCCGCCGCTGACCGTCAGCGTATACAGTGTTTTATACATCGCGGTGACAATCACGCTCTGATCGGGCATGGTAAATCCGGTTTCGGGGGAGAAGGCGTCCGCGAAGGAGCCGTAGTTGAGATTCGGCCCGCCGAGGGTATGCAGCGTCCCGCCGTCGGCGGCGTCGGAGACCCACCGGTCGAAAACCTCGTTTGTCCCCGGGGGGTCCGCCGTAATCGTCACCGGCGTACCGGCCGCATACGACCCGCCGCCGGACCCGCGTTCCACCGTGAGGACGCCGGTGACGGCGGCCTGATGGTAAACGTAGTCCGCCGTGACCGTCACGTCGTTCGGGGGCATGGTAAAGGTCGTGGCGGCGGACGCCGCGTCGCCAAAACCGCCGCCGCCGTGGCTGTGCCAGCCGGCAAACTCATAATCCGCCGGCACCGCGCCGTCCTTTGCGATTTCAATGACGGCGCCTTCCTCAAAATAGCCCGACCCGCCGCCGTCGGCGGTCGTACCGCCCTCTACGGTGAGCTGGTGCAGGGGAATCCAGTGCGCCGTGACGACGGCGGCGCCCATCGGCATGGTGAAACCGGCAGACGGGCCGGAGCCGTCGTCAAACGACCCGCCGCCGCTGACCGACCACCCGTCAAAACGGTATTTAGTCTCCGGGCCCGGTTCTGCCGCCGTGAGGAGAATTTTTTCCCCCGTGATAAACTGTCCGTTATTTGTGCCGCCGTACGCGCCGCCGGTTATTTCGCCGCCTTCCACAAACAGCGGGTATTCGGCGTCCGTATACTCCGCCCGGACGGCCGCGTCGGCGTCGGACATCCTGAAGAAAGTCTCCGTCTCTCCGGCGTCGCCGAACGTACCCGCTCCGCCGGCGATCCGCCAT
Organism: Oscillospiraceae bacterium; assembly: GCA_031254575.1. Classification (GTDB taxonomy): domain Bacteria; phylum Bacillota; class Clostridia; order Oscillospirales; family UBA929; genus UBA929. The sequence continues at coordinate 46,933 of JAIRUE010000100.1, read as the reverse complement.
CCGGCAAATACCTTTCCGAACGGCGTGGGATCCGCCGCTATTGAAACCATATCGCCCGCGGAATACGGTCCCCCGCCGGTCACATCCTCACCGTTGATTACCGTGAGGGTATAAAACTCGGGGGAATCCGCGGAATACGGCGGGTTCACCGAAACCACCGTATCGGCGGCGGGCATGGTAAACCCGGTCACCAGGCTGAAAGCGTCGTCAAACGAGCCGCCGCCGCCGACAATATACCACCCGCCGAACTCGTAACCGTCGGGCAAATCGCCCGGAGCGCGGACCGTGATCACCGCCCCGGCGGGATATTTCCCGTCTACGGGGAAAAAGTCGGACGACACGACCGTTCCGCCCTCCAGTATGAACGCGTACAGGGGCACGTCCCTATATGCCGCCGTGACCGCCGCGTCGCCGGCGGGCATGGTAAACTCCGTCATCGGGGAAAATGCGCTTGCGAACGAACCGCCGCCGCTTTCGGTCTCCCAATGGTCAAACACCTGATATAGGGGCGCGCCGGCAGCCGTGACCGTCACGGTCTCGCCGGCGGCATATGACCCGCCGCCCGTGCCGCCGCTGACCGTCAGCGTATACATCCTGTTCCGGTAGGTTGCTTCGAGAGCAACGTCGTTATCGGGCATCACAAACGTGGTTACCGCGTTATGTATGTCCTCCGGCACGGCGTTCCCGGTGACATCCCAGCAATCAAACTCCAGTCCGCCGGCGGGAGGGTCCGCCGTGACGCCGACCGTGACGCCCGCCTGATACAGTCCCGATCCCTTGCCGTATTGAACGGTGACCTCATGCTTGACCGGCTCGGGGAGATCGACTTCCACCTCGGGAAGAGGGAAAAAACCGGCGTTGCCGTTGTTGCTGTAATAAATGCCGTCGTCCGGTCTGCCGCCGTTGCTGTGCCAGTACACGCTGAGCGGGGACGGCTCGGTGACGAGATGCGTCGCGTCCCCTTCGGTGTATACGGTCCGGCCCGCGCCATGATCCCAAACGGCGGCTATGCCGCCGCCGCTTACGGTGATCCTGTCCGGGGTAATCGCGCCGACGGAGGAGGTAAGGACGTTCGCGCCGGTTTTGTAGGACAACGGCGCCGTTCCGTATGAGAAGACAAAGCCGCCGCTTACGGCGACGGAACCGCCGCTGTAGGCTTCAATGGCAAAATGGTCCAGCGCGGTGACAAGACCGCCGGTGACAAGTACGCTGCTGTCCGAGCCCGCGGAATAGATAGCCTCGGCGGCGTTGGCAGACGTGGAGACCCAACCGCCGTTGACGACTACTTCACTGAACTGGCCCGTGGCCATGATGGCCCGGCAGGAACCGTGCGCGTCATTGCCCGTGGCGGACACCACGCCGCCGTTTATGATGATTTTTGTATTGGCGACCGTGGCGGGGTTGGTGGTGGCGGTGCAGACGGCGACGCCGGTGGCGGCGGTGACAAGGCCGCCGTTGACGGTGATCTGGGAGTTCATGCCGACGAGGTTGACGGCGCGCCCGAGTGTGGCTTTGACCTGCGCGTTGTCCCTGATCAGCACGTTGCCCGTGGTCTGGACGCCGTAACCGAGGGAATTATCGGAGGCAATCACCTGTCCGTCCCCGCCGATGATTACATTGTCGCCCGTGCCGCCGTTCATGTAAATGACCGGGTTGGAGTTGACGGTGGCTTCGTTGGTAACCGTACCGGACAGAACAGTGATAACGCTTCCCGCGCCGGTGGACTTGACGGCGCAGGCGGAGCCCGCCGCGACCGTGCCGCCGTTTACGGTGATACGGGTGTCATTTACGCAGTCCGACGTGCCGCCGTCGCTGACGGCGTAACCCGCCGGATAGGATTTGACCGTACCGCCGTTACAGTTGATTTTGACGCCGGTGACGCCGGCCGTTACATTGACGGCCGAGTTGGTGCCTTCATTGCATATCTCCCCGCCGTCGTTCACGTTCAGAGTGACGTTTCCGGCGGCAATGTTGACGGAGATGCCGTTGCCGGTTTCCGGGGTCGAGAGGCTGCCGCTGTTGATACTGACGTTTGTGCCGTTACCGGTTACGGTGATGATGCCGCTGCCGTTTTCGACCGCGGCGCCGCCAACCAGATTAAAGGCGCCGCCGCCGGACAGGTTGAGTAAATACCGGCCGCTGGGCGTGTCCCCGGTGAGGTTTGCGCCCCAGTTTACCGTCACGTCCGGGTCGATGTTCAGGCTGACGGTCGACTTTATGCCCGCCGCCGAGCCGGAGACGTCGATCGTGTTGGGGTCCGTTGGGGAGAGGTCAGCCGTAAGGCCGCCGATGTTGCCGATCTGCGCCGCCAGGGACGCGGCGGGCGCGGCAAACGCGGGGACCGGGGCAAATACGAGGCCGGCCGAAATAATCCCTATGATCATGACAGCCGCCAAAAACCGCGCGAGGTTCCTTTTTGTTTTCATGGGAATTCCTCCTTTGTACTGACGCCAAAAATCTCCGCACCGGGTGTTACTCCCCATCATTTGCGCCCATTGCTGCCGACCATAATTTTACCATATGAAACCAGTATTGTAAACTGTGTTCCGCTTTATAGCCCCGCCAACAGCCGCCCGCGGCGGTCCTATACAGCCCCGGAGCCGGCCGGGCGGTACGCGTCCGGTCTCTTCGAGCGGTTCAGACGGGCGAATATCCCGTCCCGTTCCATCAATTCCTCATAACTGCCCTTTTCAATGATCGCGCCCTTATCCAGCACAATGATCCGGTCCGCGCTGATGATGGTCGAAAGCCTGTGCGCGATGATGATGACGGTACGGCTGCCGGCAAGGTTTTCGATGGCCCTCTGGATTTGCAGCTCGGTTTCCATATCGACCGACGACGTGGCTTCGTCGAGGATCAGGATCGGGGTGTCCCGCAGAACGGCCCGGGCGATGGAGAGCCGCTGTTTCTGGCCGCCCGACAGCCTCACGCCCCGTTCGCCGATCACCGTGTCGTACCCGTCCGGCATCTGCCGGATGAAATCGTCGGCGCAGGCGATTTGCGCCGCTCTTTCCACCTGTTCCCGCGCCGCGTCCTTTACGCTGTAGGCGATGTTCTCGGCGATCGTGCCGTTGAACAGGAACACGTCCTGTAAAACCATCGAGATTTGCGCGCGCAGGGAAGCGATCGTGACGTCCCGGATGTCGGTGTCGTCAATGAGAACGCTGCCGCCCTGCGGGTCATAAAACCGCTCAAGCAGGGAGACGACGGTCGTTTTGCCGACGCCCGTCGGCCCCACGACCGCGATCATCTCGCCGGGATTTGCCGTAAACGATATGTTTGACAGCACCGGCTCGCCGTCGTTATAATGAAACGAGACGCCTCTGAATTCTATTTTTCCCCCGCAGGATTCCAGCGGAACGGCGTCCGGCTTTTCCCGCACATCGGATTCGGTGTCCAAAATTTCAAAAATCCTGGCGGCGCCCGCGTACGACACCTGCACGTCCTCAAAAAGCCTCGACAGCACCGCGAGCGGCTGGTAGAAGATGCCAAGGTACATCAAAAAGCCGACGACGTCGGCCACCGACATCTCCCCCCGCATGGCCAGATACCCGCCGATCCCGACGACGATCACGGTGCCCAGCGACGTAAGGAATTCGATGCCGGGGTGAAAGAGGGCGTTTGCGAAATTGGCCCGTATGTTCACATCGGAATAGTGCCGGCACAGCGCCAGCATTTTTTCAAGCTCCCGCTCCTCCTGGCCGAAAGCCTGTATTTCCTTCATGCCGGACAGGTTGTCCTGCGAGACGGCGTTGATGTCGCCCAGCACCTCCTGGTTGATCCGGAACAGCGGCGCCACCTTCTTTGAAAAGAAAGTGCCCGCCCAGAAAACCACGGGTACGGGGATGAGCGTGATGGCCGCCAGCACGGGGCTGATGGTAAAAATCAAAACCGCCACGCCGAGAATAACGATCAGATTGCTGATCAGGTCGGGCAGGGCGTGCGCGATCAGCACCTCGGCCTGCCGGGTGTCGTTGATCATACGGCTCATCAGCTGGCCGGTCTGCTTGTCCTGGTAATACCGCATCGAAAGTCTCTGTAATTTCTCATATACCTTGGCTGTCAGCTCCCCGACGAAATTCCACGCCGCGACATGGCTGACCGCCAGCGCCACCCAGCGGCATCCGGCCCGCAGCAGATACGCGCCGGCGAGCACGGCCGCGTATATCAGCAGGAGGTTTTCCGACAGGCTTTCCTCAGTCATTTGCCGGGTCAGGCTGCGCACAACCGCGGGCGTTATGAGATTCAGAAGCGCCGCGCCGACGATCCCGACCGAGGCCAATCCGATCGTACGCCAGTGCTTCCTTGCCATTATGACCAGTTTCGCGGTCGGACTTTTTTGGCCGTTTTTTTTATCCGCGCCCACATGAACACCCCGTCCCGCCGTATAGGCCCTTACCTCAGCTTCTCAAGCAGCCATACAATATTCTCGCCCAGCCGCCGCATGGTGTCAACGCCCTCTTCGTCGTTCTCATACTCCCCCGGGCCGCGGGAAATACTCATGTTCCAATAACCGCTGCCCGGGCCCCTGCGGCATAAACTCCCACCCTTGTCCATAAGCTAGAGACAGGGGGGAGTTTTGTGCGAAACCGAAAAAAACTGATAGGCTCGCTGATTTTGCTGTTTGTCCTGAATATAGTCCTGATATGGCTGCTGGGTCAACCTATTCCCGCTCTACGATAACACACAACCCGCCGTTTGGCAATGCCGGGATTTCCGTACAGCATAATTTTCCGCGCCCCGATAAAAACCCTTTACAACGGCGCCGCGCCTCATGTATAATAGAGAAGCCAGCAAGACCGGAGGTGGGATACGATGGACCATACGCGCAAATTTGCCCTCGCCGAGGACGGCAGCACGGAAATGAAATCCGTTCTGACCGCCGTATACGCGGCTTTGCAGGAAAAGGGGTATAACCCCGTCAACCAGATCGTGGGCTACATCCTCTCCGAAGACCCCACTTACATCACAAACCATAACAATGCCCGCAGTATGATCCGCCGCCTCGACCGCGACGAATTGCTGCAGGAATTGGTGCGGCATTATCTGCGATAACAGGAAGCCTCTCAAAAGACACTCAAAGCGGGCTGTTTTTGATACAGTCCGCTGAAATTTTGGGCCGAATTTTTTCTAAACAGATGAAAACGCTCTTGAAATTGGTCCGGGTTTTTGATATACTGCCTTCGTTGATGAAGAAACGGGGGAGGAAATGGCTGTGCAATATGATAAAAAAAGCATAGAGAACATCAGTGTTTCACAAAAAAAAGCGCTTGTACGCTGTGATTTCAACGTACCGCAGGACGATACGGGCGCCATCACGGCCGACAAGCGCATCGTCGAGTCGCTGCCCACGCTGAAATACCTGCTGGAGCACGGCGCGGCGGTCATCGCCTGCTCACATCTGGGCCGCCCCAAGGGGACTTTCGATCCCAAGTATTCTCTGGCCCCGGTGGCGAAACGTTTGGAGGAACTGCTCGGCAGGCCCGTTATTTTCGCGAAGGATGTCGTGGGTGAGGACGCGAAAGCCAAGGCCGCGGCGCTCAAGCCCGGCGAGATCATGTTGCTGGAAAACGTGCGCTACCACGCCGAGGAGGAGAAGAACGACCCCGCGTTCGCCAAACAGCTCGCGGCGCTGGCGGACATATTCGTCAACGACGCGTTTGGCACCGCGCACCGCGCCCACGCCTCCACCGCCGGGATCGCGGACTATCTCCCCGCCGTATGCGGCTTTCTGATCCAAAAGGAAATCGGCGTCATGGGCCGCGCGCTGCAAAACCCCAAGCGGCCGTTTGTCGCCATCCTGGGCGGCGCGAAAGTCAGCGACAAGATCGGCGTCATCAATAACCTTGTCGAAAAATGCGATACCATCATCATCGGCGGCGCGATGGCCTATACTTTCAAAAAGGCGTGCGGGCGGCCCATCGGCAAATCCCGGTGCGAGGAAGACAAGCTCGATCTGGCCAAGGAACTGGTGCTGAAAGCGGTGGGGCTGGGCGTGCACTTTTATCTGCCGGGCGATCACGTCGTGGGCGACCATTTCGGTCCCGACGCCGCGGCGCATACCGTCCGGCATATCCCGGCCGAGATGATGGGCATGGACATCGGCCCCGCCACGACGTCCCGGTACGTCAGGGAAATCATGAAGGCCGGCACCGTCGTGTGGAACGGCCCGATGGGCGTCTTCGAGTTCCCCGATTTTGCCGAGGGGACCAAAATGATCGCGCGCGCTATGAGCAAGTCGGACGCCATCAGCATCGTCGGCGGCGGCGACAGCGCGGCCGCGGCGGAGCTGTTCGGATTTGCCGACAGGATGGATCACGTCAGTACCGGCGGCGGCGCGTCGCTGGAGTTTTTGGAGGGCCTGGAGCTTCCGGGTATCGCGTGTCTGCAGGACAAGTAGCGGACCGCGCCGCGCTTTTATGAAGAGAAATAAAAAGTTGGGTAAAATGAGAAAGGAACGCTGACCATGAACAGAAGATACCGTAAGACTGTCATCGCCGGAAACTGGAAGATGAACCAAACCCCCGCCGAGGCGCGTGTCCTGCTGGACGGTGTAAAGGCCCTTTGCGCCAAAGCCAAATGGTGTGAGGTTGTCGTCTGTGTACCGTACATCGACATCCCGCTGGCCGTGCGCGTCCTCAAGGACTGCCGCGTCTCGGTCGGCGCGCAGAACATGCACCAGGAGGCGTCGGGCGCGTTCACCGGCGAGATCGGCGCCGCCATGCTCAAGGATGCCGGGGTCAAATACGTCATCATCGGGCACAGCGAGCGGCGGCAGTATTTCGGGGAAACCGACGCGCTGGTCTCCCAGAAAGTCGTCCGGGCTCTTGAGGCCGAACTGAGACCCATTATCTGCGTCGGAGAGACCTTGCAGCAGCGCGACATGGGCGTCACGCTCGAAGTGGTCGGCGCGCAGGCCAAGGCCTCGCTCAGCGCCGTGCCGGCCGATAAATTGCGCCGTGTCGTCTTTGCTTACGAACCGGTCTGGGCCATCGGAACGGGACGAACCGCCACGACCGAGCAGGCCGCGGAGGTCTGCAATTACATCCGCGCCACCATCCGCAAGAAATACGGCGCCCGGGCCGCCCGCGGCGTGACGGTTCAGTACGGCGGCTCGATGAACGCCGAAAACGCGCGGGAACTGCTCGCCGAGCTGGACATTGACGGCGGCCTGATCGGAGGCGCGTCGCTGAAAGCGGACAGTTTCGCGGCAATCGTGAACGCGGCGAATCAGTAAGGAGCGTTATGAATAAACAGCCTTTCGTCCTTATCATCCTCGACGGCTTCGGCCTGGCCCCCCCGGGGCCGGCCAACGCCATCTCCCACGTTTCCAAACCGACCCTCGACAGGCTCTTTGCCGAGTGCTCGCATACGCGCCTGTCGGCGTCCGGTATGGACGTAGGACTGCCCGAGGGGCAGATGGGCAACAGCGAAGTGGGGCACACCAACATCGGCGCGGGCCGTGTGGTGTTCCAGGATCTGCCCCGTATCACCCAAGACATACAAAACGGCGGTTTTTTTGAAAACGCCGCCTATAACGCCGCCATAGACAACTGCCTGCGGAAGGGCACGGCCCTGCATTTGATGGGGCTGATGAGCGACGGCGGCGTCCACAGCCGCAATACCCACGTTTGGGCGCTTTTGGAGCTGTGCAGACGGCGCGGCCTTGACCGCGTTTATCTGCACTGCTTTCTTGACGGGCGCGACGTGCCGCCCAAGAGCGGGCGCGGTTTTGTCGCGGAGGCCGCGCAGAAATGCGCGGAACTCACAGGCCGGATCGCCACCGTGATGGGGCGTTACTATGCCATGGACCGCGACAACCGCTGGGAGCGCGTCGAACGCGCGTATAAAGCCCTTGTCTATGGGGACGCCCCTTTCAATCCCGACCCCCCGGCGGCGGTGCAGGCCAGCTACGACGCGGGCGTCACCGACGAGTTTATGGAACCGGTGATATGCGTTCAGGACGCGGGCGTGAAAGAGAACGACAGCATTATCTTCTTCAATTTCCGCCCCGACCGCGCCAGGGAGATCACCCGGACATTTGTGGATCCCGCTTTTGATAAGTTTGAGCGGCGGAACGGGTTTTTCCCGGTGTGCTATGTCTGCACGACCGAATATTCGGCCGACATGCCCAATGTGACGGTGGCTTATCCGCCCAAGGCGCTGACGCATATTTTCGGGGAGTACGTCAGCCGCCTCGGTATGACGCAGCTTCGGATCGCCGAGACGGAAAAATACGCGCATGTCACGTTTTTCTTCAACGGCGGCGAGGAAAAGGTTTTTGACGGGGAGGAGCGCGTGCTGGTCCCGTCGCCAAAAGTGCCGACTTATGACCAAAAGCCGGAGATGAGCGCGTATGAGGTCACGGACGCGGTGGTGGAGCGCATCAGAAGCGGCAAATATGACATCATAATCTTAAACTTCGCCAACTGCGACATGGTGGGCCACACCGGCGTCATGGAAGCGGCGGAAAAGGCCGTGGCGACCGTGGACGAATGCGTCGGGCGGGTATTGGAGGCCGTGTCGGACACGGCGGGACGGGCCATCGTCACCGCCGACCACGGCAACGCCGACTGTATGCTCGAGCCCGACGGCGTGAGCCCGTTCACGGCGCACACCTGCAACCCCGTTCCGTTTATCCTGTATGGCGCGAGCGCCAAATTGCGCGGGGGCGGCAGGCTGTGCGACATCTGCCCGACGATCCTTGACCTTATGGGTTTGGAAAAGCCGGTGGAAATGACCGGCGAGAGCCTGATACTGTAAGAATATAAAAGGGGAGACATCTGTGAAAAAATTGCTGGAAATCGTAGACGTGATCGGGCGTGAGATCCTTGACAGCCGCGGCAATCCGACGGTCGAGGTCGAGGTCGTCGCCGAGGATGAGAACGGGGTGCACGCCGGCCGCGCCGCCGTGCCCTCCGGCGCTTCCACCGGGATTTTTGAGGCCTGCGAATTGCGCGACGGGGATAAGAGCCGTTATCTGGGCAAAGGCGTCCGCAAGGCGGTGGATGCCGTCAACGGCGAGATTGCGGACGCCGTTATCGGGTTCAACGCCCTTGATCAGGCCGGGCTGGACCGCCTGATGCTGGAGCTGGACGGCACCCCCAACAAGTCCCGCCTGGGCGCGAACGCCATTCTGGGCGTCTCGCTCGCGGCGGCGAAAGTCTCCGCCGGGGCGCTGGGACTTCCCCTGTATCAATATATCGGCGGCGTCAACGCCAAGACGCTGCCCGTTCCGATGATGAATATTATCAACGGCGGCGCGCACGCCTCCAACAACGTGGATATTCAGGAGTTTATGGTGATGCCGGTCGGCGCGCCGAGCTGGACCGAAGCCCTGCGTATGTGCGTCGAGGTGTTTCACGAGCTGAAAACCGTCCTCAAGGAGAACGGGACGCCCGCTACCGGCGTGGGCGACGAGGGCGGGTACGCCCCCAATCTCAAAAAAGACGAGGACGCGCTGAAAGTTATTGTGAAGGCTATTGAGGCCGCCGGTTACAAGCCGGGCGGCGACTTCCGCATCGCCATCGACGCCGCCGTCAGCGAATGGTATGACGCCGATGAAGGCGTTTACAGGCTGCCCAAGGCCAAAAAGACCATGACCCGCCAGCAGATGGTGAGGATGTGGAAGGGCTTTGCCGACAAATACCCCATCATCTCCCTTGAGGACGGTATGGCCGAGGACGACTGGGACGGCTGGTCCATGCTGACCAAAGCGCTCGGCGGCCAGATCCAGCTTGTCGGCGACGATTTGTTTGTCACCAATGCGGAGCGGCTTAAAAAGGGCATTGACCTCGGCGTCGCCAACTCGATTTTGATCAAGGTCAATCAGATAGGTTCGCTGACCGAGACGCTTGACGCGGTGCAAATGGCCAACCGCGCCGGCTACACCGCGGTCGTCAGCCACCGCTCCGGCGAGACCGAGGACGCGACCATCGCCGACATCGCGGTCGCGCTCAACGCCGGGCAGATCAAGACCGGCGCGCCCAGCCGCACCGACCGCGTGGCGAAATACAACCAGTTGCTGCGCATTGAGGAGGGACTGGAAGATTCGGCGAAGTATCCGGGACTCAAAGCGTTTTTTAACTTAAAATAAACGGCGGACAGCCGGTTTGCGCGGGCATCTATATAACGATTGTTAGAGTGGGCGAAGGCGGGATTTCCAATCCCGCCTTCGCCGCGTTTGCCCCAGCCGCCGTCTGTCCCGCTGTTGTGCTTGACAAAGCGGCTTGCGTTACTATATGATGTTCATAGTTTTTTCACCAATGGCAGGGGTCTGTGTGATATGCTGGCGATTGAGTACGGAGGGATTTTATGATAGAAGTAACCGGCCTGACCAAGAGCTACGGCAAGAGCCGCGGGATCGACAACATATCCTTCTCCATCCCCGAGGGGCAGATCGTCGGCTTTTTAGGGCCCAACGGGGCCGGCAAAACCACCACTATGAATATCATCACCGGCTACCTCTCCGCCGGCGCCGGCGATGTAAAGATCGCGGGCATCGACGTACTGGAGAACCCCCTCGGGGCCAAACGGCACATCGGATACCTGCCCGAGCAGCCGCCGCTGTATCCCGGCATGACGGTGGAGGAATACCTCGACTTCGCCTATGAGCTCAAAGGCGTGAAATCCCCGGATCAACAGGAGCACATCGGACAGATATGCGACATGACGGGGCTTTCCGACGTCTACCGGCGTGTGATCGGGCATCTGTCCAAGGGATATAAACAGCGCGTAGGGCTGGCGCAGGCGCTGATCGGCGACCCGGACGTCCTGATATTGGACGAGCCGACCGTCGGCCTCGACCCCAGGCAGATCGTGGAGATCCGCGGCGTCATCAAGGAGATGGGCAAGAGCCGCACCATCATCCTCTCGACCCATATCCTGCCGGAGGTTTCGGCTGTCTGTGAGCGCGTGCTGGTCATTTCGGCCGGCGTCATCGTAGCAGACGACAAACCGGAAAACCTGGCGGGCTCCGTCGGGGGAGAGCGGACGCTGGTGGTGCGCGTCGCCGGGCCCAAAGACGGCGTACAGTCGCTGCTGCGCGGACAGGACGGCGTGCAGAGCGCCCAGCCGCTGGGGGAGATGGAATCGGGCAGCCATGACTTCCTGGTGGAGTCAAAACCCAATCTCGACATCCGGAAACCGCTGTTCGCGGCGCTGGCCAAGGCGGGATACCCCATCCTCATGCTGCGCCCGCAGGACGCCTCGCTGGAGGACATCTTCCTGAAGTTGACGGAGGAGGAGCTGCCCGGCTCGAAGCCGTCGTCCCCGGGCAGTCCCAAGGCAAAGCGCGGGGAGAAAAAAGAGGACGGGCCGGACGGAATTTCCGGGGATGGGAAGGGTGACGACTAATGCTTGCCGTTTTTAAGAGGGATTTCAAAGCGTATTTCACCTCGGCGATTGGGTACATCTATCTGGGCGCCTATATCTTCGTCTTAAACCTTATCTTTTACCTCAACAACGCGCTGGGGGCCTCCGCGTCGCTGGCCGGCGTGTTCAGTTTCATGCTGCTCGTGATGATGTTCATAACGCCCATCCTCACCATGCGCGTGTTTTCGGAGGATTTCAAGCAGAAGACCGACCAGCTGCTGTTTACGTCTCCCGTAAAACTCTCCGGCATCGTCGTCGGCAAATACCTCTCCTCCCTCGCCGTCTTTGTCTGCCTGCTGCTGCTGACGCTGCTGTGGCCCTTTGCCATATCGTTCTTCGGTGAAAACAATATCGCGGAGGTTGTGGGCAACTATGCCGGTATCCTCTGCATCGGCTCGGCCTATATCGCTATGGGCGTCTTCATTTCCTCCCTCACCGAAAACCAGGTCGTCGCGGCCGTCGGCTCGCTGGGCCTTTTCGTGGCGCTGTATCTCCTGGAGGTTTTGCCGCTGGTTTTTTTCCAGAGCACCCTGCCGGCTTTCGTTATGCGCGCGCTGTACTTCTTCTCGATTTTCGGGCGCTATTCCAGTATCACGCGGGGCGTGCTGGCGTTGGACGACATCGTATATTTCCTCTCCATCTCCGCCGTTTTCCTCTTCCTGACCGTGCGCGGGCTGGAAAAAAGGAGGTGGGCCTGAGTTATGAATAAAAAAAAGCTGAAATACGGCGGGTTTTCCCTGCTCGTCATTGTTGTATTCCTGACGGCGGTTATCCTGCTCAACGTATTGGCCGGGATGCTGACCGGGCGCTTCTACCTCAAGGCCGACCTCACCGAGTCGGGCCTGTATTCCCTTTCCGATAAGGCTGTTGAGGTTTTGGAGGGGATTGACGAAACGGTTGACCTCATCGTGCTGTCGGACGAGTCGGCATGGCTCGCCCACGCGACTTGGGTCCGTATCGTTGACATTTTGCAAAACTATTCCGCCATGACGGGCGGCCGTATCCGCGTTCAGTACGTCAACCCCGCCCTCAACTCCTTCAACGGCCCCGAGTTTGGCAATTCGCTCAGCCAACTCAAGGAGGCGTACCCGGATCTGGAGGGGATGAAACAGGACGACATCATCCTGTTAAGCGCGCGCCGCGCCATAACCGTGCCGGTTTCCAACCTGTTTTCGTGGAGCTACGACAGCTATGGGCAGCCGGTTATAACCGGCGTCAATGCCGATCAGGAACTGGTGAGCGCGCTGCTGTACGTTTTGAGCGAACAGGTGGCGAGGGCCGTGTTCCTGGAGGGGCACAATGAAAACCCGGCGGAGGTTATACGCTTTCTGTTTGAAAGATTCGGCTATGCCTGTTCCTCGCTGACCCTTGCGCTTGAAGATATACCGGACGACACGGTCGTCGTCGTCTCTTCCGCCCCCAAAACCGATTTTCTCAGCGAGGAAATCGGCAAGCTGGAGGATTACCTCGCGGCGGGCGGCAACGCTATGATCTTCTATGATTTTAACACCCTGTCTCTGCCGCGGCTGGACGGTTTTCTGGAACAGTGGGGCGTTACGGTAGACAGCCATCTGGTGTGCGACGAGCAATACAGTCTTTCCGCGGATTTCAGCGTTATCGTGGCGGGGGTCAGGAGCGGCTTGCTGCCCTCTCTTTCCGCCGCGGAGGCTGCCGAAAAGCGTGTGGCCCTGTATCTCGCCAGACCCGTGCGTTCCCTGTGGGCCAACGGACAGAGGGGCAGTTACACGGCTCTGCCCTTTATCCAGACCTTTTCTTCCTCATCCTACGCAAAGGATTTCGGCGGTGGGCAGCTCACCACGCCGGAGAGGGAGGACGGCGATCTCTCCGGCCCGTTCGCCCTTGGCTACGACATCCGCCGGGCGTCAAACGCCCCGGACGGAAGCCAGGTTTTCGCGCATATGATCGTATCCAGCGCCGGACTGATTGACGACACGTTTCTGTCGTATTACGGCCAGTCTTTTTATAACCTTGAGCTGATGGCCGACTTTGCCAACGACTTCAACCCGTTTGGCCAGAGCGTGTATATCCCGTCCAAGCAGATCGTGGGCGCGCAGGTCCCGGTCAGCGCCGGCCAGGCCCGCGCCGTGCTTCTTCTTATGGTCATCGCGCTGCCGCTCATCATCATACTGCTGGGCATTCTGGTGTGGCGCAGACGCAGACATCAGTAAAATTAAAGGAGTGTGCGGTATGACGCCTAAGAGGCGTTTAACGCTGGTTTTCGGTATAGCCGCCATCGCGGTACTGGCGGCGGGGATCGTCGCGCTGAGTCTGTGGCCGGAGGGATCGCCCGAACCTTCCGGCCTCCCGGAACCCGCCGGGGAGGACAGGGCCGACCTGTTCAAGGAATCACAGGACAATGTGAACAGCATATCGTTCTCGCCGCCCGGCGGCAAGCCCTATACCATCCGGCGCGATCCTGAAAGCGGGGACTGCGCCCTTGACGCCGGGGAGGCGATCTTCCCCGGCAGGCAGACGGCGATGCATTCCGCTTACACCTGCGCGACTTCCCTCACCAATTTGATAAAGGTGACCGCGGAGGCCACCGACGGGCAGCTGGCGCTGTTCGGCCTTGACAAGCCGGTGATGACGTGGCGGGTCAACCGCGCCGACGGCACCTCGGCCGAACTGACGGCCGGCGCCGTGCCGGCGGCCGGAACGGGCCGTTACGCGCGGGGAAAAAACAGCCGGGAGGTATTTTTGCTTACGGATTATCAGAGCTCCTATCTCACAAAGACACTTGAGGAATACTATGACTTGACATTCTTTCCTTACCCGCGCTCCACCCAGGAGGAACAGACGTTTCTGCTCATTGAGTATTGTCTGCTCGAAAAGGACGGAGGAGTTATCGAGCTCCGCAAGCGCTCCGATGAGGAAATGGCCGAAGCGCCTACGGGCGCGTCTCTGTACCGCATCACAAGGCCTGCGGAGAGTGAAAGCAGCGACTTTATGCTTCAGACCGCTTTTTTTGAACCGGTCACCGCCATTGCGCCCGAAAGCGTCGAGGCGCTTCTCCCCGCCGACCTGTCCGCGTACGGTCTGAACGAACCGGCTCGGCTGACACTGGCCGGGACCGACGGCTGGAGCGGCACGCTGCTGATCGGGCGGTACGACGCGGAGCGCGGCGGGCGGTATGTGATGATCGAGGGCTATGACGCCGTTTTGTTTGACCCCAACGGAGATTACGGTTTCCTGGACGTTCAATACGCCGACATGCGGGCGCGGACGATTTGGCTGTATGACATTAAAACGGTATCGTCGGTGACGTTTGAGCTGGAAGGCGTCACCCGCGTATTGACATATGAGCATTTTTACGAGGAGGATACCGGCGCAAATACCCTCAACGGGTGGCTGGACGGGAAGGAAATATCCGAAATCAACGCGCGCAGGCTGTATATGGCCGTCCTCCGGATCTCGCAGGAAGGCGTTACGGACACCCCGCTTCCCTCCTCCCCGCCGGATTACCGTGTCACCATACGTTTCCTTGACGGCGGAACCGATACGCTGGAGCTTTATCGTATGAGCGATTTGCAGTTTTTAATCGTTCATAACGGCGTCAACGAGGGGCTGATTATCAGCCGCATGTCGCTTCAGCAGAATTTTTTGAGCCGGTTTGACATAATTGACGGGGGCGGGGAGATTTCCAGTTTTTAAGGGGGTATGCGGGATGGAGACCATCGCGGCGCTGGCCACACCGCCTCTGTCGGGCGCGCTTGGCGTTATACGGATCAGCGGCGGGCGGGCTTTTACGCTGGCGTCGTCGGTCTTTGAGGCGCGCGGCGGCTTGCCGGCTGCCCTGTGGAAACCCCGCGCGCTTGTGACGGGGGACGTGGTCATTGACGGCGACTTGTTGGATGAGGGGATGGCGGTCAGGATGGTCGCCCCCTATTCTTACACCGGCGAGGATACCGTAGAACTGTATCTGCACGGCTGTATCCCGGTCTTGCGGGCTGTGTTGGAGGCTCTTTACAGGGCCGGGGCTTTACCCGCCGCGCCGGGTGAGTTTACCCGCCGCGCGTTCCTGCATGGAAAGCTGTCGCTGTCTCAGGCCGAGGCGGTGGCCGATCTGGTGACCGCCGAGACGCGTGACGCCGCCCGCAACGCCGCGGGGCAGCTTAACGGAACGGTGGGGCGCGCGTTTTCAAAGGCGTATGACGCGCTGGCCGATCTGCTGGCCCGTTTTTACGCCGCGGTGGATTACCCGGAGGAGGAGATCTCTCCCGGGGAACCCGTCAGCGTCCTCCAATCCGTTTTGGAGCCGCTTGAGGCGCTGCTTGCGACGGCCGGAAAGGGCCTGCTGCTGCGCGAAGGGCTGCGGTGTTCCATCCTCGGTAAGCCAAACGTGGGCAAGAGTTCGCTTCTCAACGCTTTCGCGGGGCATGAGCGCGCCATTGTATCGCCCGTACCCGGCACAACGCGGGACACGCTGGAGGAGACGGTGACGGTCGGCGGCGTGAAGCTGCGGATCACAGACGGCGCCGGTATCCGTGAGACATACGACGCCGTTGAGGCGGCGGGCGTATCACGGGCGCGCGACGCGGCCGAAAACGCCGAGCTTTTGTTCGCGGTGCTGGACGGCTCGGCCGAAATGGACGAAGGGGACCGCGCCGTTTTGGACCTCGCCCGTGACCGCGCGTGCCTGGTCCTCATCAACAAGGTTGACCTGCCGCAGAAACTGGAGCGCGAGCAACTGGAAGCCGCTTTCCTGCATGTCCTGCCCGTGTCGGCCAAAACGGGCCAGGGCCTCGACGCCGTGGACAGCACCCTGCGCCGCCTTTATGAGGCCGGCGACACGTTCTATGACGGCTCCGTCCTGACAAACATCCGGCAGGCCGACGCGGTGCGCCGGACCGTTGACGCCGTGAAAACCGCGCTCGCGGGGCTGCGGGGCGGGATCACCCCCGACGCCGTATCGGCGGAGTTGGAGCGCGCGCTTGCCGCCGTCGGCGAACTGACGGGGCGGCATGTGCGCGAGGAGGTCATAGACGGGATCTTCGCGAAGTTTTGCGTAGGGAAATGAAGGAGGCCCGGTTTACAATCTGTGATTCATATGGTATATTGTGAGTATTTCATTCGACGATCCGGTAAGTGAGGTTAATGATATGGAAAACACGCGGAAGAGCATGGACAAACTGGCGGCGCTGTGCAAGGGGCGCGGGTTCATCTACCCCGGCTCGGAGATTTACGGCGGGCTGGCCAACACATGGGATTACGGGCCGCTGGGCGCGGAGCTGAAGAATAACGTCAAAGCGGCGTGGTGGAGGAAATTTGTCCGCGAGAGCCCGTTCAACGTCGGGCTGGACTCGGGCATCCTGATGAATCCCTCCGTCTGGAAGGCGTCGGGGCACCTCAAGAACTTCAACGACCCGCTGATGGACTGCCGCCAATGCAAGACGCGCCACCGGGCGGACCATTTGATCGAGGGGAACGGCGGTAACCCGGCCGGTATGAGTTTTGACCAGATGAGCGACTGGATAAAGGAGAATAATATCGCCTGCCCCGGCTGCGGCGCGCGGGATTTCACCTCCGTCCGCCAATTCAACATGATGTTCAAGACCTTCCATGGCGTCAATGAGGATACCGCCTCGGCCATCTACCTGCGGCCCGAGACGGCGCAGGGCATTTTCGTGCAGTTCAAAAACGTCCAGCGCTCCTCGCGGCGCAAGGTGCCGTTCGGTATCGCGCAGATCGGCAAAGCGTTCCGCAATGAGATCACGCCGGGCAATTTCATTTTCCGCACGCGCGAATTTGAGCAGATGGAGCTGGAATTTTTCTGCCAGCCCGGCACCGACCGTACATGGTTTGATTTTTGGAAGCAGTTTTGCCGCGGCTGGCTGCTGGGGCTGGGCCTTAAGCCGGAGAATGTGCGGACGCGCGACCATGAGCCGACCGAGCTGTCCCATTACTCCAACGCCACGACCGACATCGAATACCTCTATCCGTTCGGCTGGGGTGAGTTGTGGGGGATCGCCGACCGCACCGACTACGATCTGAAATGCCATCAGACCGAATCGGGTGAAAACATGGAGTATTTTGACCCCGAATCAAACGAAAAGTATATTCCCTACGTCATCGAACCCTCGCTCGGCGTAGACCGCGTTATGCTGGCCTTTTTGGTTGACGCCTACGACGAGGAGACGCTGCAGGACGGCGACACGCGCACCGTCCTGCGCCTGCACCCGGCGCTGGCCCCGGTCAAATGCGCCGTGCTCCCGCTCAGCAAGAAACTGTCTGAAGAGGCCGTGCAGCTTTGCTCACGTCTGAAAAAGCATTTCTTTACCGATTACGACGAGGCGGGGGCCATCGGCCGCCGTTACCGCCGTCAGGACGAGACCGGCACCCCGTTCTGCGTCACCTATGACTTCGACAGCAAAGACGACCGCTGCGTCACCGTGCGCGACCGCGACACAATGGCGCAGGAGCGCGTCAGTATCGACGGCGTTGCTGCCTATATCAATGAGCGGCTGGCGTATTGAGGTTAGATATGGATTTTAGTGTGGAACTGACCGCTTTTCCCTCCGCCGTACACAGCCAGGTCTATGCTCACGCGCGGGGGCTTACGCCGCTGGAACGCTCTCTTTCGGCGGCGTCCGGGCCTGACATGCGCGCGTCTTGTGCGGCCTGTCACGGATTTATGACCGGTATGCTTTCGGATATGTATGACAACCCGGAGGAATACGCCCTTCCGGTGATGGCGCTGGAGGAGTTTTGCGGCGGCGTGACGGTCAACGGCATGAAAAGGCGGTCTCCGTCGAAGACGAAGGACATACTGTCGCAGACGCGCAATGTTGTGCACGGGTATATCGCGTTGCTGTGTATGCTGGGCAAAGCGGGCGTCCTGGACGGTGATACGCTTGGCGTTTCCGAAAGCGATTTAGCCGTTATGGATCAGCAGGTGAGTACCGCCAGAAGCCCGATTTCCCTTGCGAAAAGGTTGAAAGCCCTGTCGCGCGTGGGATTGACTTCAGATAGCGGTCAGTTTATCTCAACGCGGTATCCCGGCATGTTTCCGGCAATCTGCGCGTTGGCGAAAAAGTGTGAAAAATTGAGCGGGTTTGCGTTTTTCGCGTTTGGAAACGCCGATTTTCGCCCGTTAGGCGCCAAATACAAGCCAACCTATGAGGATTATTACGCCCCGCTTATATCCGAACAGCGCGAACAGGCGGAATCTCTGCATGATTTTGCCCTCCAAAACAACATGAGCCCCGCAATCGGCACCTTTTGGAAGGTGGACTACAAATACAAAGGCGCGCAAGTCATGTGCGTCGGCTCGATGGGCGACTGCGAGCGTTTGCTGGACGTGCGTATTATCGGCGCATACAATTGGGACGATCCGGCGCTGATAAACGGGCGTTTGGAAAGAGAACCGCGGGAATTTCAAAAACAGGCCCTGCGCCATATCTGGCGGTGTGACGCCTGCTCAACCTCTCATCTCGGTATGTTCGTGACGGTGCTGGGCAAACGGCAGAGGGTGTGCGGCGGCGGCATGATCGCTTTCCGGTGGCGCAATCCCGCCGGCGGGGATTTGGAGATACTGAAGCGGCTGATTCAAATGAGATGTGAAATTATCGACGAGATACGGCGCAAATAACGGAAAGGACGGATGCCCCCGTGAATAACCAAAATCTTCCCCTCCGCGCCGCCGAACTGCGCCTGGAGACTCTGCGCGTGTTTGAGGCGCGGGGGTTCGGGCATGTGGGCGGCGCGATGAGTGTTGTCGAGACGCTGGCTGTGCTGTACAACGGTGTCATGCGGGTTGACCCGGAGCGGCCGGACTGGCCCGAACGCGACCGGCTGGTTTGCAGCAAAGGCCACGCCGGCCCCGCTGTCTACGCCGCGCTGGCGGCGCGCGGGTATTTCGCGAAAAGCCTGCTGAAAACCCTCAACCGGCCCGGTACCACTCTGCCGAGCCACTGCGATATGAACAGGACCCCCGGCGTGGACATGACGACCGGTTCGCTGGGACAGGGCGTCTCCACCGCCGTCGGGCTTGCGCTGGGCCAGAAACTGCGCGGGTTCGACGCGAGGACGTACCTGATCGTCGGCGACGGCGAGTGCGACGAGGGGCAGGTCTGGGAGGGCCTGATGCTGGCGGCGCACAAAAAGCTGGATAACCTGATCGTCTTTTGTGATAAGAACGGGCAGCAGCTGGACGGGTACGTTAAAGACGTCCTTGACACCGGGGACCTCGCCGCAAAGTTCGCGTCGTTCGGTTTCTTTACCCAGTCGGTCAACGGGCACGACACCGCGGCGATCGAAAACGCGGCGCTGGCCGCCGTAAAGGAGGGCGCCGCGTCACACCGCCCGTCGATGATCGTGCTCAACACGAAAAAAGGGTATGGCTGCACCTTCGCCGAGGATCAGGAATTCAATCACCACATCGCCTTTACGGAGGAACAGATGAACGGGGCGCTGGCGGCCGCGCGGGATAAGATCGCCGCCCTCGCGCCCGCCGCCGGGGAGGTGACGGCATGAGCGTCACGGTGAAAACGGTTCTCCGGACGGAGGAGAAGATGATGCGCGACACATACTGCCGCGTACTGATGGAACTTGCGGAAACGAATGAGAACATCGTGGCGCTGGACGCCGACCTGATGAGTTCCTCGGGCATGAAGCCCTTTATGAAAGCGTATCCCAGCCGTTTTGTCAACTGCGGCGTCGCCGAGGCCAACATGGTGGGCGTCGCCGCCGGGATGTCGGCGATGGGGTTCGTGCCGTTCGCGCACACCTTCGGCACCTTTGCCACCCGCCGCGTCTGCGACCAGATATTTATGTCGGCGGCGTACGCGAAGCTCAACGTGCGTATCGTGGGCACAGACCCCGGCGTCTGCGCCGCCTATAACGGCGGGACGCATATGCCGCTGGAGGATATGGCCGTGCTGCGCGCCATTCCCGAAATGATCCTTGTCGAACCGACCGACTCGGTTATGCTGGAGAACCTGCTGCCGCAAATCGCGGCAAAGCGCGGCGTATACTATATCCGCCTCAACCGCAAGAACGCCGCCGGCGTCTACGAACCGGGCAGCGCGTTTGAAATCGGAAAGGGCGTTCTTCTGCGCGACGGCGGGGACGTGACGCTGTTTGCCTCGGGTATCATGACCGCCGAAGCGCTGGAAGCGGCGAAGCTGCTCTCGGAACAGGGCGTGGCGGCGCGGGTGGTCAACCTGTTCACATGGAAACCGGCGGACGTTGAGTTGATTGTTGAAAGCGCGGAAAAAACCGGCGCCGTCGTGACCTGCGAAAATCACAATGTCGTCGGAGGGTTAGGTGGGGCGGTCGCCGAGACGCTTGTCAAAAACTGCCCCGTGCCGGTCGAGATGGTCGGCGTGCAGGACCTGTTCGGCGAGGTCGGCCCGGAAGACTACCTGCGCGGGCGGTTCAGCCTCAACGCCGCGGACATCGCGGCGGCGGCCCTGCGGGCGGTCAAACGGAAGGCGTAAGGGATATGACGAACGAACGGTTTACCGGTTATGTTATCCGCGGCCACAGGCTTTACTGGAACATGCTCGGCAATATGCGCGGCATCCAAAACCGCACGGGAGATGTGAACTGGCTCAGCGGAGACGTTTCCTGCGCATATGACGTAAGGTTCAGCGGGCCGGATTATGAAAAGGAAGCCGCGGAGCTTGCCGGGAGAATGAAGGCCGGAGAAATCCCCGGCAGGCTGGTCATTACCCCCGGTTCCGCGCCTCCCGGCGCCGATATATATAGCCCGTTTTTGTCGCACAGCGGTTTTACGTCCGGAACTGATTACGGAATGGTGAAGGAATTGTCAGCCGGAAGGATAGCTCCCGCTCCGCCGAAGCAGTTCGACCTTTTTCGGGTCGGGGAAACACATCAGCTGAAAATGAGCGGAGCGATACTGAACTCGGCGTTTGAATACGATCTGTTTTCATTCGGGCACTACCTTGACGCTTTTAACGACCCCCGCGTCCGTTTTTATATGGCTGAATACAACGGGATTCCCGCGGGCGCGTGTATGTCTGTTTTGGGCGATGATTTTCTTGAAATAGCGTGGGTGGGAACACTGGCGGGATACCGCAAAAAGGGGATAGCCGGATACTTGATCGGCCTGGCTGAACAGGACGCCGTCTTGAACGGCAGGCGGATTTCCGTGTTGACGGCGTTTCCGGGGGGCGTAAACGCGTACAGCCGTATAGGATATGAGAAATGCTGCGAATTTAAGGTCATATGTTATGACCCCGGCAAATTGGAGGACTGAGCGTGAAAAAGATACTGCACCTGCTGGAATCTGACGCGACGCTGACGGCGCGGCAGATCGCCGTGATGCTGGAGAAGGAGGAGGCGGAAGTTGCGGCCGACATCGCGGCGGCGCGCGAAAGCGGCGCGTTGCTGGGCATGCGCGCGGTGGTGGACTGGGAAAAGGCGGGCGGCGACTACGTGACCGCCATGATTGAGGTGCGCGTCACGCCGCAGCGGGGCGAGGGCTTTGACCGCGTGGCGGAACGCATCTATCAGTATGAGGAAGTGCAGTCTCTCTACCTGATGTCGGGCGGGTATGACTTTCTGGTCGTCATTACGGGGCGCTCCCTCCGGGAAGTCGCGCTGTTTGTCTCGGAAAAACTGTCCGCGCTGGAGTCGGTCACCGGCACGGCGACGCATTTTCTGCTCAAAAAGTATAAGGAGGGCGGCGTCGCGTACAAAACCGCGCCGGAACAGCAGGAAAGGGTTCTGTTTATATGAATATCCACATCTCATCCCGTGTACGATCGCTCAAGCCCTCGGGCATACGGCGTTTTTTTGATTTGCTGGAGGAGCGCAAGGACGCGATTTCGCTCGGCATCGGCGAGCCCGATTTCCTCACCCCCTGGCATGTGCGCGACGAGGGCATTTTTTCACTGGAGAAGGGATACACCAAATACACACCCAACGCGGGGCTGAGCTTCCTCCGCTATGAATGCGCCGCGTATATGAGCCGCCGCTTCGGGCTGGACTATGACCCGAAGGGAGAGATACTGGTCACGGTCGGCGGCAGCGAGGCGATCGACCTTGCGGTACGCGCCGTGTTGGAGCCGGGAGACGAGGTTATCGTCCCGCAGCCTTCCTTTGTGGCGTACGATCCTGTTGTGACGCTGGCGGGCGGCGTGCCTGTGCCCGTTGAGACCAAGGTGGAAAACCGGTTTCGCCTGACGGCGGAACAGTTGAGGGGCGCGGTCACCGAAAAGACCCGTATGCTGATCTTGCCTTACCCATGCAATCCGACCGGCGGTATCATGGAATTGCCGGACCTGGAGGCCGTCGCCGCGGTGCTGCGCGGTACCGGCGTTATCGTGATCAGCGACGAGATTTACGCGGAGCTTACTTACGGGCAAAAGCATGTGCCGCTGGCGTCGCTGCCCGGTATGAAGGAGCGCACGCTTATTGTCGGCGGGCTGTCGAAAAGCCACGCGATGACCGGCTGGCGGATGGGGTTTGCCTACGGCCCCGCCGAACTGATCGGGCAAATGACTAAAATACATCAATACGCCATCATGAGCGCCCCCACCACAAGCCAGTACGCCGCCGCCGCCGCCCTGCGCGACGGGGACGGGGAGATCGCGCGGATGGCCGAAAGCTACGACCGCCGCCGCCGCCTGACACTGGAGGGGTTTCATTCAATGGGGCTGGACTGTTTCGAGCCGCAGGGCGCGTTTTACCTGTTCCCGTCCATTCAGAGCACCGGCCTGACCAGCGAGGCGTTTTGCCAGGGGCTTTTGGAAGAACAGGACGTCGCCGTTATTCCCGGCCCGGCGTTCGGCGCAAGCGGCGAGGGATTTGTGCGGGCCTGTTACGCCACGTCGGTGGAGAATTTGACCGAGGCGCTGGAGCGGATCAAGCGGTATTTGGAGAAAGTGAGAAGATAAGCGCGGCGCGGCGGGATGAAAATTCGTTCAAGGCAGGATTGTTGCCATGAAAAGCGTAAAGATCACAGCGATTTTACTTATCGCCGTTATGGCGGCGGGATTGCTCGCGGGGTGTGGCGGACAGCTTTCGCCGCCCCCGTCCCCGTCGCCGGATATATCGCCCAGCCCATTGCCCGATCCGTCCCCTTTTATCGTTGAGGAGCAAGAGCCCGCTGCGACGGAAGCGCCCGATAGCGGCAACAGCAACGATTTTGAATATGAAATCAATAATGCCGGGGTTACTATAATGTACTATAAAGGCAGTGATGCTGTCGTAGAGATCCCGTCGGAAATAGAAAGCAAGCCTGTAACAAGTATTTGTGAATACGCATTTTCCGGTTGTACGGAACTGACGGATATAACGATTCCCGATGGCGTAACAAGCATTGACGACTGTACTTTTTACGGTTGTACGGGACTGACGGATATAAGGATTCCCAACGGAGTTGCGAGTATTGGCAAACAAGCTTTTGCCGGTTGTACCGGACTGATAAGCATAACGATTCCCGACAGTGTAACAAGTATTGATGTCGGCGCTTTTAGACGCTGTACGGGACTGACAGATGTAACGATTCCTGAGAGTGTGACAAGTATTGGAAATCAGGCTTTTTTCGGGTGTACGGGATTGACAAATATAACGGTTCCCGATAGTGTGACAAGTATTGGGGTTGGAAATTATGCCACGCTTAAAGAGGGTTTGTCGGTAATTATTTGGAACGGCGCTTTCGGCGATTGTACAGGTTTAGAAAAGGCGGTTTATAAAGGCAAGAGCTACCCCCTAGAAATTGTTGGACAATGGACTAACGGAAGAGAGCAATATGATTTGCCGGAAGAATTTTACAATGCGATAAACGGAACATAAAAAACAGAGTTCATTGGGCAGTGCTATAACAAGCGCGATAACGTATAGGAGGCGTACATACTCGTGGTTTCACAGACAGCCAAAATGAAAACCCGGATACTCACGTCCGTGCTTGCGTTGGCACTGCTTTTCTCGGCCTGTTCGGAGGGCGGCGGCAATACAACACCCTCGTCGCTCGTGGCTGGCGGCGATAACACGCCAGCTCCAGAGCCTGCACCGGCGGATGTAACACAACCTGAACCGACACCGGAAGAAATCAATAACACCGGAAACGATCAGGACAATGGGTTTGGCGAAAACGACGATTTTCAATATGAAATCAATAATGGCGAGGTTACTATAATGCACTATAAAGGAAGTGATGTTGCGGTAGAAATCCCGTCGCAAATAGAAGGTAAGTCCGTAACAAGTATCGGTGAAATCGCATTTTCCGGTTGTACGGCACTGACAAATATAATGATTCCCGACAGTGTGACAAGTATTGGCGAATACGCATTTTTTGATTGTTGGGGGCTGACAGATATAACGATCCCCAACGGTGTAAAAAGCATTGGCGGTGTTGCATTTTCCGGTTGTATGGGACTGACAAATATAACAATTCCTGACGGTGTAAAAAGCATTGGCGACGATGCTTTTTACAACTGTATGGGATTGACAGATATAACGATTCCCAGTGGTATCACAAGTATTGGCGACAGAACTTTTTATGGTTGTACGGGACTGACAACCGTAACGATTCCCGACGGTGTAACCAGTATTGGCAAATACGCATTTTCCGGTTGTACGGCACTGACAAATATAATGATTCCCGACAGTGTGACAAGTATTGGCAGCGGAGATTACGCCGCTATTAAAAAAGGCTGGGCGGTAACCGCTTGGAGCGGCGCTTTCGGTGGTTGTACAAGTTTAGAAAAGGCGGTTTACAAAGGTGAGAACTACTCCGTAAATTTTGTTGGACAATGGACTAACGGAAGAGAGCAATATGATTTGCCGGAAGAATTTTACAATGCGATAAACGGAACATAAAAAACAGAGTTCCGCGCTCGGCGGCTTCGACCTGACCCGAAGCCCAAACAGAACAGTGCATAAATAAAAAGCGCGTAGACGCGCTTTCAGCCTTGTTGGGGGATGTATGAAAACTCTGCTGGCCGCAAAGGCCCCCGCGAAAATCAATCTGGCGCTGGAGATCACAGGCAGGCGCGGCGACGGATACCACAACCTGCGGACGATCATGGCGTCGGTGTCGCTCTGTGACGATTTAACCCTCACGCTCTCCCCGTGTGAACCGGGAAAGGAAACGTTTACCGCTTTCGCGGAGGGCGTGGAGGGACAAAATCTCGCGGCACGGGCCGCGCGCCTGTTTATGAACGCCGCCGGGTTCAGGGGATGGAGCTGCCATGTGCATATCGAAAAGCGCATTCCTGTCAGCGCGGGTTTAGGCGGCGGTTCCAGCGACGCGGCGGCGGTGCTGCGGGCGCTCGATGAATGGGCGGCGGCGCGGGCGGACGGGCATAGCCTGGGGGAAACGGACAATCAAAGGCCGCCCTTACAGGAATTAGCCCTTGAACTCGGTTCCGACGTGCCGTATTGCCTGCGCGGCGGCGTCTGTCTGGCCGAGGGGCGGGGCGAGATTCTGACGCCGCTGCCGCCGCTGCCGGATTGTCATATCGTATTGGTAACGCCGCCGGCGGCGGTTTCGACCGCCGAAGCCTTTCGCCGGTTTGACGGGATGGAATGGCCGGAGCGTACGGAGACGGCGCGGCCGGCCGGCAATGTCTTTGAATCCGTCACGCGGCTCCCCGAAGTCGCGGAAATCAAACGCCTGTTGAGCGGCGCGGGCGCGGCGAATGCCACGATGAGCGGGAGCGGGCCGACAGTTTTCGGAATTTTTGATGACATAACAAAAGCAAATCAAGCGATTTACACGATTCGACCGCAATTTCCAAAAACATTTCTCGTAAAACCTGTATAGGCAAAACCGTCCCTGTCAAGAATGTCGTTATCAACACAACGATAAGGCAGGGATTTTTTATGGGAAAATACAAATTACTGGAACTCGCGCTCTGTATCGGGCTGATTGCCGCCCTTATCGTAGGGACCGCGACCGCGCTCCCCTCCGCCGCCATATCCGACAAGCTGGTGCGGCTGCACGTCGTCGCCGCGTCCGACAGCGAGGAGGATCAGCTTCTTAAACTGCTGGTGCGCGACCGGACGCTGACGCTGCTGGCGGAACCGCTGGACGGTATCGGCAACGCCGGAGACGCGGCGGCTGCCATCCGCGAAAACATACCGATGCTGGAGGAAAACCTGCGGACATTCCTCAAGACGCAAGGCTCGGATCAGGCCGTTTCGGTGACGCTGCAAAAAGAGGCGTTCCCCACAAGGGAATACAGTACCTTCGCGCTGCCCGCCGGGCCGTACACGGCGCTGCGCGTGACACTGGACGGAGGCGCGGGGCAAAACTGGTGGTGTGTGGTCTTCCCGCCGCTCTGCGCGGCGTCGGCGATGGAAAAGCTCCCGGACACCTTCACGGGGCTGACCGAGGGCGACATCGCGCTGATCACACAGGCGGACGAGACGTATGTGGTGCGATTCAAACTGATGGAATGGCTGGGCGGCGTCAGAAACTGGTTTTGCAGAAAATAGCAATATTATGTAAGAGTATTTTCAACACTTTTTTCTCCCATATAGTATTCCATACAAACCTTATACCCGGCTCTGCCATACATGCTCACAATATCCGTATATGTGTAACTCAAATATACCTTGCTTAATCCGATGTCTTTCAGATACTTTGTACCCAGGATAACCATATTTGTCGCAATCCCTTTGTTTCTGTGCTGACAGGCGGTTGCCGTACAGCCAATGCTTCCCGTATCTGTATTCCCGGTTTCAATATCGACCATAAGAGCGCCCAACACCTCGTTATCCTTTTCGGCAATCAAAACAAGCGGGTTTGCACCTTTTTCGTATACCTCTTCATTTTGATAATACTGCACAAATGATTCTTCCGCATCCGACACACATTTAACAATATTATCAACATCATGTATTAGTGCCCGTCTATACGTTATACCGGCAATCACATCGCCTATCGAATGTTCGTTATAATCAAAGTCTTTTAACATCTGACACATATCAAAGCAGCCGCGATTGCCCCAGGAATGAATATAGCCGCGTTTCTTAAAAAAATTGTGAGCGCCGTTATTCATCGGAATACCCGGCATTATATAGTCTTTTCCGGCGCCGGCAACAAATTTATGAAAGCCGTTAGAGAGAATATATTCTTCAGACTGCTTCAGCAATTCACCGCCAACACCGCGGTTTTGAAAGGATTTTTCTACGCAAAGTAAAAGTATTGTATTGTCATTGATAACAGAAACACCGGCTAATTTACCGGCAACCATATAATTTATTATATGGTTGCCGGTATCGCCAAGGATTCTTTTGACAGTTTCCTCACTTCTGTTTATATCGGGCAGGCATTCTTTGTACAGGCTGTATATTTCGTTTACCATTCTTAATAGCTCCCATCGCTCAATTATAATTCAAACCGCCGCCCGCATTACCAGATATATCAGATATGCCAGATAAATCGCCATAATCGACGCCCCCTGCCACCGGAAAGTGCGCTTCCCAAGGGCGGCGGGCAATACGGCGGCAAGCATCAGCAAAAGCGCGACGGGCAGGTCAATACGCACGGTAGCCTCCGATACGGCCAGCGCGCCTCCGGAAATGAACGAGCCGGTGGCAAGGATAAGAGTGGTATCGAGTATGTTGGCGCCGACGATATTGCCTATGGACAGGGCGCTCTGCTTTTTGATAATGGCGGTCACCGACGTGGCAATCTCCGGAAGTGATGTGCCGATGGCGACGACGGTAAGCCCGATGACCGCCTCGGAGATGCCAAGCTGTTCCGCGATGGCCTTGCCGCCGTCTACCATGAGGTTGGAGCCGAACACAACGGCGGCGGCCCCGCCGGCGAATTTTAAGACATTGAGAATGATTTCCCGCCGGTTGGTTTGCCGCTTTTGGCAGTCGTCCCCGTCGCGCGCGAAACGGATATTGATAAAGATGGAAATGCCGAACAGCGCGAGGAGAATGACGGCCTCCCAGACGGAAACCGCGCCGTTGAGACAAAAAACCCAAAGGGACGCCGCCGAAAGGATCATCAGTAGTCCCTTGACCCAAAACAGGCGGTCGCCGATTTTGCCGGGAGTAAAAAGCGCCAGCAACCCCAGGCCGACGCCGAGGTTGACCGACAAGGAACCGACGGCGTTGCCGATAGAGAGGTCGTTATAGCCCTTGATGACGGCAATGGTGGAAACGAAGTATTCCGGTGAGGTGGTGGCGACGGAGACGACCGTGGCGCCGATGACGACGCGTGAAATGCCCGTTACGTCGGCTGTCCATCCGGCGGCGTCCACAAAGACGTCGCTGCCTTTGATAACAAGGATTGTCCCGAGTACGAAGAGCGCGATGGTGAGAATCATTTGTAAAACCTCCGGCCTGCATATTAACGAAAAGGCTCAGGTACGGCCCGGAACCGGGCCATACATGAGTCTCGTCAATTAAGGCAAGCCAGACTGAAAGCGGACGCCTCCAGCGGGATTGTTGACTGTGCCGCGCGCATAATACGCGCCAACTACTCCCTCACGAGCGTATTCCATTTGCTTCAGTATAAACGGCGCCGCGAATTTTGTCAAGAGATGTTTTATTCCGAAATGGAAAAGAATGCAAAATTGATAAAGACAGACTGTAGTTTCCGCTGCCGTTCTATTGAATCCGAATAGGCCTGGCACGGATATGGTTTTGTTTGCGTTGCGTTACCGGCTTTTCTGTGTTATAGTAAACAAGCAGTATTTTCCGCGCCCTACGAAATATCGGAGCGTGATAAGAAAGATTTATATTTGGGGAGGCGCCGTATGAATAAATATGAAGTGAATATAAATGCCGCCAATGAGACGAAGCAACAGATGAAAGCTATTTTAGACACCCAAAACAGCAGGGTTATTAATAAAGTGGGGGCTTTTTCCTCCTTATATGATTTTTCAAATCTTCCGTATAAAAACCCTGTTCTGGTATTAAAAACAGAGGAACCCGGTTCAAAACAGTTTATTGCCGCGCAATGTGATAAAATTGAAAATGTCTGTTATGATATGATAAATCATTTGGTAAACGATTGCGTTGTTATGGGGGCAACCCCTGTTACAATACAGGACGCTATCATTTGCGGGAAACTTGAAAAAAGTGTTGTCGTACGCATTGTAAGAGCGCTTGCGGAAGCGGCTAAAGAGCAGGAATGCGTCTTGACGGGCGGCGAAACCTCCGAGCAGCCGGGCATTGTTCCGGAAGGCTCCTACATTCTGACGTCAAGTATTGTTGGGATCGTTGAAAAAGAGGATATAATAGACGGCTCTAAAATTTCCCGCGGTAATATCGTGCTTTCTTTACAGTCAAGCGGGATACATACAAATGGGTATACGCTTGTGCGCAGGATTATGAGTGATTATCCGCATATAAAGAATGAGGTTATTGGGGGGCGGCCTTTTATGGATGCTGTTCTTGAGCCGCACCGGTGTTATTATCTTGCGTTAAAAGACTTATTCAAAACAAAATACATGACCGGTTTGGCGCATATAACGGGGGGGGGAATCCGTGAAAATCTAAACCGTATTTTACCAATGGACGTCAGCGCGGAAATTGACCTTTCATTATATAAAATCCCGGCAATCTTTAGAATACTAAAAGAGTACGGGGAGGTAAACGACAGTGAAATGCTGCGTACCTTTAACCTCGGATGCGGTCTTGCGGTCGTGTGTAAAAAAGAATATGTTTCCATATTGACGGAGCACTTTTCAAGATTTTCTATTGAGTGTTATCCGATTGGGACAATTATGGAAGGCAATGGCAGCGTAGTGACCACACATCATTTATCTTGGTAAGTTCTTTTTATACGGGCGTATGACTTTTTCACCACACTTTATTCTTAAAACAGACAGATATAAAAAGAAAACGGCTATGTATAAATACTGAGGAGGCCAATACATGCGCCTGTATATTATCCGCCACGGGGAGCCTGATTATGAGCGCGACTGTCTGACCGATAAGGGCAGACTGCAAGCCCATGCCCTTGCCAAACGGCTTGCGGTTCAGGGAGTAGACAGGATTTTTTCATCCCCGAACGGAAGGGCGAGGGAGACGGCGAAGCCGACCTGCGACATGCTTGGGCTTCCGTGCGCGATAGAAGATTGGGCCAGTGAAAACTATGCCTGGCGCGATTTTCATATAACCGGACCGGACGGGACTACAAACTGGGCGTTTTTATGTCAGAACAGCCGCTTAAAAGCAAATCCGCTTGCCATGAGCGGCCGTTGGTATGAAATGGAAGATTTTAGAGATTGCTTGAATGCCAAAGGCGGCTATGAAAGGTTGGCTGACGCCTCCGACGGATTTCTCAGCCGTCTTGGGTATGTCAGAGAAAACAATGTGTATAGAATACATAAACCTAACGAGGAAAAAGTCGCGCTGTTCTGTCACGGCGGAATGGGAAGTATCATACTCTCTCATATGCTGGCAATCCCGCCCGTCATTTTTTGGGCCACTTTTGATATGACCCATACGGGGGTGACGATTTTGGATTTTAATCATAACACGGACGGCATGACGGCGCCGAGCTGCCTTGTATTTTCGGATATATCGCATATATACAAAGAAAACCTGTCAACGGGTTATTTCGCGTGATGAAGCGGTATTACGAACTGCCATTGCGCGTGGGTCTAAAATTCAATCATACAGAGGAGGGTGCCATATGAGCGGGACCATCAGCCGCGATGAGGCGTGGAAACTCCTGACCGAGTATAACAAGGAGGATTTTCACCTAAAACACGCCAGGATCGTTGAAAGCGTCATGCGCTGGTTCGCCCGGGAAGAGGGTTACGGCGAGGAAGCCGACTTTTGGGCCGTTGCCGGGCTTCTGCACGACCTTGACTTTGAACGGTTTCCTGAGCGGCATTGTGTCAAAACACAGGAAATCATGCGGGCCCGCGGGTTGGACGAGCGCCTGATCCGGGCCGTTGCCAGCCACGGTTACGCTCTGACCGTCGATATTATGCCGGAGCATCCAATGGAAAAGATACTCTATGCCACAGACGAATTGACCGGCCTGATCGGCGCGGCCGTCCTGATACGGCCGTCAAAAAGCGTGATGGATTTGGAAGTCAAGTCGGTAAAGAAGAAATACAAGACGCCGAATTTTGCCGCCGGCTGCTCCCGGGAAGTCATTGAGCGCGGGGCGGCTATGCTCGGGTGGGAATTGGATGAATTGATCGAAAAAACCATATGCGCCATGCGCAGCGCGGAAGAACAGGGAATACGGGTATATGACAATCCGTGAACTGCGGCGGAGCATAATAGGAGGGTCTATATGGATGAGATGAGCGGGAAGTATTCCGAGCTGAAGGAATATCTGCAAAGCCTTGGGAGCGTCGCGATCGCCTTTTCGGGAGGCGTTGACTCGACCTTCCTGCTGAAAACGGCGCATGAGGTTTTAGGAGACAGGGTCATTGCCATAACCGCGCGCTCCTGTTTGTTTCCCGAACGGGAGTTGAGGGAGGCGGCCGGTTTCTGCGAAAAGGAGGGTATCCGCCACTTTATCCGCGAATCGGAGGAACTGGATATAGAGGGCT
The DNA here is from genome assembly GCA_031254575.1 of Oscillospiraceae bacterium. Classification (GTDB taxonomy): domain Bacteria; phylum Bacillota; class Clostridia; order Oscillospirales; family UBA929; genus UBA929. The sequence continues at coordinate 15,089 of JAIRUE010000100.1, read as the reverse complement.
TTTCGCAAAACCCTGTCAACCGCTGTTACTTATGTAAAAACGAGCTGTTTACTAAAATATGGGCGGTGGCGCGGGAGCAGGGGATCCCGCATGTGGCGGAAGGCTCCAATACGGATGATGACGGGGATTACCGTCCGGGGATTATCGCCGTGCGGGAACAGGGCGTCATAAGCCCCCTGCGCCACGCGGGGCTGGGCAAACAGGAGATTCGGGAGCTTTCAAGGGAGATGGGATTGCCGTCCTGGAATAAGCAGTCCTTCGCCTGCCTTTCATCCCGTTTCCCTTACGGCGAAAGGATAACGGCGGAACGGTTGTCCATGATTGACAGAGCCGAGCAGTTACTGATCGACAGGGGCTTTCATCAGGTGCGGGTGCGTTACCACGGCAATCTGGCCCGTATCGAAACGGACGGAGACGGGTTTAGGCTGCTGGAGGACCGGGCGTTGCGGGAGGAGATTGTCAAAGAGTTCAAAACGATAGGGTTTACCTATGTGGCGTCCGACCTGCTCGGATACCGGACGGGCAGTATGAATGAGACGATACCGGAATTAAAAAGTCCGTAAGATTCTGAAATATCAGCCGGATGAGCGGGTATAACGCAGTTAAATTATGCTATGGAGCGTAAACATGGAAACAAAGCGTTTACTGATTAGGAAATTTGCGCCTGATGACTGGCGGGATCTGCATGAGTATCTTTCGCAGGAATCTGTTGTCAAATATGAGCCGTATGAAGTCTTTACCGAAGAAGCCAGCAAACGGGAAGCGGTCAGACGGTCGGAAGATAACGACTTTTATGCGGTATGCTTAAAAGATCGCGGAAAACTTATAGGCAACATATATCTCTCAAAACAAGAATTTGACACATGGGAATTGGGGTATGTATTCAATGCGGATTATCAGGGTTATGGGTATGCCACGGAAGCGGCGCGGGCTGTAATTGATAATGCGATTGAAAATCATAGCGCCCGCCGAATCATAGCAATGTGCAACCCGCTGAACGAACCCTCATGGCGGCTGCTTGAACGATTGGGGATGCGCCGGGAGGGACATTTGCTCCAGAACCTTTATTTTAAGAAGGATAATGCCGGATACCCGATATGGCAGGATACATATGCATACGGCCTATTGGCCTCTGAATGGTTCGATCGTTCGTTATAAGCGTTTTCCGCACCGTTCGTTTAAGGGACACCCGCCGCACAGCGGTTTCCGCTTCCGGCAGTGTTCCTTGGCGTTTATCACGATCAGGGCGTGGAAATTGTTGTAGACTTCCTCACTGTGGGGAAGATTGGCCTCAAAATACGCCTTGACCGCGTCGTAACCGTTGCCGGCGCTTATCGGGACGCGTCCGCAGAGCCGGATGGTGTAGGCGTCCACCACGAAAACGGGAAAGTTGAACGCGTACAGCAGGGTCGAATCGGCGGTTTCTTTTCCGACCCCTTTTACGGAAAGCAATTCGGCCCGCACCTTATCCGGAGGTTCGCGCCGGACGGCGGCAGCGTCGAAACCATACCCGGCAAACCACGCGGTCACGGCTTTCAGGTAGACCGCTTTTTGGTTGAAGAATCCGGCGGGGCGGATAATATCTGTCAGTTCCGGCATGTCCGCGTTAAGTATATATTCGGGGGAGAGCTCGCCTCCGAAGTTTGCGATGGCCTTTTCCACGTTGCTCCACGCCGTGTTTTGGGTCAGCACCGCGCCTACTATCACTTCATAAGGCGTCTTTGCCGGCCACCAGTGAAGATCGCCGTAATGGGCGCGAAGGGTTTGATATAACTCATAAACCATTGCCTTCCACCAGTTCAAGAAATGTCATCATATGAACTTTTTTTGTATTCAATATACCATACGGACAGGACGTTGTAAACCGCGTCTTGCCGATGAAGAGTCATCGTTCCGTTTCCGGTCGCCTGTGGCCATTGTTACTATTGCGAGCACGAGCTTTACAGCCAATGCGACAACTCAGACGACTACGGCGAAGCGGGCGGTATATTGGGCTACAGCGACACCTGCGGGGGTTATAGTATGGAATTGAACGATTTGCACTTTTGGACCGGTATACTTGCGGACCACGCCGAAACGATTCTGCTGAAGAATACGCAGCATTATAAATCTGTCTTTGACGAATTGTATAAAAAAAGCTCCGAATTGGAAATGATCCAAAACAATTTAGGCGAATACGGTTTCATAGCGCTGCTCAAAACCGAAGTCATATCAGGGCTCAGACAGTTTATCGGTTTTTGCGACGATCTTGTTTCTCTGCTCAATCATTGCAGCGTGATGTGTACGGGCACCTTTAATTCAAAAACAGTCAATCACTATATCAAAGAACATGATTATGTCATCAATAAGATAACAACCTGTATTCCATAACATATCCCGGCAGGGTCATGGCGCGCGTGACGCCCGGACTAATTCTTCTGCCCGCAGGATTTGCATTTTTTGAACAGGCCGAGATCGCCGCCGCAATGGCGGCAAAAAATAACGCCCCCGGCATAAACCGGGAGTGTAAAACCGTGTCGAGGTGCGGTAGTCGCCGGGGCTTTTCTGCTATGCCTGTCATAGCAGCTAACGCACTATGTACTTTGCCCCTATCCGCCCGCCGTTAGCGGGGGCAAAGTACGTGCGCCCTGCCGGCGGCTAAAACCCAAACCCCATCCCAACATTAAGCACTCACCGCCTATGGGGAATAAGGCGTGATGAAGATAATACTTATAATCCGATACACCAATTCACGCCGTACTTATCGGTTACATAACCTTCCAGCGGGCTCCAAGGGAGTTCGCTTAGCCCGTTTGAATGACCATCCTCTTGCAATATGTTATAAGCCGTCAGCAATGCCTCTTTTTGTTGAAACTTTAAGCAAAGCACAGTTATATTTCCCTTGATATTTCCGCATGGCAGCGGCGGCGACAAAGCTATCCGATTACCCATGATATTCATTTCAAGATGAATCAAATCGCCATTATCAGCCTTGCCCTCAAAAAGTATGTCTGCGTTAAAGGCTTTTTTATAATGCTCAAATGTTTCAGTTAAATTTTCCGCAAAAATCTGCACAACAAAATTACTCGCCATTATTTCCTCCTGAATAAAATATAAATACTGTTCGTTCGCCTTATCGCCCAAAGGTGTACAGGAATATATTAGTACAGGCTACGCTTTTATTCAATGCCTGTTTAGCGTCCATATAAATAAAAATACAGTTGACAAAACGCTTCATGCCTTACTCCACCGTATATTTCCAGTTTCCATATTTATCATAAACCCGAATGGACTGGTATTTATCCCATCATATTATAGATTTCCCGTAGAATCAAGTGGCTGGACTAGTTTTGGTTCTGCGGCCGTACAAAAGCCCCGGTCACCGTGGCTTGAATATACAGATCAGCCATGCTATACTGAATAGCAGCTTCGTTTTCTGTACTGCCTTGCGCGTTGGCGGGAATGCGGAAGTAATTATGCTTTCTACCGGCAGATGTCGCTGGAGGATATGGGCAATCTGAGGGAAGAAGAACGGGAAAAGGCGCTGGAAGGCGCCCTGCTGGAATTACAGCGCAGATACGGAGGCGAGGTCATCAAGACCGGCGACGAGCTGATCGCGGAAAGGCGGTTTAGAACTGCTGATCAATCGGAAGGCGAACGAGGCCGGGGGATAACAATAACAAGCGGTAATGACTTGCTAAACAATTTCGATAAGCTCCATACGACAACATTAGGCGTCGAGCGGATACGGCGGAATCTTGGCCTGGAAACCGGCGACGTCCCGGGTTGGTGCGGACAAAGAATCGGACTGGCAGAGGAAATCCTGCTGCGCGGCAAAAACTGGTATGTACACACGGACGATTCGGTAATCACGATAAACGCGCACAGCTATACCATCATCACGGCTCACAAAAGGAAGGCGAATGAACTTATGGAATGAAGCCGGGGAAACTCCACACAGGAGGCGTCTATTTTTATGGATACGGTTGCGGGCGCGGGGTGGATTGAGGTTGAATGAATACAGGAATCTTCATTTCACTGTTTCACTCGGCGAGAGCGGGAATACACCGCCGATATAATGCGCTAAAAAGCCCGTACGTTCATTAGTACGGGCTTTATGATTATACGCATACACAACCCCGAAATCTTCGGCTGAACCAAAAACACCGGCAGACATGGCGCGTGTAACGCGTGACAGCGGGCAGAGAGATTTAAGTATTTGAAGGATTACCGTTCATGGTATTTATGGCAACACGGGGGTCTTTTCGATCTGTGATTCGGTTCATATGGACAATCTCCATATGGGTCATTACAATGCACACAGGTTGCACAAGTCTTTCCAGAGAGTATATTCTCTTTTGCCTTTTCCACGTTATCCCAAATTTGGAGCTATGTCATTCACCTCATTAAAAATATAGGATGTGCTAAGTATGCGAAACACTTATTCAAAGATACCATTGTTTAAGTCATCCGCATAAAAGTAGCAGTATTTCCTTCTTTAGGGTAGATTGTTAAAATATCACCTTCCAAAGAAAACTTTGACCTGACGGGAGAATTGATAAAAAAGATCAGTTCCTCGCCTGAGATGGCATACCTACCATTTGTCTTAATCCCCGAATCCGTGTTTTCGTAGTCATATGTACCATCGCTGCGAAAATTATAAGTGATAGTGTACCATTTCCATTTGCCTACGATTTGTTCTTCTATCATCTCTGAACCTCCATACAAGAGACTTGCCCTTATCTTCCCCCCAAGGAACGATGGTGGGGAAAAGAGCCTTTTTCCCCCTTTGCCCATCTTCGTTACATAAAATGTTTTATTATGCTGTTTTAAGTGTTAATCTTTCTCTTCCCGCAATGACACTAATGCCATTTCAGCGATTGCTTTTTGTTGTGGAGTGCTATTAGGATCCCGAAGGATCCGTTCATAAGCTGCGATAGCGTCTTGCTTACTCAGTGTTCCCATTTTTACACCCCTTTCTGTTTTCTTTAACTCGAAAAAGCGAAGGCTCAATCGTTTTTTCAAGTAAACTGCTAATGTGATTAGCAAAGCTCTCGTGCAAAGAGTTGATGTAAGGGCCTGGTGCTAACGACTTTGCACATAGTCAAGCATTTTTTGAGCCTGATCTCTGCATTTTTCACATCTTGAGATTAGCACCGTGTCCCATGCTTGTTCTTCACGCACACCATCTAGGACGGAGTTAATACTACGTTTCCATTCTTCGAGTTCTTGGATGTAATAATCACGTTTCCCTCGCCTGCTCCCAAGATCTGTCCTGATCGTATTTTCGCTAAATGAACCTGTAAAAAGTTCCTTTTCAGCAAGAGCAATAAGTTCTCCTGCCGCATTGAAATCCTTAGCCATGCTTTATTCCTCCTAATGTGTTTTTGTGTTTTACCAGCCTTCACGTGTAAGCCTTTGGCGTAAGCGTGTTAACGCAGCTTTGTCGGCTTCCATTCGTTGCCGTGCCGGCTCTGATATTTCCATCATTTGTCTCCGCCGCTCACCCGCGCCAGAAAAGGTGGTGTTATCGTCCCCCATCGACATTTTGTTTACGATCCGCTTTTTCTGATTTTCAAGCTGCTCTTTCGTGAGTTGCAGGAATCCCCGGTTATTGGGGTCGTCCCTTTCGGGATTAAATCGCTTAACAGCAATGTCGAGGTACTTTATGGCTTTCTCTAAATCTGCGACAGATGGTTCTTCTCCGGGTTGCGCCAAGCCTGATGCGTATAACTCTCCAATTTTGGACATAACCCCAAATCCGAAACCCTCAAATCCGTTGTAGAATTTATCTGCGGTTTGAATAAGCTCCGATCCTTTGACCGCGTCGCGCCGTGTATGATAGCCCTCACAGAGCATAACGCCTAACCACAATTTACCTATAATACCTTCTTCCCGTTGTTCCCCAGAAAGTATGCCGGCGTCATAATCGTCCGAAAGGCTCTGAAAATATCCCAGAGCTTTTTGGCGGTCTTCGGCGTTCATCACGCGGTCAATCAAGGAACGGGCATATCTGCGTTTGGCTACGACATTCCCTGCGTCGGCGGCTTTTTCAAACCAATAATCCTGCCAAGCGCAGCTTTCTACCGGATCGCGTTGGACATCAGGGGCCATCCGCCACGCCATTTCATACAGCGCGTCCTTGTCTCCCTGCTTTGCGAGACGCTGTACCTCGGGGGTGTCCATTTTTTCGTAGTCTGCCATGTTAAGCACTCCATTCCTGTTTGGTTGGTATAGAACCGATTGTCTGCTCGGATAATTTTTTTGCATTTCTCATTTTCTTAACATTCTAATCAGCCTTTGCTTTTCTACTTCAAGCCTATCCACCTTGCAATCAATCATGTACAACATTTCTTCTCTCTTTCTTCCCGAATATACCATTGCAAAATGCGCTCTTTTTGATTGCAGTTCCTTGAGTTCCATTTCGATCTCCGGTACTGACTTTGCCATTGCTCGTACCTCGTCTTTCTTTAGTTTTGTGTCATTGCCATATTTATGACGTAATAAATGTGGCAATTGGTCGGGCGATATTTGCGGCAATCAACTCTTAATGACATTAGTGCGGTATATTAGTCCTCATTGAGGCTTGGCACCTTCATATTGGTGGCGATTGTGGCATGTCCAACTGCAATAGCCAGGATGTTCTGCATCTTGACCTGGATAAATGTCTTTTCCGCACAGTATACTATTCTTCATATCATTCACCTTTTCACTCCACCGAATATTTTCGATTCCCGTACACGTCGTAGAACTGATTTCCCCGCATTTCACCCTGCCGGTTGCCGTACTGGTCATAGAGTTGGTCGCCGCGCATTTCGCTTATGTAATTCCCCCCAGTGTCATACAGACGATTGCCGCGAAGGTCGCCTGTCCAGTTGCCATAGAGATCGCGCAAGTGCCCGTCCTCGGCGCGGCTTACCATATTACCATTTGTATCACGGATGATTGACATTGCCCTGCCTCCTTCTCGTTTTGCCGACGCAGTTATTTGTTGTACGCTTCGTAATTCGCACACTGACCCCAATTCCCGGATGTGCAGTACGCCTGAATCTGGTAATCGGCCTGATAGGTGTCATACAGCTTGCAACATTTTCTGTAAGCGTCATAATACGGGCACATAGTCCTGCCTCCTCAACTCTAAAAGTATTTCTTTTCCAAGAGCCGGCTTGCCTGAGAAAGAGGCGCAAATAAAGCGTGCGCCGAAGGTGGGCGGACGTACCGCCTTTACCTTACGACACACGCGAAAAATCGCGGTCTGCCCGCCCCGGACTGCCTGTAACCCCCACTTGAAAGGGTACGCGAAACTGTGTATAATGGGGTTACCTCGTGGCGCCGGGAAACGGTTGCGTAAGGTGCCCTGATCACCTTCGCAGGGCTCTGGTGGTGGAACACCAAAGTCTGCCGCGGGGCTGGTCTTTGCGCAAAAACCGGACAAGCCGACTTCTTGCATATAGGATATACCCCAATTGCGCGGATGTCAAGGAGTTTTGCAAAATTTTGCCGAAGAGCGGCGGCACGGAGCGCCGTCACTATGCCCTTGGCGACCGCATCTTTAATTTGCGCGCGGGCCGGTTGCGGGCCGTCACAGCCTGCCCGCAACGGCGGCGCCTTCCTCATGGCCTTCGTCATAGAGGGCCAGCAGCTTGCCGGCGTCCGATTCTGAGCGCCCTATTTTCAGCGGTCGCAGCGGACGGATAATCATTGCTTTTCCTTCTTTTTCCAGACGCTCGCACAATGCCTGCTGCCGCGTGTAGACCTCGTGGCGGTTCATCATAGCCTCCGCCACTTTGGGATACTTGCGGAAAATGAGATTGAAGAGCCGTCTGTGTGAGGACGCCTCCTTGCGGTAGCCCTTATTTCGTGTCAGCACGACGACATGGAAGCTATTGCCATCCGCGACGGATTTTTCAATGGGGATGGGGTCTGCCACGCCTCCGTCCAGCAGGTCGTACCCCTTATACCTGACAACGGGCGACAGCAGCGGGATAGAGCAGGACGCCATCACGGCCTCAAGGCGCGGCGTTATATCCCCCTTTTCAAACCAGACCGTCCGCCCGGTCTGGCAGTCCAGCGCGCCGGTCAAAAAACGTATGTCCTGCCGTTCAAACATTTCCCAATCCCAAAAAAGATGTTTTTCCGGTATCTCATGGAATACGAAATCCATGCCGAACAGGGAGCGGTAACGCAGCAGGTTGCGGCGGCTGACATACCGCCGGTCGGCCACATAATGCTCCACGATCTGGCGGTTGCGCCCCGGCTGGCCCGATATATACGACAGCGCGTTTGCCGCCCCGGCCGAAACCCCGATAATATAGGGGAACATGATCCCGGCGTCCATAAACGCCTCAAAGACGCCCGCGCTGTAAAAGCCGCGTGTGCCGCCGCCTTCCAGCACCAGGGCGGTCCCTTCCGGCAGCGACCGCACCGGCATCCTGCCCTTAATAGGATCGTGCGTATATCCCATGCTCGCCCCACCCTTCTCCCTTTTTTGGGTACACTTATAGTCCGGGCTTTCTCACCTTCCGGTCGATCAGGAATATGCCGTGACCGAGCAGGAGAAAAAAGATCAGTATCCCTCCGATATAGACGGCGGCCATCATCCCCAGCCTGTCGAAGTCCAGGAAAAAGTATGGGAACCGGACCGGAACAAGGTTGATTTGGCTTGAAAACGCGCTGCTGAGTATACCCTCATATCCGTACACATACCCCGCCAGCCCCGCGGCTACGGTAAAAATCACATAACATATTGGAAATATACAGACATAGTATACATCCCGGTATTTTAACGTCCGGGCTTCGGCAAAGAATATATAGTCAAGCAGGCACAACAGCGGCGTAACGGTGTGTACGGCGATGTTTTCAAACGTCCAAAGATAACCCGCGCTGACGTCTTGCTGCGGCGCGAGCAGCACCCAAAAGACGATGAGGGTCACAAGCAGATCGACCGCGCAGATCATCCCCAGCCGGGGGTACCATCCCGCGCCGCCGCGCGTTCCCTCCCGCAAGCCCCTTGCCGTTCTTGCCGTGAGGACCGCAAACAGGGCGGCCGCAAGCAGATTGCTGAGAATAGTGTAATACATGAAAGCCCCGAAACTGACGCTCCCGCTGAATACGCCGATCTGTTTTAATATCCCGGCCACGGCAAACAAAAAAGAGCCCGACCGGAACGCGAGGGCAAACCGTCTGTCCTGAATCATAATTTCATCCTCCCGACTGTTTTTGATCCCGTCAGGGCAAAAAGACGGGCGGTTCCCTTATCCGGGAAGCGATGCCCGGTCAGCGCGTTCTCATGGATAACCCCTCACATTTTAGCACCCGATCCATTATCCTGTCAATTGTATCCTCTTTCCGGTCCGGATCAAATTGTTTATCCGCTCCGCAGAAAAACTGCTTGTTTTTTCACAGCCTATCGTTTATAATACTGTATTGACGCAGGAATACGTTTCCGTTCCCGGCGGGGCGGGACATAACAGACAGGAGAGAATAGCTTATGGGCATCCGCAATATCTGCCTGCTGGGGCACGGCAGCGAGGGTAAGACGTCCCTCGCGGAGAGCATGTTGTTCGCCACGGGCGGGACCGACCGTTTGGGCAGGGTAGCCGATGGAAACACCGTCTGCGACTTTGATCCCGAAGAGGTCCGCCGCAAAATCAGCATCTCCGCGACACCCGTCCCGGTGGAGTTTGGTGAGTGCAAGCTCAATGTCATTGATACGCCCGGCTATTTTGATTTTTCCGGAGAGGTGCTGCAGGGACTGCGCGTCGCGGACACCGCCGTTATTGTCGCCAGCGCGAAGAGCGGCGTCGGCGTGGGGGCGGAAAAAGGCTGGAGATACAGCGCGGGAAAAGCGCGCTTTGTCTATGTATCCAAGGTGGACGAGGAAAACGCCAACTTCTCCGGCACGTTTGACGCGCTGCGCGAGCGCTTCGGTATTTCTGTCTGTCCCGTGGTCATCCCCGCCTCCAAGGGCGATAAGGTCAGCGGCGTTATCAATATTGTCACCGGCAAGGCGTATACCGTAAACGGCGGCAAACCCGCTGAGATACCCGTACCCGCCGACATGGCCGGCACGGTGAAGGAATATCTCGCGACCCTTTCCGAAAATGTCGCCGAAACAGATGAGGCGCTGATGGATAAATTTTTCAGCGAGGAGCCTTTCACAGCGGAGGAACTGCAAAAGGGCATCCGCGCGGGTGTTTTGGCCGGTTCTCTGACGCCCGTGTTCTGCGGCTGCGCGATGACGGGATTGGGTACCGAGTTGCTGTTGCAGGGCATCGCCGACTACGCCCCCGCTCCCGGGGAACTGGGCGACGAGACGGCTGCCGACGGCAAACCGTTTAAGCAGGATCCCGCAGGTCCGGCAACGCTGCTGGTTTTCAAGACGCTGATCGACCAGTATGGAAAATTTTCGTTCTTTAAGGTCGTTTCCGGCACGGTCACCGCCGACATGACGCTGCAAAACGCGCGCAGCGGGCAGGCTGAAAAGCTGGGGCATCTGTTCATTGTCAAGGGAAAGAAGAATACAGAGGTCAAGGAGATAAAATGCGGCGACATCGGCGCCGTTTCCAAGCTGACCGACACCAAAACAGGAGACACGCTGTGCGCCTCCAGCCCTGCCGTCGCGCTCAGGGGGATCGCCTTTCCCGAGCCGTGCTACGCGCTGGCTTTCGCGCCCAAAACCAAGGGCGGCGAGGAGAAGATCGCGTCGGGCCTTACACGTATGGCCGAGGAAGATCTCACGTTTACCGTCAAAAACGACGCCGAGATCAAGCAGTTTGTCGTCACGGGACAGGGCGACATCCATCTGGATGTCCTGTGCTCACGCCTCAAGAGCCGGTTCGGTGTTGAAGTCGAGACAGAGGCGCCGCGTGTGGCTTACCGTGAAAAGATACGCAGAAAAGTCACCGGCATAGAAGGCAAACACAAAAAACAATCCGGCGGACACGGGCAGTTTGGCCTTGTTATTATGGACTTTGAGCCGGCGGAATCGGAGGAGGTCGTCTTTGAGGAGACGGTGGTCGGCGGCAACGTCCCCAAACAGTATTTCCCCGCCGTTGAAAAAGGGCTCCGGGAGTGCGTCCTGCGCGGCGTACTGGCCGGATACCCCGTCGTCGGCCTTAAGGCGACGCTGACCGACGGTAAGTACCATGACGTAGATTCCTCCGAAATGGCTTTTAAGCTCGCGACCAGACTGGCGTACAGAGCCGGTCTTCCGCAGGCGGGACCCGTATTGCTTGAGCCGGTTGGCGCGTTGAGGGTACTTATTCCCGACGCCTATATGGGCGACATCATCGGAGACCTCAACAAACGCCGGGGGCGTGTGATGGGTATGAATCCCGCCGAGGACGGCGGGCAGGTTGTCGAGGCGGAAGTGCCGATAGCCGAGATGAACACGTATGCCATAGATCTGCGCTCAATGACACAGGGGCGCGGCTCATTCTCTCTCACATTTGAACGGTATGAGGAGACCCCTCCCAACGTACAGCAGAAGGTCATCGAGGAGGCCAAGCACTTGGAGGAAGAGGAAGAATAGGGGGGACTTCGCGCGGGGGCGCGGAAGTGAGGATTCCCGTGACGCAAAATATGTGGGGAGGAACACACATGCGGTTACTTACACGGTCGGATTTTGACGGGCTGGCCTGCGGCGCCCTGCTCAAGGAACTGGGTGTGATCGAGACGTGGAAGTTTGTTCATCCGAAAGATATTCAGGATGGTTTAGTGGAGGTCAACGCGCAGGACGTATTGGCCAACATCCCGTATGTGAAAGGGTGCGGCCTGTGGTTTGACCATCACACAAGCGAGCATGAGCGTTTAGGCGACATTCAGTTTGAGGGGGAAAGCCGCCTTGAGGACAGCGCGGCACGCGTCATATACGAGTATTACGGAGGGAAAGCCCGGCTTTCGAACATGGAGGAGATGGTTGTCGCGGTCGATAAAGTCGATTCCGCGAAACTGAGCATTGACGAGATCCTCAACCCGGCCGGCTGGGTTTTGCTCGGCTATCTTATGGATCCGCGCACGGGTTTGGGAAGGTTCCGCACTTTCCGCATCAGCAATTACGATCTGATGGAAAAGCTCATTGATGCCTGCCGGACAAAAAATATAGAGGAGATATTGGAAGATCCCGACGTGCAGGAGCGTATTCTGCTGTACAAGGAGCAAAACGAGCTGTTCAGGGCGATGGTACTGAAATACACGCATACCGACGGCAATGTTATTATCTCCGACCTGCGCGGCGTCGAACCCATATATACAGGTAACCGCTTCCTTGTATACAGTCTCTTCCCGGAACAGAACATATCGCTTTGGATTGTTGATGGCCGCGCCAAGCAAAATGTCGCCGTTGCCGTCGGGCACAGCGTCCTCAATCGCACGTCCAAAACCAATGTGGGTTCGCTCTTGCTGGAATACAACGGCGGCGGGCACCGTCAGGTCGGCACCTGCCAAGTGCCTTATGACACGGCGGATAAATCCATCGCGGAGTTGGTGGCGCGGATCAAAGCCGACGGCTGAAAATTTTCCCTTTACAAAGTATTTATTTTTGTTATAATGATAGAGCTGTCGTGACGCGCATTGTAATCAGGTTTTCCTGCGCCATGAAGAGTTGAAAAGGCATCTCTATAATGGCGAACTTGGGCCCTTAGCTCAGCTGGTAGAGCGCTGCGTTCGCAATGCAGAGGCCAGGAGTTCGAATCTCCTAGGGTCCACCAACCCTAAAACGTAGTCGAACCACCTATAGCGAGGTCAAACTCGCTGGCGGAGGGTTCGGCTATGTTGTTTTTTTGGCAAAAGACCCGTAAGGGTGACGGTATGACGGATTTTTGCCGTTTCCGAAAAATGTGTCATCTGTCACCAGCAGGAACGGGGACGCGTTTCATGCCCTTTCCTTGGAAAGGGCATGACCAACTCTGCTACTTTCGGCTACGCCGCAAAGTAGCCGTGGGCGCTCCCGCGGGGGTGACGTTTGCCAAGCCGTTGCCCTGCATGGCGACCATCAGCTTGGCAGGACGCGCCGCCTGCGGGCGGGACGGGGCGTGAACCTCGCGCAGAAAAAGGTGGATTTTGCGGACTGGCTATGGTATACTGGCAGAGGGTAAATTTGTTTTCTGCGCTGGTCAGTATCTCGACTGGCATAATGGGGAATTTATATTTTATTCATAAAGGCTGGTGAGATAAATATGGCCGTGTCAATAACAAAAACGGAAATTGAAAATGGGTTGTGTCAATTAGGAGTTAAGTTGGGGATGATGCTGGAAGTACACTGTTCTCTGAGCAGCTTTGGATACGTTGACGGCGGCGCTTTAACGATAATAGACGCGATAAAAACTGTTGTTGGTAAGGATGGAGCTATTGTTATGCCATCGTTTAAAGATTCACCGAATCTTCCACTTAATGAAACGGATAAAAAATTAGGTATAACTTTGAAAATCAAACTTTTAAAAGGCGATGAAGAACGATCCGGTATGGGTATTGTTTCCGATACATTCAGAAGAATGCCGGATGTTATTACAGGCGAAGGACAATTCCGCGTTTCCGCATGGGGTAAAGAGGCTGAAAAACACGCTGCTGATTGGTTTAATTATTTGATAGATTCCGGCGGATATGCGCTATTATTAGGCGTTGATATTTATAGGATGTCCTCCATGCATTATGTTGAGGACAGTTTGCCGAATGAAATAAAAAATTTATTCAAGCCTTCGAACGAAGCCCGAACAATCTATCCCGAATCGGAATGGTTTATTGAGGGTTGGACGCCAGCTGCAAAACCTTGGTACACCATTCAAAAAAGAGCGTTTGAAAAAGGATATATTACCGACACCATGATAGGCAACAGCAAATGTATGCTGGTAGAGATTAAAAATGTTATTAGTCTATATAAACAAGCATTACAAACCGAGCCTTTTGAACTATATGGAGTAACGTAGAAAATAAGCATACTCCAACTCGGCCCATCAAGAGAGTGATACCTCATATTATCGTGATTCCCCAACACGCATGGCAACAAATAAAAGCGGGTTTGGGCGGCAGCCCAAGAGGCCAAAACAGGCGCGGCGGACGAGCGCGGGTTTGACGGGGGGAAAAACGAAAGGCCGAAAGTTTCATTTATATCGCACATTTTGCTACGCTATTACGCCGTTTCGTGGCATGATTTATGAATCCCGGTTCTAAGTCGCGAAAGCACTTGCCTTTTGAAGATAATTGGAGGATATAATGAAAAAAATGATTATACTCATATCTACAATCATTGCACTTCTTATCATTGCATATTTTCCAGTAAGCTACACATTACTAACGAATGAAATGAATAAAGCCCCCGTGATATCTGATATACCAGCCGATCAAAAAGAATCAATCATAAATAATCTGCGTATGAATGTGGATATATCTTCGGAAACGGAAATGATTTCATTGCAGCTATTTTCTGACACGAGAAATCCATCGGCGTTAATTGTTATTAAGACAAACAATGATTATTTTGACAACTTGAAGTTTTATAGTGCAGATGAATTTTGGACATATGATGAAAAGGAAAATGTTTCAAAGCCAGCTGCATCATACCCTTTCATCATAAAATACGGCAAAAAAATTTGGCCGGTTGAAGCGACGGAAACTGACCCGAGGACATTAATTAGGCTATATAAATATCCAAGTTTTGATGATTATACGTGGATATGTATATCAACATCTAAAAATATTGATAGTTACTTTGATGTCATAAAAAAATCAATAGCAGAAAGAAGTATTTTTTATTTAGTCTGGAGATAACGATCCCATCTATGAAAATGTGGAAGCACCAACTTTACGTATCTGACCTTGGCACTTTAGCCAGTAGAGGCAGAGGAGACTTATACCACATATAATATTGGAAGTCAGAAAATGCCGCGAATATCGATGGCTTCTGTCTTTTTTTATCAGCGTCCTTAATTACAGCTGGCAAGCATAAAGAAAAAGCTAGAATTCATTATGGTCATTGCGGCTGCCATAGTACACTGCAACACGCTACACCCCCTCGACCGCTAAAAAAGTACCGTGTGATTGTATCAATATTAACGTGATTAGCCAATCCTGGAGGCAAGACGCTAACTCTATTGAGGTGTGCCCTTTGGAGG
>JAIRUE010000081.1 GCA_031254575.1 Oscillospiraceae bacterium | reverse complement strand
ACCTCCATTACTGATTTCATTATACACCAAAGATCAGGGTTAATCTACCAGGCAAAAATGAAACGGTTTCAGTCGGTACGCTCCCAGGCGGGATAAAGGTTTGCTTTTGCGGGCGGCTTATGCTACACTGAATAGGATCGGTACCGCGCGTACGGAGGACAGGATGAACGAAACCATATCAAGGCTCGTCGGGAATATAGAGAAAGCCGTCATAGGGAAAACCGATACGGTCCTTTTGATCGTCGGCGCGCTGCTCTGCGGCGGGCACGTCTTGATCGAGGACGTGCCCGGCGTCGGGAGGACGCAGCTTGTCATCGCGCTGGCGCGCTCGGTGGGGGGCAGGTTCAACCGCCTGCAGCTCACGCCGGACGTCATGCCGTCCGACGTCGTGGGGTTTACCATGCCCAACCCGGTGACAAAGGAGTTCGAGTACCGCCCGGGGGCCGCCATGTGCAATTTTCTGCTGGCCGACGAGATCAACCGCGCCTCCCCCAAAGTGCAGTCCAGCCTGCTCGAGGTGATGGAGGAACGCCAGATCAGCGTCGACGCGCAGACCCGCCCCGTGCCGCGCCCGTTTATGACGCTTGCCACGCAAAACCCGGTGGAGGCGTACGGCACCTATCCCCTGCCCGAGGCGCAGATCGACCGCTTTCTGATACGCGTCTCGCTCGGCTACCTTGAGCCGCGGGCCGAGACGCTGCTGCTGGAGCGCGGCGGTCCTTACGGGGGCGCGGAGGAACTGCCGGCCGTGCTGTCGCCGGAGGAGGTGCTGCGACTCCAGGAGGAAGCCGGAAAAATAACAATACACGAGGGCATAAAGCGGTATATCGTGGAGATCGCGGGGGCCACCCGGAACAGCGGCGACATACGGCTCGGCGCCAGCCCGCGCGGCAGCATCGGGCTCTGCCATATGGCAAAGGCGGCGGCGTTTATCAAGGGAAGGACGTTCGTGACGCCCGACGACGTGATCGAGTTGGCCGTCCCCGTGCTGGCGCACAGGCTGATCCTCTCACAGCGCGGAAAGAGCGTCCACAAGACGCAGGAGGCCGCCGTGGAGTATTTCCTCGGGCAGATCCCGGTGCCATGAGGACGGCGCGGTTCCTTATCTATATCTTCATATGGCTCCTTTGCGCCGCCTACGCGGCGTTCATTGACGCGGGCTTCGGACTGCCTTTCGCCGCGGCCCTGACGGTGGCGCCGCTCGGCTCCCTGCTGTGCCTGAAACTCGCGGCGGGACGCGTCAGCGCCGAAATGACGCTCTCCCGCGCGACCGTATATAAGGGGGAGACGGTGGACCTGACCCTCACGCTGCGCAACGGAAGCGTGATGCCCATCCCGTTTTTGGAAATCCGGATTTGTATGGGCGAAAACCTCACGCCCGGAACCGGCGGCGGTCCCCGATCCCATACCGTCACGGTGCCCGCCAAAGGCTCCGGGACGCTGACCATCCCGTATACGGCGGTCACGTGGGGGCCGGCGGAAGCGTCCGCGGAGGACCCTGTGATAACGGATTTTACGGGGTTTTTCACGCTGAGGCCGCGCTTCGCGGCGCGGAGGGAAAGGGCGGCCGTCTGTCCGGACCTCCGCGAACCGGGGCGGAACGAACTGGCCGCGATCCTTCAAAGCGAGGCGGCCCGCGGTGACGGCGGAAGGGAGGAGACGCCCCCGCGCGGCGCGGCCTTTGAGGAGCCGGGATATGAGCACAGGGAATACGGGCCGGGAGACACGCCGCGGATGGTCAACTGGAAGCTGTCGGCCAAACGGGGCGAATGGCTTGTCCGGGGGATGGAATCTCCGGAGTTCAGCCCGCCGTCGGTCGTGCTGGACCCGTGCCGCGCCCCGGGAAAGGAACGGGACGCGCTTTCGGAGGAGAGGCTCGTGGAGGGCTTTTTATCCATGCTGCTCGCCCTGCGCCGGCTGGGGACGGATTGTGAGGCGTATCTGTTCACGGACGGGTGGGAGGCGTTCCCGATCGGGAACATGGAGGATATAGAGGCTCTGCAAAGGGCGCTGGCTCCGTACGCGTTCCGGGAGGGCGCGCCGTCGCGCGTCCCCGCGCCGCCGCCGGGCCGTTCCCCGCTCGCGGTGTTTTCCTGTTTTCCGGACGGGGCTCTCTTTTCGGCGGCGGGACACGCGCATATCGTCTGCGCGGCTCCTCCCGGGCCGGCGCGGGACGGAAGCGTCTGGGCCGTCGGTGAAAACGGTGATTTTTACAGATGCGGGGAGAGGGAGGGACGGGATTGACGGGCGTTATCAAACGGCAGGCGCTGCCGCTGGCGTTCAGCCTGACCGGTATTCTGACCCTGTTCGGCGCCTTTACGGACGCCGCCGCGGTCTTTCTGCTGCCGGTGCTGCTCCTCTGTATTGCCGTCCTGCGCCTCTGCGAATCCACGCGGACGCGGAAGCTGCCGTACCTGCTGGCCGCGGCTTCCGTTCTGGCGTTCGCCGTTCCGGCGGCGAACGGCGGCGGCAAGCCTTTTTTCCTGTGGTTTTTGGAAAACCGCCTCGCGCCGGGGCAGACGGCGCCGTTTATGGCGCTGTTTGCCCTGAGCGTGTTTTTCTTTCCGTCGGCGGTCTATTACTTCACAAACGTCACCTTCCGCGCGCCCGTGCTGCTTCTGCTGACGTTCATCACCCCGAGCCTGCTCTACGCCAAGAGGGCGGGCGTGCCGCCGCTCTCCGCGGCGCTGCTGGTCACGGGTTATCTTCTCCTGCTCGCCCAATACAACACAACGGGCGCGCGGCTGCCCCGCGCCCTGACGCGGACGCTCTGCCTGTTTGCCGTTCCGGTCTTTCTCCTCTCGTTTTGCCTTTCATACGCGGCCGCTTCGGAGCCGCTGCTCCGGTGGCGGAACGCGCCGGTCCCCCGGAACGCGGGCGCCGCGCGGGAATTGTTCGGATACAACGCGCGCTCAAGCCCGAGCGGCGGAGGCAGCGGTTCAAGCGAGATTTTATTTTATGTGGAGGCCGGCGAGCCGCTTCACCTGACGCGGCAGGTCTTCGGGGCCTATGACGGGGAAGGCTGGCTCGCCGTCACGGAGTATCCCTATGCTTACGGACACGGCGATTGGGAGAGCCGGACCGCTCACATGTCTTTCGGGACGCTTTTCGCGGCGATACGCGCTCTGGGCGCAAAGGACGGGGAATTCGCCTCCGCCCGGGAGCTGGCTTTCCCCGCCGAGCGGAAGATGACGGCCTCCGTCTTCTCCCGGATCTCGGCGGCGTATCTGCCCGCGCCGGTACGGACTTACCGGGTCACGGGCCTGCGGGACGGGGTCGAATGTATCCGCAGCGCGTCGGACGAGTATTTTCTCACCGGACAGGGCCGGATACGCCCGAACGACACCTACTCCCTCGAGTATTACGGCGACACGCTCAGAAACGACCCCGAACTGCAGAGGTGGACGGAGGGGTTTGACAGGGATACGATGACAAGGCTTCTGGAACGCCTTACCGAAAAGGAGATTATCCCGTTCGGCGAGGCGTGGAGTTTTTGGGAGGAGTGGCGGAACGCTTACGCATTCTCCCAAGACGCCGGCGTATATGAGAGCGCCGAACTCAAGGCCCTCGCGGAACAGGCCGTCGGGGACGCGTCCGGCGATTACGGGAAGGCCGCGGCGCTGGAGCGTTATCTCCGGAGCTGCGCATATGACGCCGGGTACAGCCCGCCGCCGGGACATGAGGATATAGAGTATTTTCTCTTTAAGAGCAAAAGGGGCGCGTGCGGGCAGTTTGCGACCGCCATGACGCTGATGGCGCGCGCTGTCGGGCTGCACGCGCGCTACGTCGAGGGTTTTCTGGCGTCCGAGACGGACGGGAACGGGCGGTATGTGGTCAGGGATTCCAGCGCGCACGCGTTCACGCAGGTGTTGATCGCGCCGTACGGCTGGGTGACGTTTGACGCGACGCCGGGGAGCCGGGAGAACAGTCTCGCGGCAAAGATATGGCTGGCGCTGACGGGCTCCGGCGTGACGCTGTTTTTTACCTTTTTGACGGCCGCCGCCGCGGCCGCCCTGCTCCTCCGCCTGCTGCGCGAGACGGTGATAGCCGAGGCGGTCTTCCGGTACAGGGTGGCAAGGAGCGGCGGGAGGGAAGCCGTCCTGCGGCTGTTCGGGAGGATGCTGGAGACGGCGTCCGAACGCTTCGGAGGGGGCGCTATGTCCGCCGGGAGGCTTGTGGAGGCCGCCAGGGAGCGGTGCGGGGCCGACCTCGAATACGCCGCCGCCTGTTATGAGCGCGCGGCGTATAACGGCGAGGAGATGTCCGGGAAAGAGAGGAAGGCCGTCCGGGACGCGTATCTGACGTTCCGCGCCGGCCTGCGCCGTCTCCGGGACACGCGGCAGGGCCATGCCTTCCATATTTCGCCTTGACATTGCGGACAAACACATATACAATAATTGACACTATAAGACGGAGGAAGCCTTTTTTGACGCTCAGACTGCTCGGTACGGGGCATTGCGTCCCGGCGGCGGCGGTGCCCAACGCCGAATTTGCAAAAACGCTGGACACGACCGACGAATGGATCGTCAGGCGCACCGGCATCCGCGAACGGCGCCTCTGCCGGGACGAGACGCTGCTGGATCTCGCGCTCGGCGCCGCCGGCGACGCGTTGGAGCAAGCGGCTGAGAGCGGGCACGGAACGTATTCACTGAAGGGAACTGATCCGGACAGCGGCATGTTGCCGCCGGACACTCGCGGCGGCACGTTGCCGCCGGACGCGGTCATCGTCTCGTCGTCGACGCTGGAGTACCACTTCCCTCCCCTGGCCTGCCAGATCGGGACGGCGCTGGGCCTGAACGGGCCGTTTTGCATGGACGTGGGCGCGACCTGCTCGGGGTTCGTATACGCCCTCGACATCGCGGCGCATTATATCAACGCGGGCAGCGCCGGAACGGTTTTGGTCGTGGCGGCGGAAAAGCTGTCGCCGCTGGTCGATTTCACCGACCGCGCCACCTGCATCCTCTTCGGGGACGGGGCGGCGGCGGCGGTCGTGACAAAAGGGGATAAGCCCTATACATCGTATCTGGCCTGCGCCGCCGACCCCGACAGAAGCCTCTACGCCCGGACCGGCGAAAAGATGGTCATGAACGGAAGCGGCGTCTATAAATTCGCCGTCGCCACCGCCCCCGGGGCGATCGAGGCCGTTTTGCGGAAAGCGGGGCTCGGTCTGGGCGATATAGACTGGTTTATCCTCCATCAGGCCAATATCCGCATCATCGAAAGCATCGTCAGCCGGTGCGGGATCGATCCCGACAAAGTCCCGATCACCCTCGACCTGTACGCCAATCCCTCCAGCGTGACCATACCCCTGACGCTCGACCTCATGCGGCAGGACGGGCGGCTCCTGCCGGGGCAGCGGGTACTGACGCTGGGGTTCGGCGCGGGGCTGACGTACGGGGCCAGTATATTTGAGATTTAGGAAGAGCGGAGCAAGCCCGCAGGGAGACTGAGGCGCGGGAGCGGAACGGCGCTCACGCCGGGGAGCGTGAACGGCTCAGGCGACTGTCCGCGGGCGCGGCGGGCTTGACAGCTTCCAATGTAAGAAAGGAATACCCATTGATGAAAACAGCCGTGACCGAACTGCTGAAAACAGAAGTCCCGATCATCCAGGGCGGCATGGCCTGGATCGCGGACGCAACGCTGGCCGCCGCCGTCTCCAACGCGGGCGGCCTGGGCCTGATTGCCGGCGGCAGCGCCCCCGCGGACGTGATACGGGACGAGATCCGAAAGGCGCGGGCGCTGACGGAAAAGCCGTTTGGCCTCAATATCATGCTGATGAGCCCCTACGCGGACGAGCTGGCGCGGCTGGTGCTGGAGGAGAACGTGCCCGTCGTCACGACCGGCGCGGGCAGTCCCGGCGTATACATGGAGGGCTGGAAAGCGGCGGGCGTCACCGTCATTCCGGTCGTCGCCTCGGCCGCGCTGGCGGTGCGGATGGAACGGCTGGGCGCCGGCGCGCTGGTGTGCGAGGGCTGCGAGGCCGGGGGGCATATCGGCGACCTGACGACCTTCTGCCTGGTGCCGCAGGTGGCCGACGCGGTCAAGATCCCCGTTATCGCGGCGGGCGGCATCGCCGACGGAAGAGGGGTCGCGGCGGCGTTTATGCTGGGCGCGGCGGGCGTGCAGTGCGGCACGGTCTTCCTCACGGCGGAGGAATGCGGCGTCCCTGAGACCTATAAGCAGCGCGTCCTCGGCGCCAAAGACACCGGCACCGTTGTGACGGGGCGTTCGGGCGGGCATCCGGCGCGCTGCCTGAAAACCCCGTTCAGCCGCAAACTGCTGGCTATGGAGAAGGAAGAGACCTCCCTTGAGGAGATGGAGGAGATCATGTCCGGCTCGCTGCGCAGGGCCGCCAAAGACGGCAATCTGGAGGAGGGCACGTTCATGTGCGGCCAGATCGCCGGGATGGTCAACACGCGGCGGACATGCCGGGAGATCATTGAAAGCATTTTTGCGCAGGCGGAGGAACTTCTCCCCGCGGGACTGAACCCCTCCGCCCGCGAACCGCGAAAGGAGCCCGGAAGCCTATGACGGACAGGCGCGTGGCGCTGGTCACGGGGGCCAGCAGGGGGATCGGCGCGGCCTGCGCCGCGGAGCTGTCAAGGAACGGCCTTGACATAGCCCTCTGCTGCCGGGACAACGCGGCGATGGCCGAAAACGTCGCCGCTTCCTGTAAAACGGATACGCTGGTGCTGACCGGCGACTGTTCGGACAGCGCGGTCTGCAAGGACTGGATCGCCAGAACAGTCGAACGGTTCGGGCGGCTCGACGTTTTAGTCAACAACGCGGGTCTGACGCGCGACACGCTCTTAATGCGGATGACGGACGAGCAGTTTGACGAGGTGCTGCGCGTCAACCTCCACGGGGCCTTTTACCTCTGCCGGGCCGCCCTGCGGTTTTTGCTCAAATCCCCGGCCGGGCGCATCATCAATATCGCCTCGGCGTCCGGCCTGTCCGGCAACGCCGGGCAGGCCAACTACGCCGCGTCCAAGGCGGGGCTGATCGGCCTTACCAAATCCCTCGCCAAGGAGACCGGCAAGCGCGGCGTCACCGTAAACGCCGTCGCGCCGGGCTGGATCACGACCGACATGACCGGAGCCGCGCCGGAGGAGGCCGCGAAGCGCGTCCTGGGGCGCATTACGCTGGAACGCGCCGGGACGCCGGGGGAAGTGGCGGCGGCCGTGGGCTTTTTGGCTTCGGAAGAGGCGTCGTACATCACCGGGCAGGTCATTTCGGTGGACGGGGGGCTGGCGTTATGAACCGCGTATTCATCACCGGCATCGGGCTGGTCACGCCCGTGGGCGTCGGCGCGAAGGCCGCGTGGGACGGCGTCACGCGCGGCGTGTGCGGCATAGGCCCCGTCACGCGGTTTGACACAACACTGTTCAAAGCCAAACTCGCCGCCGAGGTCAAGGGGTTTGATCCCGCCGACTTTCTGGACAAAAAGCTGATCCGCCGCAACGACCGCTACTGCCACTACGCCCTCGCGGCCGCCCGTATGGCGGTGGAGGACGCGGGGATCGGCGCCTTTCCGGACCCGTACCGCGCGGGCGTGATCGTCGGCAGCGGCATCGGCGGCATGGAAACATACGAGGAACAGCACACCATTCTGATGGAGAAAGGCCCGGGCCGCGTCTCGCCGTTTTTCGTCCCGATGATGATCCCCAACATGGCGGCGGGGCTGATTTCCATTCAGTACGGCATAAAGGGCCTCTCCTACTGCCCCGTTTCGGCCTGCGCCACCGGCGTCCACGCCGTCGGCGACGCGTTCCGCAACATCAAATACGGGATGCTGGACGTCTGCGTCGCGGGCGGGAGCGAGGCGGCGATCACGCCGATCTCTCTGGCCGGGTTCGGCAACATGACGGCGCTGTCGGAAAGCGCCGACCCCCAAAACGCGTCCATCCCCTTTGACAGGCGCCGCGGCGGGTTTGTGCTGGGCGAGGGCGCGGGTATTATGATCCTGGAGAGCGAGGCGTCGGCGGTCAGGCGCGGCGCGGCGGTTTACGCGGAAGTGCTGGGGTACGGCGCGACCTCCGACGCGGTCCATATCACGGGGCCCGATCCCGAGGGCGGCGGCGCCTCGGCCGCCATGAGGATGGCCCTTGACGAGGCGGGGCTGTCCTCTGCCGATTACATCAACACCCACGGCACCGGTACGCCGCTGGGCGACAAGGCGGAGGCCGTGGCGATCAAAAAGACGTTCCGCGACCCGCCCCCCGTTTCCTCCACCAAGTCCATGACCGGGCACCTGCTGGGCGCGGCGGGCGGCGTCGAGGCGGCGTTTACCGCGCTCACCCTCAGGCACGGGCTGCTGCCGCCCACCGTCAACTATAAAGAACCCGACCCCGAATGCGACCTCGACGTCGTTCCGAACGCGGCGCGCCCCGCGAAGCTCCGCGCCGCCCTGAGCAACTCGTTCGGCTTCGGCGGGCACAACGCCTCAATACTGCTGGGAAAGGCGGACTGACCGATGGACCTGAAGGAACTGTTCGACTATCTGCTGGAGCGCGTCCCCGACGCATCCGGCATCCATGTCTCGCGCGGCGATGAGACGATCTCGGTCAGCCGCGGTTTCAATCTTTCGCCGTCACCGGCGGAGGCCGTTCCCTATCCCGCTCACGGGGCCGCGGCGGCGCGTCCGGCCGGGACCGGGGGAGGCGAGGTCGTCAGGGCCCCGCTGGTAGGCGTGTTCTACACCGCGCCGTCGCCCGACGCGGAGCCGTTTGTGAGGGAGGGGAGCCGCGTGAGGAAGGGCGACACGCTCTGTATCATCGAGGCGATGAAGCTGATGAACGAGATCGAGTCCACCTGCGGCGGCGTCGTCGGGCAGGTGCTGGCCGAAAACGGCGCGATGGTGGAGTACGGGCAGCCGTTATTTGAAATCAGGGCGGAATGAGCATGGATAGGGACCGGGACTGGGTGAAGACAATCCTGCCGCACCGCGAGCCGTTTCTGCTGCTGGACGGGGTGACGGAGCTGGAGCCCGGCGTGCGCGCCGGCGCGTACTGGCGCGTCACGGGAGAAGAGGATTTTTTCAGAGGGCATTTCCCCAACCTGCCCGTCCTGCCCGGCGTGCTGATCATCGAGGCGCTGGCGCAGACCGGGGCGGTGGCCCTTCTCTCGCTGCCGGAGCACAAGGGCAGGGTCGGGTTTATGGCCGGCGTGGACAAGGCAAAATTCCGCCGCAAGGTCGTCCCCGGCGACACGCTGCTGCTCGGGGCGGAACTGGTAAGGCATAAGATGGGCGTCGGGTTCGCCGAATGCACCGCCCGCGTTGAGGACGCGGTCGCGGCCGTCGCGACGATCTCGTTTGCCGTGGGTTGAGCGGTATGTTTAAGAAGATTCTGATCGCAAACCGGGGGGAGATCGCCGTACGCGTGATACGCGCCTGCCGCGACATGGGCGTCGTCAGCGCGGCGGTCTACTCCGAGGCCGACCGCGACGCGCTGCACGCGCAGCTCGCCGACGAAAGCGTCTGCATCGGCCCCGCGCCGTCCCGCGACAGCTACCTCAACATGCGCCAGATCGTCGGCGCGGCTCTGGCGCTGAAAGCCGACGCGATACACCCGGGGTACGGCTACCTGTCGGAGAACGCGGATTTCGCCCAGCTGTGCCTGGACAACGGCGTCACGTTCATCGGCCCCTCCCCCGCCGCGCTGAGGCTGCTGGGCGACAAGGCCCGGGCCGTCGGAACGGCGCGGGAGGCGGGCGTTCCGGCCGTGCCCGGTTCCGGCGGCGTCCTGCCG
>JAIRUE010000070.1 GCA_031254575.1 Oscillospiraceae bacterium | reverse complement strand
GCCGCCACCAGAATGGCGATGATGACGATGACCACGATGAGTTCGATCAGGGTAAAGCCCTTGCGTTTGCTGTTGCGGAGCCTTTTCACAGTAATCCACCCTTTCAAATTTTGTTTGGCAAGCTCAGTATAACGTCATAATGACGTATTGTCAAGCGAAAAACAGAAAATAATAGTCAATATGACGTATTCATTGAAGCGCAAGGGTTTATGCGCTACTCTCTACCCGGGGGTATGCGCCGTGCTGTCGCTCCGTATCGCAGAAATACGCACTCAGAAAAACCTCCGGCAGGCGGAGGTCTCCAAATATCTGAATATATCGCAGCAAACCTATTCCTCCTACGAAACCGGCAGGCGGCAGATGAATTACGAGACCCTCTGCCTGCTGGCGGATTTCTTTGAGGTCAGCGCCGATTACCTGCTGGGCCGCGGGGAGGAGATGCCGTCCTACCTCAGCGGGGAGGAGCGCGCCCTCATAGGACAGTACCGGACGCTGGACGGACGCGGCCGGGACAGCGTGAGGAACTGCCTGGCGTTTGAGGCTTCGCGCGCGCCGGGGACGGCAAAAAAACAGGCAATGTGATCTACGCCGATTTTTCGGCGCGGTAAAAACCCCCCGCCCGTGTCACGGGCGGGGGGCTGTTGACTGTTACGCGGGCGCTTTACGCGGCGGAGCCGACGGTCAGGCCGGTGGCGTCGATGATGACGGTGAGGGTGTCGCCGCCCTGCGTGAACACGAGGGTCGCGGTCCCGCCGCCGAGGACGAGGACGGTGAAGGCGTCGTCAAAGGCCGAGGGGTCGCGGGCGAACGTCTTTTTGCTCCAGACGCCGTTGTCCTCAACGATGTTGGCGGGCTGGTCGATCTTGGAGCCGCCGTCCTGTTCGTAGGCCGCGAGCGCCGCGTTGGTCTGCTCGATGTCCACGAGGGTGAAGCCGAGGGCCGTGAGGATCGCTTTGGCGTTGAACTCGACGGCTGTGAACGCGCCGTCCAGCACCGCGGCGAGGGGCTGTCCGCCGCCGTCGGTGACGGCTTCAAAGTCTCCGGCGCTGGTGGGAAGGAAGACGTTGTCGTCATACAGCAGGTCGCCGGTCAGGGTGATGGTGATCTCACTGCCGCTGACAGCCGCGCCGGCGGTCACGGAGGAGTGCACGGTCCCGGCCGCCACGGTAAACAGGTCGCCGCCGCCGCCGGTGCCACCGCCGTCCGTGTGGTCCTCGACGACAAGGATCTCTCCGTCGCCGCCGACGGTGGCGTCTTCGGAATAGATGCGGGCCAGTTCGACAAGGGAGTCCTCGTCCACGTCCACGTGGACGGCGCCGGGGAAGGTGGCGTCGATGAGCAGCTCTGTCACGCTGGAAGCGACAAGCTGGACGGTCTCGCCGCCGCGCACCGTCAGGGTGCCGATGTCGCAGTTGACCAGGGTGACGCCGCCGTCCACGCCTTCCAGAAGGATCAGTTCCTCAATGGTGAGGTTCTCCAGGGTGACGCCGGGTTTGCGGATGACGGCGCGTTTCAGTTCCGCGTCCTCAAAATCGGTGTCCGCGTCGATGAACAGGCTTATGCCTTTGGACAGGAGGGCGGCGAACTCCGCGCGGGTGATGACGTCGGCGGGGGCGATCTTGCCGTCCTTGCCGGAAATCATCCCGGCGGCTTCCATGGCGAGGATATGCCCCTCCGCCCAACCGGGCACGTCGTCAAAGTCCGGGAAGCGGGAGACGAAGGCGCCGGGCGCGTCGGGGATGCGCAGCGCCTTGCGGAGGGCGGTGAACGCCTCCTCGCGCGGGATGGAGCGGTAGGGCTCGAACTGTCCGGCGCTGCCCTGCATAAACTTCGCCGCGATGACGTTGTTTATGTAGGTTTCCACATAGGGGCTTGTCGCGTCGATGTCGGTGTAATGGCCGGTGACGGCGTCGCCGAGGTCAAGGCGGTTGAGGCCGAATACTTTGGAGAGCATGACAGCCGCCTCGTAGCGTTCGATGGGTTTGTCGGGCATCGCGTGGCCCTTGCCGTCGCCCGCGATGACGCCGGCTTCGATCATCTTGGCCAGATGGCTTTCGCCCCAGTGCCCGGCGACGTCGGTAAAGTTCTGCGCACCGGCCGCCAGGGCCGCGGGAAGCAGGCTTACGGAGAAGACAAGCGCCAGGGCCAGGGCCGCGAGTTTACGGATGGTTCGTACTTGCATGTGTCGGCACCTCTTTTTATCAAATTGCGGGGGCCGTTCATTCCCCCGGCACCCATATTGTCGATTGCGGACAGGATAAAATCAATGCGAAATGATAGGATTTTAAGGTATAATGCGCCTGTAAAGGCTTATACTATGCGAAAAGGAGCGTGAGATGATGGCAAAAGCCGGAATGCGACGTCCCGGCGAGGGGGAGCCCCACGGGACGGAGAGCAATCAGAAAACGCCGCAGACAAAAAACGAGCAGCGCCCCGTGGCGCAGATGCCGGGGGCCAAGAGCAAAAACACGCATAAAAAATAGAAAATGATTCCGGAACGGAAGGGGATGGAGCAAACCTACTTCATCTCCTCCCACTGTTCCGGCGTAATCAGCACCTGCCGGGGCTTACTGCCCTCGAACGGCCCCACGATGCCGCGCTCCTCCATCTCGTCCATCAGGCGGGCGGCGCGGGCGTAGCCCAGTTTCAGCCGGCGCTGCAAATACGAGGTGGAGCCCTGTCCCGACCCGACGATGACCTCGATCGCGGCGGGCAGCATGGGGTCCCCTCCCTCCGGACCGCCGTCCCGCCCTCCGGACGGGGAACCGTTTCCGCTGCCGTTTTTGCCCTCCAGATGCGCCAGCATTTCGGCGGAGTAATTGGCGGGGGAGCTCTCGCTGATGAACTGCACGACGCGCGACACTTCCTCGCCTGATACATAGCACCCCTGCACGCGCACCGGTTTGGGCGCGCCGATCGGCAGATAGAGCATGTCGCCGCGCCCGACCAGTTTTTCCGCGCCGCCGGTGTCGAGGATGATGCGGCTGTCCAGATTGCCTTTGACGGCGAACGCGATGCGGGAGGGCGTGTTGGCCTTGATGATGCCGGTGACGACCTTGGCCTCGGGGCGCTGCGTCGCGAGAATAAGGTGCACCCCGCACGCGCGCGCCTTCTGCGCGATCCGCGCCACCGCCGTTTCGACCTCCTTGCGCGCCACCATCATCAGGTCGGCCATCTCGTCGATGATGATCACGATGCGCGGCATCGTCACGCCGTCCGGTTCGCGCGAAACCTCCTCGTTATAGGAAACGATGTCGCGCTTGCCGCGCTGCATCAGCAGGTTATACCGCCCGTCCATCTCGGCCACGGCCCATTCCAGAGCCTCGGCGGCGCGTTTGGGGTCGGTGACGACCGGCGAGAGCAGATGGGGTATGCCGTTATAGACGCCCAGCTCGACCATCTTCGGATCGACCATGATAAAGCGCAGCTCGTCCGGCGACGCTTTGTAAAGCATCGAGGTGATAAGCGTGTTCATGCAGACCGACTTGCCCGAGCCGGTCGTGCCGGCGATCAGGAGGTGGGTCAGTTTGGCGGCGTCCGCGACGATGTTCTGCCCGGTGATGTCACGGCCCAGCACGAAGGCGGTGGGGCTGTCCGCCGCTTTGAATTCCGGCGAATTGATCAGGTCACGTATGTAGACGGTCGACACCATGCGGTTGGGCACCTCGATGCCGACGACGTTGGCCTTGCCCGGCACCGGGGCGATGTGCACCCCCACCGCGCCCAGCGACAGCGCGATGTCGTCGGCGCGGCTGGTCAGGGACGACAGCCTGACGCCCGACTCCGGCTCGATCTCATACCGCGCCACCGACGGACCGCGCGTCACGTTGAGGACCGACGCCCCGATGCCGAAACTCTGCATGGCCGCGATCAGCCTCTCGGCGTTGTTTTTAAGCTCCTCCTCGTTCTTCCCCGCGAGGTTGTCGGAGGCGGGGCGGGTCGCCGTCAGCAGCGACACGGGGGGCAGGCGGTACGGCGCCGGCGTTTCCTCCGGCAGGAGCGGGCCGTCCGCCGCGACCGACACCGACGCGACCGGCGTCAGCTCCGGTATGACCGGCGGCGCGGCGTCCCTGATGGAGAGGCGGCCGCCGGCCGTGTTCCCGTCCGGTTCCGTTTTCCGCGGACGGTCCGGGCCGGTCCCGCCCGCCGCCGGTTCGCCCTCCCACGGCGGGACGCCCGTCCCCTCCGGGAGCGGGATGGGTTCGAGCTTCACGCCGGTCAGCGGCATGACATCCTTTACCGATAACGGGTCCCGCGCCGTATTTCCCCGGACATCCGCCCCGGACGGACGCGACGGTACGCCGCCGAGCAATTCGGCGGGGGTCCTGACCTTCTCGCCGCGCCCCGGCAGGATGCCGACCGGCAGGGGCTCGTCCGGCTCCGGATCGGGCCCGGCGTATACAGGCACGTCGAAATCGGGGCGCTGTTTTTTCCGTTCCGGCTTCTCCGGCGCGGCCGGTTTTTCCGTCCTCTCCGGTTTTGGCTCGCGGCTGGGAACAGGCTGAGGTTCATACGTCCGCCTCTGCCTGCCGTGCAGCATGTCAACGACGGCGACGGGGCTGAGGCGGAGGATGGCAAAGCCGCAGAATACCACGCCGGAAACCAGCAGGACGGCGGCGACCGGCCTGCTCAGCCCGACGCGCAGCAGCCAGGCAAAACGGTCCGCCAGCGGTACGGCAAGCGGCGGGGCGGCGTCTTCCCCGGCGGCAAACAGTCCGGCAAGCGTCCCCGTCAGGACGGGAACGACAAAAACGCATACGACACGCAGGATAACCGGCCGGCCCCGGTGGAACAGCAGCACGACCGCCGCGCACAGGCTCATGAACGGAAAAAGGATAAAGCCGCCGCCGACAATAAAGTCCAGGCCCCCGCGGAGGACGTCAAGCAGCCACGCCTGCGCCCCGAAGAGGGAAAACAGGGTGAAGATCCCGAGCAAAAAGCAAACCAGCGCCCCAACCTCGCGGCGGACGGGGCGGCGGTTTGTCTTTGCGGGCATTGCCTTTTTGGGCGGCGTCTTTCGTGCGGGCATACGCGTCTCCTATCCGAAAAATATAGCGAGCGTGACCGTGACAAGCCCCACGGCGGCACAGTAAACGGCGAACACTCCGAAGCGGCCTTTCGCCGCCAGCCTCTTCAGCAAAACGAGCGCGCCGTATCCGACGATGCCCGCCGCCAGCATACCGGGTATGTAAACAGCCAGCTCGGCCGCCGTCACGCCTCCGGAAAACGCCTTGCCCAATTCCAGCAGCACGGCCCCCAGCACGGCCGGGATGCTCATCAGAAAAGAGAACCTGACGGCAAACCCGCGGCCAAATCCCCGCATCAAACCGGCGGCGATGGTGGAGCCGGAACGCGACAGCCCCGGTATGACGGCGACAGCCTGCATAAGGCCCACCATCACGGCGTCGGACACCAGCGCCGTTTTTTCGTTCTTTTTTCCGGCCTTCACGCGGTCTGCGATATAGAGCAGAACGCCGGTACCGACAAGGGCGCAGCCCACAAACCGGAGGTCGTCGGCCAAAACGCTCACATACGATTCAAAGAATACGGCGAACAGCAGCGGGACAGTGGCTACAGCCAGCAAAAGAAGCAGCCGCCGCGCGGGCAAGCCCCGCTCGTCCCGGCGCTCCCTCGCGGAAAAAAGGGAGAGGAACGCCCCGCAGAGCTCCGCAATATCCCTGTGGAACGCCGCGAACACCGCGCCCAGCGTGCCGATATGCAGCAGCACGTCAAACAGCAGGCTCTCTTTCATCTCCGCGACGTCGAGCAGACTGCCCACAATGGCGAGATGCCCCGAGCTGGAAACGGGCAGGAACTCCGTCGCGCCCTGCACGATGCCCAGCAGCAGCGATACCCACACAGACATATCTGTTTTCACCCCCGTGCGAGACAAGTCTATGCTCCGTCAGTTGAGAAAATCCTTTAATTTTTTGGAGCGGCTGGGATGGCGCAGCTTGCGCAGCGCCTTGGCCTCAATCTGGCGGATACGCTCGCGGGTGACGTTGAACTCCCTTCCCACTTCCTCCAGCGTGCGGGTGCGCCCGTCCTCGATGCCGAAACGGAGCTTCAAAACCTTTTCCTCCCGCGGCGTCAGCGAGCCGAGAACCGAGATGAGCTGCTCCTTGAGCAGGGTAAACGACGCCGCCTCGGCGGGCTCCGACGCGTCCTCGTCGGGGATAAAGTCGCCCAGATGGCTGTCCTCCTCCTCGCCGATCGGGGTTTCCAGGCTGACCGGCTCCTGCGCGATTTTCATGATCTCGCGCACCTTTTCGACGCTCATGCCCATCTCCAGCGATATTTCCTCCGGCGACGGGTCGTGTCCCAGTTCCTGAAGGAGCTGGCGGGAGACCCGGATGACTTTGTTGATGGTCTCGACCATATGGACCGGTATGCGGATCGTGCGGGCCTGATCGGCGATGGCGCGGGTGATGGCCTGGCGAATCCACCAGGTGGCGTATGTGGAAAATTTATAGCCTTTGGAGTAGTCAAACTTCTCCACGGCTTTGATAAGCCCCAGGTTGCCCTCCTGAATGAGATCGAGGAACAGCATCCCGCGCCCGACGTAGCGCTTGGCGATCGACACGACAAGGCGGAGGTTGGCCTCGGCCAGCTTGGCTTTGGCTTCCTCGTCGTTATCCTCGAACATGCGCCGGGCCAGATAGATCTCCTCGTCTCCCGTGAGCAGGGGCACTTTGCCGATCTCCTTGAGGTAAGTGCGCACGGGGTCGTCGATGTTGAACCCCTCGGCCAGCGCTTCGGGGTCTTCCAGTTCCTCGGGAGGTATCTCCTCTATCTCCTCGAGGTCCGGCAAGGTTTCGGAAGGCAGGTCCTCGGGGTACTCGTCGACATGGATCTCAACGTCCATGCTCTCGAGCTGGTCGTAGATGCGGTCGATCTGGTCCGAGTCGATTTCCATATCCTCCAGTACGTCGTGGAGCTCCTTGGCCGATATTCTGCCGCGCTTGCGCCACTGTTCCATCATCTCAGCAAGGTCAATACTCTTTTCCTCCATGCTCACGGTCCATCCCCCTCTTCTTCTAAAGTTTTACATCTCTAATAATGCATAAATTTCGCCCTCGGCTCCTTGATCCGCCTCTCGCAGTCCCGCAGCGCCCTGACGTCGCCCGGCAGCTCCTCATACCGCGCCAGCAGCTCCGCGCGGAGCTGCGCCGTCTGCTCGCCGTAAGGGCTGGAACGGTTTTCAAAGAGGAACCGGCGCTCCTCGGTTTCAAAATCGGCCGCCGTCAGCGACGTTTCCGTTTCCGGCAGCCGCAGCAGCAACACAAGGGCCTGTTCCTCCGCGACCTGCCTGGCCGTGGCCCGGTCCCGCGCGTCCGGGCGAAGCAGACGCGTCTCGAACGCCTTTTGGGAAGCCCTGCCGCGCTTGCGGACGGCTGCTTCCACGTCCTTGGACACGGCCTTGCCGTCTATGCCCAGCCCGGCCGCCACCCGCGCGGCGTAGACCTCGCGCTCTCCCTGCGTCGGCAGCTCCGCCAGCAGTTTTGTCGCCTCGCGCAAAAACTCCAGCTTGCCCGCGTCGCCGTCCCGGGGAAACTGCGCCTCCAACAGTGACAGGCGATACTCCGTATGGTTCTGAGAACCGGCCAGCAGCTTCTCGAACTCCCCGGGGCCATAGGCGCGGATGAATTCGTCCGGGTCCTTGGCGCCGCTCAGGCGCAGCACGCGCACGCGCACCCCGGCGGCTTCCAGCGTCCTTACGGCCTTCTGCGTGGCGTTCTGCCCCGCGGCGTCGGCGTCATAGGCGATCGCAAGCTCCTTCACATGGCGGGCAATCAAACGCGCCTGCGTATCGGTCAGCGCCGTGCCGCAAGTGGCGACGGCGTTGTCAAACCCCGCCTGATGGAGGGTAAAGACGTCGACGTTGCCCTCGCAGAGAATCCAATACGCGCGCGCCGTCCTGCGCGCGATATGCGCCCCGTACAGGACGCTCCGCTTCTGGTATACGGCCGATTCCGCGCTGTTTTTGTACTTCGCGGCGGCGTCCCCGCCCAGGGCACGCCCCGAAAAGGCGATCACCTGCCCCCGCAGGTCGAAGACGGGAAACATCAGCCTGTCGCGGAAAGCGTCGTAGAGGCCGCCTCTCTTTCCCCGTGAAACAAGGCCCGCCGCGAAAAGCTCGTCCGCCGACACCCCGGCTTCCGTCAGAGCGGCCAGCAGGCCGTCCCAGCGGTCCGGCGCGTACCCCAGCCCGAAGCGCCGCGCGTATTCGGGCCTCATGCCGCGTGACCGCATATATTCCGCGCAATGCCGCCCTTCTTCGCTTCCCAGCATCCCGTAAAACCACCGGGCCGCCATACGGTTGACCTCGATCAGCCTCTCCCGCCGCACACGCGAACCCTCTCCGCCGTCCCCCTCCGGGACCGCGAGGCCCAGCCTCTCCGCCAGGAGCCTCACCGCGTCGGCAAACTCCAGGTTCTCGGCGCGCATGACAAACTGGATGGGACCGCCCCCGGCCTGACATCCGAAACAATAGAACAGGCCGCTCTCCGGCGTGACGGTGAACGAGGGCGTCTTTTCGCTGTGGAACGGGCACCGGGCAAACCACCGCGTCCCGCGCCGCACCGGCTGCGTATAGTGGGAAACGAGCGCGAGCATATCGGTCTTTAGGGTGATTTCCTCCAAAAACGCGTCCGGAAAGGCCATTTTCACCGCCCCATGATATATTTACCATAACCCGCCAAGGCTATACGCGCTTCCAGCCCTGCGGTATGAACGCTTCCACGAATTTTGCCTCAAAAAACCGGTCGGTCATCCCCGCTATGTAGTCGCAAACGGCGCGCCCGGGGTCTTCCCCGTCCTCCTCCGCGATCCGCCGCAGGGTTTCCGGCACTTCGTCATAGCGCTTCATAAAATAATCATATAATTGCCCTACGCTTTCGGGCACTTTGCTTTCCTCACTTTTGGCACGCGGATTAAAGTACACATTCTCAAACATGAAAACACGCAGCGCATCCATCGCCTCCCGTTTCTCATCTGAGAAACGCACGCCGCCGTCCCGGCTTGAGGCCACAAGGTCATTGACCAGCGTGTTAATACGCTCCCGGGGCGTGCCGCCCAGCACGTTCCGCAAATCTTCGGGGACGTCGGTCAATTCCAAAAGCCCCCCGCGCACCGCGTCGTCCATATCGTGGCTCAGGTAGGCGATGCGGTCGGCGTGATGGACCAGCTGACCCTCGCCCGACCGGGAAAGCGTGTCTCCCGAATGACGCAGGATCCCCTCGCACACCTCCGGGGAGAGCCCCAAGCCTTCGCCGTCCTTCTCCAACCGCTCCACCACCCGCAGGCTCTGCCGGTTATGCGAAAACCCCCCGGGTACGACCCCGTTGAGCGCCCGTTCGCCCGCGTGGCCGAACGGCGCGTGCCCCAGATCGTGCCCCAGCGCGATCGCCTCGGTGAGGTCCTCGTCCAGCCCCAGCGCCCGCGCCATTGTCCGCGCGATCCTCGATACCTCCAGCGCGTGGGTCATACGGGTGCGGTAATGATCGCCCGCCGGCATCAGAAACATCTGTGTTTTATGGATCAGCCGCCGGAACGCCTTGGAGTGTACAATGCGGTCGGCGTCATGCTGATAGCGGTTTCGCAGCTCCTCCATATCCTCACCCCGTCACGGCCTGTACAGCGTCCGGAGCGTCCCGGGGGCATCGCCCCCGGTCAGCTCCCGCAACACGGCGCAGAGCGGTTCCCAAGACTCCCCGGAGACTTGAAACTTTACCGACACATTCTCCCCGAACTCCGATCCTGTATTGCGGGCACCGGCCCCTTCGAGCAAACGGTTTACCCTCTCGTACAGCGGGTACGGCACGGTAATCATCCCCTCCCGCCACAGCGTCCACTCGGCGACGCCCGCCGCGTCCAGCGCGGCGGCGGCCGATTTGGCGTACGCGCGGACAAGGCCGCCCGCCCCCAGCAATGTGCCTCCGAAGTAGCGCGTCACAACGATCACGGCGTTGACCAGATCCCGGCGGGCCAGTACCCCGAACACCGGAGAACCCGCCGTGCCGGACGGCTCGCCGTCGTCGGACAGGCGTTCCGCGCCGTCCCTGAGACGATAGGCATAGACATTGTGCGACGCGCCGGGGTGCTTACGCCGTATCTCTCCGATAAATTCTCTGGCCCCGTCCTCGTCCGGTACGGCGGCGCACACGCCGACGAAGCGGCTGCCGCGCTCGCAAAACACCGCCTCACCCGTCTTGGCGGGAGAAAGATAGGGTTTCAAAGCCTCCGTCACGCTCCAACAGCCGGCGTACGCCCGGGGTTTTCACATCCGCGGGACAATGAACAGGGCGCCCGCTCTAAACAAACAAGCCACGCTCCGCGCGGCTCCCTGTTTGTTAACGCTTCCGCGCCGCCGACCACGCCCGGCGCGAGCCTGGCGTTACCGGACGGCGGAGTGCCTGTCAAGTTCTTCCAAACTTGCGGTTGAAGCGGTCAACGCGCCCGCCCGTATCCACCAGTTTTTGCTTCCCGGTAAAGAAGGGGTGGCATTTGGAGCATATCTCAACGCGGATGTTTTCCCTCGTGGAGCCTGTCTCGATGACCTCTCCGCAGGCGCAACGAATCGTCGTCTGGGTATACGGGGGATGGATTCCTTCTTTCATGGCATTTCACCTCCACGGATGGTTTTTTGCGCGCTACACTTTATCATACCACAGCGCGGGCACGATTGCAATATATTTTTCACCGCAAAAACACGGCGCCCAGCACGCCGTATACCGTGATCAGCAGGATAGGGCTGAGTTTTTTCACCGCCAGCAGCAACACCAGCGCGACCGCCGCCATGACCAGCGCGGGAACATCCACGCCATCCCGCAACAGGGCGCTGTGACCGATGCTCAGCGCCGCCGACAGGATAAGCCCC
>JAIRUE010000118.1 GCA_031254575.1 Oscillospiraceae bacterium | reverse complement strand
ATAGCGAATAGCTGACCTCCTGCCTTGTTGTGTCTTGCAACTCAACTTTAGCAGATGGTTCTCCTATTCGCTACCTCTTGCTCCCCACTTCCTGTAACACTTCTATTGTAATCCTACACGCTCTTTATGGAACGCTTGTAAAAACGTCTTGATATTTGTCCGGGAATCGTATACAATAACTCCGTTTGGAAATCACGGCTTTTTGGGCTTGGTAATTTATATTTAAGGAGAGATACACTGATGAGTGCGTCAAGGGAAAAAAGACTGCGCAGGGAAACAAAGACAAACGGACCGGATTTGTCCGCCAAGGAAAAGCAGCGGCGGCAGGATGCGTTCCGGCGCGCCGTTGTGGTCACGGTTTCGGTGGTGGTGGTGCTGGCGATCGCCCTTCTGGTCGTGTCCGGTTCGGGACTTATACCGGCCAATATGAAGGCGCTTGATATAGGGGGCGTGAAGATAACCGGGGCGGAGTTTGATTTCCACTATTTTATGATGTACTATACTTACGGGATAGATCCCGCGGAGAAAGATTACGAGGACCTGTTCGTGGAATGGACTATCCAGTCGCTTACCTCCGTCGTCGCGCAGAGCGAGGCGGCCAGACGCGAGGGGATCGGCCTGACGCAGGAGGACAAAGACCGGATAGACGAAACGGTCGCCGCCCTTGAGACCGCCGCGGCCCTAGCGGGCCAGAAGCCCGACCGGATGCTGCGCAGCAACTACGGGCGGGGCATCACGCTCAGGGGCTATCGCGCCTTTCTGGAGCGCGCCATGCTGTCCGACCGCTATGTGACGGCGACAATGGCGTCTTTCGACCGGAGCGACGCCGCCCTGCAGGGCTACTATGAGGAGCACCGCGGGGATTACGACTATATAGACTACCATATCTTCCCCATTCCGGGCGTTCCGTCGGACAGGGAGGAAGGGGAGTATTCGGAGGAAGAACTGGCGTCCTACCGCGAAGCGCAGCGTAAAAAAGCGGACGAAATGCTCGCCCGGGTCACCGGCTCCGGCTCGTTCCTGGCCCTCAGCCATGAGTACGACGGCTCTATAGATGATGACAGCGCCGAAGACGCCGGGGACGGAGAAGACGGCGGGGATGGGGACGGTGACGCCGAAGAACCCGCCGAAACCGATAACACCTTATTCAAAAAATATAAGGTATCCGACCTTGCTGATTCCGTTCTGGAGGAATTTCTGGGCGACGTTTCCCGCAAGGCCGGCGACAAAGCCGTCGTGGAGGACGGGGACAGTTTCC
Organism: Oscillospiraceae bacterium; assembly: GCA_031254575.1. Lineage (GTDB taxonomy): Bacteria > Bacillota > Clostridia > Oscillospirales > UBA929 > UBA929. The sequence continues at coordinate 6,174 of JAIRUE010000118.1, read as the reverse complement.
TCGTCACGCTCTTCCTCAAAAGGTACCGCGACGAGGAGCTTTCCAGCGACGTGCGCCATATCCTTATTCAGACGGACGGTTACGATACCGTGGAGGAGGCGGGAGCGCGCGCCGAGGAGATACTGCGGATGTGGAAGGACGGCGCGGCGGACGAGGATTATTTCGCGGAGCTGGCGGGGGAATACACCACCGACGACGGTTCCAAAAACACCGGCGGGCTGTATACCGGCATCACCCCGTCGTCAAGCTATGTCGAGCCGTTTTTGAACTGGGCCGTCGATCCGTCCCGCAAACCCGGCGACACCGGTATCGTGGAGGTCGACGACCACTATCACGGTTTCCACATCCTCTATTTTGTAGGACACGGCGATCCCGTGTGGAAGACCTCGGTGAAAGAGGCGATGGACAACGAGGAGTATCAGGCGCGCCTGGATACGCTGATGGAAAATCTGGAGGCTAAGCGCAACTGGTTTGGGATGCTTTTTACAAAATCGAAGGCGTAAATCCCTACAAACTTCCTATTGTCAAACCCTCCTCTTTGTGATATAATACCTTCAGTTCCCTGCTTTTCGCGTGACGGGCCTATTTAAACCCACATTTCCACATCGGGATTCCGTCTTCCGCCCCGGTTTGCAGGCCTCCCGGCAGCGCTGGTCGCTGTTGGATGTTGGAAGCAGTAATGCGGCGGAGAGGTTGCCCACCTGCAGAGACGTGCAGGTTATTAAACGGGTTCGCACGGTCACAGCGGGGCACGCTGAAAACAACAAACCGCTCTGTAAAGAGCGGTTTGTTCAGTGCGGGGCCGCCGCGTTCCACGCGCCCTGCCGCTCCGTCTTTGCCCTATGCCCCCCACCGGAACAGATATATCGGCTCGATGACCTCGAAATACATCAGCGCGACCACGGTCAGCGCGGCGAACAGCAGGAGCAGCGTGAGCGTCATCAGGGCCAGCAGCTTGCCCCGCGCGTATTCCCGCAGAAAAGACCTGCGCCCCGACGACGCCATGAACACCAGCAGGAAGAAATTCAGCACCGGGATGGCGCACAGCAATTCCAGAATCAATATCCTGCCCGCCGGAACATAGCCGCCCTCTTCTTCCGTGCCGGTTTGCGGCTCCGGATACGGACCGGCGTCGGGTTCCGGGGCCGTTTGCGTCTGAACGGTCTCCGGTTCGGCCATGACGGCGGCGCCGGATTCTTCGGCGGGACCGGACGGGAGAAAGAGGTTCTCCTCCGGTTCCGGCGCCGGTTCCGCCGCCGTTATTTCGGGCGCAGCCGTGACGACGCTGACGGCCTCCCCGCAGTGGTGGCAGAACTTAAAGCCGTTCAGCATGGGCTTCCCGCAATGCGCGCAATGCACTCTGTCGTCCTCCTGTCGGATAGTGTGTATGCTTTATTTTACCGTAAAAAAAACTCCCTGTATAGGGTTTGATGAAAAAATTATCAAAAACATTTGACAAATACATTAAAACTGGTTAGAATAACGATGGTATACCCTAGGGCGGGCCGGAAGCCCGCGGGGAGGTTTTGTCGTGTCGCAGAAGAAAGACGGCAACAAAGTGCTGGACGTGCTGGAAAAAATGCGCGTCATCAAAAAAACGGACGAGGATACGGAGCTGGAGTTTGAGGCCATGAAAGCCGCGACGTACCAGCCGGAACCGGTGGCGGTCCCGCAGGCCCCGCCTCCTCCGCTTTACGACCCTGTTCCCGAGACGCCGTACGGCATCTCGGGCGGGGACCGCGACCTTTTTTGGGACGAGTCGCCCCCGGGTGGCGCGGACACCGACAGGTACCTCGATATAGACCAGCTCTACGGCGTCTTCAATATGAGAACCAAAGGCGTCGACACCATATATCTGGTGGAATCCTATATCAGCACATTGCCCGAAACGCTGCCCGCCGAACTCCGGCGCTCGATCATCCTGAAAATCATCGCGGCGTCCGGTTTTGACTTTGACCAGCTTCTCAACGACGGGATCGACCGCGTATCGCAGCTCAACGATTATTCCGCGAAATTCGCTTCCCGCACAGAGGCGATCGTGGAGCGCCACAATGTAGAGATTGACGCGTTGGAACGCCAGATACAGCAGATCCGTGAGGCGATCAACGAGCGCAAGAATCTACATAAGCGCCAGTTCCTCACGATCGAGAGTGAGGCCCAGCGCTTAAAGGATGTGCTCGACTTTATTACAAAATAGAGCCGCTCCGCCGCCCGCGGGAAGGATAAAACGCGTGAGCGGTTATCTGCCCGTCCGCGAGGCGTGCGATACCAAGCGTACGCTTGGCGTAGAGCGTGACAGGAGATGTTATGAGAGGATACAAGCTGACGGGCCGCGGATGGGCGCTGGCGGTAGTTGTCGCGGCGCTCCTCTTTGTGGGCACTTATGCGCTTGTGTCCTCTGTTTTCGGAGGAGAACCGCCCGACAGTCCTCCTTCCGGACCAAATCTCGGGGACGTGTCGCCGTCATCCGGAGACCCGTCGCCGTCGCCAAGCCCGTCGCCCGATCCGTCCCCTGTCCCGTCCCCGTCGCCTGATCCGTCCCCTGAATCTTCTCCTGATGACGGTGAGCCCTCCCCGGAGCCGACCCCGCCCAAACCGTCGCCGTCTCCCTCACCGAAACCGCCTGAGCCGTCACCCGCCCCTGATCCGTCGCCGGTTCTGCCCGCGTCATCGCCGGACCCGTTGCCCTCCACGCCGGACTGGGCCGATAACAGGGCTTCCGTGATGTTTGATTTTGACAGCGCCGAACCGGCTAATCTGAGCCTGGCGCTTTCCGATCTGGCCGACCTCCTGCCTCCCTTGGATGAGATGAGCGGGTATGTGGTGGTCGTCACGGCCTACACGGCTTCCGACGAGACGACGGAGGACTTGGCGCGGCTCCGCGCTGAAGCGGTATATGACATGCTGCACAGCGAGTTGGGGTTGCCCGCCGAGGCGATACGGCTGTATTCCGACCCGGTTTCGGTCGATACCCAGCGATACCGGCAGCGGGCCGACATCTATTTCCTGTACGTGGGGAATAAATGACGAGGCGTCCCAGTGGGTTTTATAGCGCAATAGTAAAGCGGTAAACAGGGCGGCCTCGAACGGCCGTCCCGATTTATAGGAGGCGACCGATGGACACGCTTACACTGTTCAACACCGCCGTGCAGTTCCGGAACAACGCTTTCGTCCCGGCGGAAGGAAACGGTTCCCGCGACGGTACGATGGCGTGGAAAATACTCTCCGCCCACAATACCGGATCGCCGGACGGCGGGCTTTTGCGCATCCGGTTTGACGCGATGGCGTCGCATGACATCACCTACGTCGGCGTCATCCAGGCGGCGCGGACCGGCGGCATGGAGGCGTTTCCGCTGCCGTACGTACTGACAAACTGCCACAACTCCCTCTGCGCCGTCGGCGGCACCGTCAACGGCGATGACCACGCCTTCGGGCTGTCCGCCGCGCGGAAATACGGCGGCGAATACGTTCCGCCGCATCTGGCCGTCATCCACCAGTATATGCGCGAACGGTACGCGGGCGGCGGGCGGATGATCCTCTGCTCCGACAGCCACACCCGTTACGGCCCGTTCGGTACGCTGGCCGTCGGAGAGGGCGGGCCGGAACTGGTCAAGCAATTGCTCGGTAAGACGTGGGATGTGTCCCGTCCCGGGGTCGCGGCGGTATGCCTGAAGGGGACGCCGCGTCCCGGCGTGGGGCCGCAGGATGTGGCGCTGGCGCTGATCGGCGCGACTTTTGGCAACGGGTTTCTCAAAAATAAGATCCTTGAGTTTATCGGCTCCGGTATCGCGGCTCTGCCGATGGACTTCCGCAGCGGCATTGACGTGATGACGACCGAGACGGCCTGTCTCTCCAGCGTATGGGCGACGGACGGCGCCGTGAGGGACATGCTGGCCGCGTTGGGGCGTCCTGATGATTACAAGGAGCTGGCCCCGGACGGGGACGCGATATACGATTGCGCCGTGGAAATCGACCTCTCCGCCGTCGAGCCGATGATCGCCCTTCCGTTTCACCCCAGCAACGCCTTTACAATCCGCGCGTTCAACGAAAACGTCGGCGATCTGCTGCGCGGGGTTGAGAAAAACGCGAAAGAGCAGTGGGGGTTTGCTCCCGACCTTACCAGCAAGCTGGTAAACGGGTGTTTGCGGGTCGATCAGGGGGTGGTGGCGGGTTGCGCGGGCGGTCTCGCGCAAAATATCCGCGCCATGCGCTCTATACTGCGGGACAAAACGGCGGGCGTCCCGCTCTCCGTCTATCCCGCGTCCCAGCCAATGGCGCTGGCGCTGACGCGCGACGGGACACTGGCGGATCTGATGGCTGCCGGCGTGACGGTGCGCACGGCGTTCTGCGGCCCCTGCTTCGGCGCGGGCGATGTGCCGCCGTCGGGCGGCGTCTCCGTCCGCCACACCACACGAAACTTTATAAACCGCGAGGGGAGCAGGCCGGGCGAGGGGCAGAGCGCGTTCGTCGCGCTGATGGACGCGCGCTCGATTGCCGCCACGATGGCCGGCGGAGGTTTTCTTACGGCGGCGGAAACCGCTGAAGAACCGGGCTTTTCGCAAATTTCTTTTGACCTTTCGCCGTATACCGTGCGAGTTTATTACGGAACCGGTAAACCTATTTCCCAGGAAAAGCTGGTCATGGGGCCCGGTATTGCCGACTGGCCGGAGATGCGGCCGCTGCCCGGCGACCTGACGCTGACCGTCGCGGCGGCGCTGTACGACCCGGTTACGACGACCGACGAGCTTATCCCGTCCGGCGAAACGTCCTCTTACCGTTCCAATCCGCAAAAACTCGCCTCGTTCACCCTCTCCCGCCGCGACCCCGGCTATGTGGGGCGCTGCGGGGAGATCGGTTTCGGCAGCGCCGTCGTCGCGCTGCGCCCCGGCGACGGCTCGGCGCGGGAGCAGGCGGCGTCGTGCCAGCGGGTGCTGGGCGGCGTTGCCAATATCGCCCTTGAATACGCTACCAAGCGCTACCGATCAAACCTGATCAACTGGGGGATGCTGCCTTTTGAGTGGCCGGAGCTGGAAACGGCCCGCCCCGCCGTCGGGGATACGTTTGAGATCAAGGGGCTTCGCGCCGCCGTCGAAAACGGCCGAGAGACCGTTCCCGCCGTCTGGAGCGGAGGGGGAAAGCGTAAAGAGATCACGCTGTGCCTGCCGGGTCTGACGGAGGACGAGCGCGGGATCATTCTGGCCGGATGCCTGATGAATCTGCGATGAGAGAGGAGGAATCGCCGGCCCGGACGGACGGCCCGGCCCGGCATCTGTGGCAGATCTTTTCCACCATGTTTGTCATCGGCCTGTTCACGTTCGGCGGAGGGCTTTCGATGCTGCCGCAGATGACGCGCGTCTTTGTCAAAAAGCGCGGATGGGTGACGGAGGAGGAGATCCTTGACTATTTCGCCGTCTCGCAGTCCATTCCCGGCGTGATCGCCACCAATACGTCCGTGATGATCGGCTATCGCCTCGCCGGGATGGCCGGTGCGCTGTGCGCGGCGCTGGGGGCGACTTTGCCCTCCTTTCTGGTCTTGGTGGTGGTGACGGTGTTCTATCAGACGTTTGTGACGCATCCCGTCATGCTGGGCGCGCTGCGCGGCGTGCGCGCGGCGGTCGCCGCGCTGCTGTTTTTCACGGTCTGGGGTCTGCGGGAGAACACGCTGCGCGGGCTGGAAAGCGTGTTGCTGTGCCTGTGCGCGGTGACGCTGGTCTTTTTTCTCAACGTCAACCCCGTGTGGGTGATTCTCGGCGGGATATTGCTCGGCATAGCCCGTACACTGTACCGCGCGAAACGGGGGCCGGGATAGTGGAAATATTGACGCTGTATCTGGCGTTCCTCAAAATCGGACTGTTCACCATCGGCGGGGGGCTTGCGATGCTGCCGCTGATGCAGAGGGAACTGGTGGAGGGCGGATTGATGACCCTGGCGGAGACGGCCGACATGGTGGCCATCTCGCAGATGACGCCCGGTCCGTTTGCCGTCAACGCCGCGACATTCGCCGGGATGAAGCTGTACGGACTGCCGGGCGCGGCGGCGGCGACGCTGGGCGTCGTAACGCCGTCGGTGGTGATCACGGCGCTTGTGGCGAAGTTTTTCATCGCGTTTTCCAAAAGACAGGGCGTCCGGGACACAATGGGATTTATCCGCCCGGTGGTGACGGGGCTTATCCTG
>JAIRUE010000116.1 GCA_031254575.1 Oscillospiraceae bacterium | reverse complement strand
CCTTGAAATTGCCCTCGCCCGTGAGAAAATCGAAAAGACCCCGCTCACAAAAGAACAAATTGTGTTCTGGATAAGCCGTTTCAAGGGCGGGGACGTCGAAAACCCCGAATATCGCCGTAACCTTGTAGATATTTTTGTAAACTCAATTTTCCTGTATGACGACAAACTGGTCATCACGTTCAACTGGAAAGACGGTAGTAAAACTGTGACGCTGGCAGAATTGGAAGCCGCTTCCGAAAATAACGGCAACGACGATGATGTAGTCGAAACTGGTAAAGTCCTGCAAATCAACGATTTTAGGTGTTCGCATTTAGACGGTCATCGCCCGCCAACGCCGGGCATACGCTTGGCGTCCAAGCAAGTGTACGGGCGGATTGTTACCGGGTGGTAGAAGCATTGAGCCTGCCGGGGGATAGCCTCCGGCAGGCTCCTTTTTGCTTTGCGGCAGTAAAAACCGCCGTTATACCTTCCTGTAATATTGAAAGTACACTACAATTGTCCTCTCCCGCCCGGCGGTCTCATCATAACCGGAAAGGACCGCCCCCTCCAAGCTCATCAGCATCGCGGCGCGTACATTGTCCGCGCCGGCCGAAAACACTTCCATTCCGCAGACCACCTTCAGCTTCCCCGCCGCTGTGATACTAACCGAACCGCGCCGGCCGACCACCGATTCCACCGAAGTGGCGGGGTCCCGCTCGGTGACGTATTTCAGCCGCTGCCCGGCAATCTGCCGTATTATATCCTGAGAGGGGTTCTTCTTCCGCTTATTCCAAAACACCATGCCATAAGCTCCTCATTTTTGTACATTCTCCTTATGAAAAGCGGAATTGCTTTACGATTCTCAGAACGGAGGGAATTCCTTAACCCCAGTCTTCCCGTGACAGTTTCTCCTGCAATGCTTTCAAGCGCTGTTTGCGCCGCCTGTAATCCGGCAGAACATCCTCCACGACAGCCCAAAACCGCTTTGAGTGGTTATGTTCCCGAATGTGCGCCAGTTCATGCACCACGACGTAGTCGATAACACTGTCTTCCGCCATGATGAGCCGCCATGAAAAATTGAGACTGTTCTTAGCTGAACACGAACCCCACCGCGTCTTGGCGCTGTTGATCTTCACCGCCGCCGGGGTGACGCCCATGCGTTTTGCGTATTCGGCGGTTTTGCCGGTGAGGATACTTTTTGCGCATATTTTATAAGTCTGGATGACCGCGCGCTTGATGTCTTCCGGTGGCAAGCCCGGCGGGATAAAAAAGCACTCGCCGTCGAATCCGGCGTGACGGCTATCCTTCGCCGGGATGGGGTACGGTGACCCGCGCAGCAGCGCCGTATCGCCGTAATCCAGCGTAAATGCCGCCCGTTCCTCGCTTCGCCGCTCTGATAGTACCAGATGAGTGGAGATCCATTGCTCTTTGGACGCAACGAACTTATCTATCTCGCGCTTCGGCATCTTCAGCGGCGCGCGGACTTCGACGGAGGCGTCCTTCGTAATATGAATGGTGACGGTCTTTCGGTTCGAGCGGATGAGTGTGTATGGGAACGTGTCAATCTTTTAACGCCTCGCTTTCTATCGTCAGCCGACCGCTTATTCCTCATTATCAATGTATAAATCAGAAGATGGACAACTCTTTAGGCAATTACCGCAATCATCGAAATTGACCACTTGCGGAACAGGAAATCCCAATCCGCCGTCTTCTTTATACTTGATATAGCCTTTCATACAAGCCGTGTAACAGGCGGCGCAACCGATGCATTGTCCTGAATTGACAATATCCTGTATATTTTTCAAAAAACCTCTCCCTGTCAAAAAAATAAACTATATTACTTGCGCTCCGCTTTCCGCCGTGCACAGAGTATGCTTATACTCCCTGCAAGCTTCTTTTTAAGTAAACTTTATCCTTTAATTGCACTCCATGTTCAAAAATAGGTTCATTGTAATGCTCAAGAATATAGTTTTCTATGCGGTATGAAAACACAAAGCCGCTGTTTTCATAAAAAAGCACGATAATAGGGGTATCGCCTGTTCCAACAATCATAGTTGTGCCATTTCCTTCTCATCGGCTAAAAGCAACAAATCAAGAAAGTCTTTTTTATCATCGTTGATTATAACGACATTCAAGCTAATACCCACTATCCATTATATAAATACCCTGTGCCGCACCCATTTTCTACCGCCAACGCAGAAAAGCGCGATGCCATCCATCGTTATCAAGAAAATTCTTCAATTCTCCCGCATATATCCGACCGTCCAATGTTACTCCCACTCCACCGTGGCCGGCGGCTTGGGGGTCACGTCCAGAACCACCCGGTTGATCCCCTTCACCTCACCCGTGATCCGCTCCGCCACGGTCTCGAGCAGTTCATGAGGCAGCCGCGCGGGCCGCGCCGTCACAAAATCCCTTGTGTTGATAGCCCGCAGGGCGACCGTGTGCTCATAGCACCGCCCGCCGCCGCGCACCCCGACGCTTTGGATGCCGGGCAGGACGGCGAAATACTGCTGTATATCCAGCCCGGCTTTTTCAATCTCCTCACGGAATATGGCGTCGGCCTCGCGCAGGAGAGCAAGTTTCTGCTTCGTCAGCTCGCCGAGGCAGCGTACGGCCAGCCCGGGGCCGGGGAAAGGCTGGCGGTTGGCAAAGGATTCCGGCAGGCCGAGTTTCCGCCCGCATTCCCGGACCTCTTCCTTATAGAGCGTCTTAATCGGCTCGATGACGGCCTCAAACTCAATGCGCGGCGGCATCCCGCCCACATTGTGATGAGCCTTGACCTGCTTATGCCCGTCCGCGCCGCTCTCGAGTATATCGGGGTAGATCGTCCCCTGCACCAGACAGCCTATCTTTCCGAGCTTCTTGGACTCCTCCTCAAAAACGCGGATAAATTCCTCCCCGATGATTTTCCGTTTCTGTTCCGGTTCCGTCACCCCCCTGAGCCGCTCCAAAAACCGTTCCTCCGCGTCAACACGGATCAGGTTTATCTCGTATGAGCCGCGGAAGAGAGCCGTCACCTGCTCCGCCTCGTTTTTCCGCATAAAGCCCGTATCCACAAACAGGCAGGTGAGCTTTTCGCCCACAGCGCGGTGGGCGAGCACGGCGCACACGGCGGAATCCACGCCGCCGCTCAGGGCGCACAGCACGCTCCGTCCGGCGGCTTCCCGGCGGACCGTTTCGACGGCTTCCTCAATAAACACGTCCATCGGCACATTCAGATTTGACATCTTTATACCCCCTCCCTTACATTCCTCGCGAATAAGCGGTTCGCCGCGTGGCGGTGCGGCCTGCCGGACGACATGCAGTTGAAAACATACTCCGTGCAATGCTCGATGGTCCAGTCATGGAAATAGGTGAACAGCTCCCCGGATTTCCAGTAACGGACGTATTTTTCTTTTTCCGGCGCCGGCGCGATAAACGGTTTTTCGACAAAGACATGGAACGACACACAGCCGCCTTCATTCACATGGGATTTATAATTCGCCATGATCTCGTCGCGCAGTTCCGGCTTTATGTAGTGAAGCACCCCGCTGGAATACAGGATGTCATAGTTTTCCTCAAGGCGGTAATCCCACAGGTCGGCGCGGAACGTCCTCACATGCACCCGGGCTTTGTCCGCGAGGCGCTTTGCCTTTTCAAGCCCCGCTTCCGAAATATCGAAAGCGCTCACATCGTATCCGCAACGGGCGAAAAACACGGCGTCCTTTCCCTCCCCGCAGCCGATGTCAAGCAGTTTCAGCGGCCTGGAAGGCGGCATAAGCTCGAGTGTTTTCAAACAGGTCGTGTTGGGTTCGACGCCCCAGAAATACTTCTCTTTCCGGTAATCGTCTTCATAATACGAGGCATTTTCGGAGAAAGCGTCATACCCCAGCAGCTTGTCAACGCTCACCCGCAAAGCCCGCGCGAGCGCCGGCAGCAGCATGGTGTCCGGCAGGGTCTGCCCCGTTTCCCATTTGCTGACCGCCTGAAAGGTGATCCCCAGCTGTTCCGCCAGCGTCTCCTGTGTAAAGCCCAGGTCTTTTCTGTATCTGGATATGTTTCCCGCCAGGATCTCACGCATGTCATCCCCTCCTATAAGGGCATTATGCGCCCCGCGCCGCCGGAAAACAATAACCGCGTATTTGAAATTTCCGTAAACTCAACCGGCGTTTGAACGGTTCCGTTCCGTCCCTCTCCGGTGGTACTCCTGCAATGAACATACCTTTTCATCCGGTTTCATCAGCTTTTCCTCAATACCCTTGGCGGCCGCCAGCGCCGCCGTCAGCGTC
>JAIRUE010000076.1 GCA_031254575.1 Oscillospiraceae bacterium | reverse complement strand
AACCGCTCCGAATTGAGCATAAGCGAGAGATGGGGCTTTCTCTCTAAGCAGGGTCGTTCATAGAAAAACATATATGTGGTGAAAAAAATCCTTTTCTACGCTTGACAAATGAATCCGTTTGTGTATTTGGAAAACGACAACGATGTGCAGCGGCTTGTAACAAATCTATTCAAAAGCACGACCCCAAAGGGGGCGCAATCACAAGACCCGTTTTGGGACAGCGCGGCAAGTATGCTCCTGCTGGCGCTGGTATTCTACCTGAAATATGAGGCCCCGCCCGACGAGCAGAATTTTCAAATGGTAATGGAAATGCTGCGTTCCGCTGATGTCCGCGAGGAGGACGAAACATACCAATCGCCGCTGGACGAACTGTTTGAGCGTTTGGAAATGCGGAACCCGGAGCATATCGCGGTGAAATATTACCGCGACTACCGCGCCGGGAGCGGCAAGACATTAAAATCCATTCAAATCACGCTGGCGGCACGGCTGGAGAAGTTTAACCTTGAATCGCTGGCCGCTATGACCGTCACCGACGAACTCGACCTTGCTTCCCTTGGTGAGAAAAAGACCGCCCTGTTTATCATAATCCCGGACAACGACACCAGCTTTAATTTCCTTGTGTCAATTCTCTACACACAGCTTTTCCAGCAGTTATTTTACAGCGCCGACCACAAGCACGGCGGGGCGCTGCCGGTACACGTCCATTTTTTGATGGACGAATTTGCCAATGTTTCGCTGCCAGACGATTTTGACAAGATTTTATCGGTCATGCGGTCACGCGGCGTATCGGTCAGTATCATTCTGCAAAACTTGGCGCAGTTAAAGGCGCTGTTTGAAAAGCAATGGGAGAGTATCGTAGGGAATTGCGACGAATTTTTATATCTTGGGGGGAATGAGCAATCGACACATAAGTATGTTTCCGAACTGCTCGGAAAAGAAACTTTGGACACGAACACCTACGGAAAATCGTCCGGGCGTAACGGCAATTACAGCACCAACTACCAAATATCTGGCCGGGAACTTCTCACCCCGGACGAGGTACGGATGCTGGATAACCGTTACGCTTTATTATTCATCCGGGGCGAACGCCCCGTGATGGACGAGAAGTTTGACATTCTGCGCCACCCGAACGTGCGCGGCACGACGGACGGCAAGGCCGACGCCTACCGCCACGGAGCCGTCACCTATTCTATCGGCGCGTCCATCGTCATTGACGAGGATATTGACCCGGCAACCCTGCCGGAAGCGGCATTTGTCCCGGAGGGCGAATATGTACTGCTGTCCGAGGAAGATGTAGCGGAACTATTCAATCAAAATAAGGAGGAAAAACCCAATGAAAAGCAAGAAAAACCCCGAAAAACTGCCCATGAGCGGCGGCGTTAAAAAAGGCTTCCGCGCCTACGCCGTGGCGGTGATTGCCGCTGCGCTGATGTTAAGCGTTAGTATGACGGCGCTGGCCGCCGACGACCCTGTGACCGTCGTGAACAATCTGAGCGATTTTATCTTCGGCCTGATCCGCGCCGTTGGCCTGATTCTGCTGGGCTTCGGTATCGTTCAGGTGGGTTTGTCGCTGAAATCGCACGATCCGTCGCAACGCGCAAACGGCTTCATGACGCTGGCGGGCGGCATTATCATCACGTTCGCAAAAGAAATCCTGACCCTTATCACGGGCTGATGCGCGGATCGGCGAGGGGCAAGCCTGTACTGTGCGGGCTTGCCCCGCAATCTTTTAACAAGGTGGTGGTAACTAAATGTCGTCGGGAAACTGGATTGTAGACAATCTGCAAAACGCGCTGAACACATGGAACGGCAAGCTGGCCGAGATATGGAACCTCATCACGCAATCGCCAGCCGACTTCAAAGGCGGCGCGGTATGGGACGTTATCGTGAACATACACGGCGCGGTCAAGGCTGTCGGGCTGGGTCTGCTGGTGCTGTTTTTTGTGGTGGGCGTGATGAAAACAATGGGTTCGTTCGCGGAAATGAAGCGCCCGGAGGTGGCCGTCAAGGTATTCATCCGCTTTGTCTTGGCAAAGGCGGCGGTCACATACGGGCTGGATTTGATGATGGCGCTGTTCCGTATCGTGCAAGGTCTGATGTCAACCATCATGGGCGCATCGGGCATCGGCGGCGGGACGCCCGCCGTGCTGCCGTCCGAGATCGTGGACTCAATCAACCGCGTCGGCTTTTTCGAGAGCATACCCCTGTGGGCGGTGACGCTGCTGGGCGGCCTGTTCATCACGGTGCTGTCATTCATTATGATTATGTCCGTGTATGGCCGTTTTTTCAAGCTGTATTTGTACACGGCTATCGCGCCGGTGCCGCTGTCCGCGTTCGCCGGTGAGCCGTCGTCCAGCGTCGGCAAGGCGTTCATCAAAAGCTACTGCGCCGTCTGCTTGGAGGGCGCTATCATTGTATTGGCCTGCATTATCTTCTCGGTGTTCGCGTCAAGCCCGCCCGCCATTGATTCGAGCGCGGCGGCGGTTACTCAGGTTTGGGCCTATGTTGGGGAGTTGATTTTCAATATGCTCGTTTTGGTGGGAACCGTCAAGATGGCAGACCGCGTTTGCCGGGAGTGCTTAGGCTTATAACAAACAAATCGAACGGAGGATTTAATCATGTCATATTACAACAACGCGAAATCAACCAAAGAGCCGCAGAGCGCGGAAACGCTGACCGCTGAATTGGAAAAATGCGAGAAATTGCAGGCGACAATGAAAGAGGTCAACGCCTATTT
>JAIRUE010000063.1 GCA_031254575.1 Oscillospiraceae bacterium | reverse complement strand
GCGGTCGTGGCGGTGTTTTTTGATGCTTATAATGCTTTTGGTGCGGCTAAATCGTGTTGGTGTGCTTCCCACGATAATGGGGAGGTGCCCTTTGCCGTTGTTGATTTCCTTTAGCGTCTCTTTGTCCACTCCCGGAAAACGCGCACCCTTGACAAGCGCGGGGCGGCGGTGTATACTGAGAAAAACAATGGCGTTTGTCAAATGATGCGGAAGCGGTTTCCCGCCGGTTTACCGGGCCGGCGCATCATGCGGCGGACGCTTTTTGCGCGGAAAGGCGGTCGGTTTAATATGGCAGTCGGAAACAGGGCAAGCACGGGCATCCCGGGACTCGATCAGGTTGTGGATATGCTTAGGCTTGGGGACAATGTGGTCTGGCAGGTGCAGTCGATAGAGGATTACCGGCGGATAACCGCCCCCTTTATCCGGCAGGCAAAAAAAGACGGGCGCAGGCTGGTTTACTTCCGGTTCGGAAACCACGCGCCCCTGCTGTCGCCGGACGAGGCGTCCGTCATCTATGAGGTGGACGCCGCCGGGGGGTTTGAGAGTTTTGCCACGGAGATCCATACGCTGATAGAACGCGAGGGGCTTAAGGTTTTTTATGTGTTTGACTGCCTGAGCGACCTTTTGGAATCCTGGTATTCCGACCTGATGATAGGAAATTTTTTCCGTGTGACATGCCCTTTTTTATACCAGCTTGACACCGTGGCCTATTTCGCGCTGATCCGCGGCTTCCACACCTATGACACCATCGCCAGGATCCGCGAAACGACGCAGCTTCTGCTGGATATATACTGCGTTTCGGGAAGCGTCTACATCCACCCGCTCAAGGTCTGGGAACGGTATTCCCCGACGATGTTCTTCCCGCACCTTATCGAGGAGGAACGGGCCGTTTCGATCACCTCCAGCGCGGACACGGCGGCGCTCTTTTCGGGCCCGGGGCAAAGCGGCCGGTCACAGGATCATTGGGAGACCGTGCTGGAGCGGGCGCGCGGCGCGCTGAACGGGGACGAACGGGAAAACAGCCGGATGAAAACACTGCTCATAAGCCTCATGATCGGAAGAGAACCCCGTATGGCGGAGCTCGCGCGGAAGTATTTTACCCTCGGCGATATTTGCGCCGTCGCGTCGCGGGAGATCGGCACGGGATTTATCGGCGGGAAAAGCGTCGGCATGCTGCTGGCCAGAAAAATACTTGAAACCTCCGCGGAAGAGGCGGTCAAAGACCATTGGGAACCCCACGACTCGTATTATCTGGGTTCGGACATTTTTTACACCTATATCGTGCAGAACGGGTGGTGGGAACTGCGGACAAAACAAAAGGCGCCCGAGCATTATTTCGCGCTCGCCCCCGAACTGCGCGGGAAACTGCTGCGCGGGAAATTCCCGAATATTATTAAGGAACAGTTTATGCAGATGCTGGAGCATTACGGGCAGTCGCCGATCATCGTGCGCTCCAGCTCACTGCTGGAGGACAGCTTCGGAAACGCCTTCGCCGGAAAATACGAGAGCGTGTTCTGCGCCAACCAGGGTTCGCCGGAAGAGCGCTATGAGGCGTTTGAACAGGCCGTGCGCACGGTTTACGCCAGCACCATGAGCGAGGACGCTCTCGCCTACCGGCAAAACAGGGGTCTTGCCGGCCGGGACGAGCAGATGGCGATCCTTGTCCAGCGGGTGTCTGGAGACCATTACGGCGACCTGTTTTTTCCCCATACGGCGGGAATGGGAAATTCGTCCAACCTCTATGTGTGGAACAAGAATATGGACCCTGACGCGGGAATGCTGAGGCTGGTCTTCGGGTTGGGGACGCGGGCGGTAGACCGCGTGTCCGGAGACTACGCCAGGATCGTTCCGTTGGACGACCCCGCCGGCAGCCCGCCCGTCAGCCGGGGCGATGAGATAAAATTCTCGCAGCGCAGGGCGGACGTCCTTGACCTTCGGAATAATCAAATGAAAGAGGTCCCCCTTGAGGAACTGCTCGGCCGTGACCTGAAAACGGACAAAAGCCTGTTTTTCAGCGTGGACCACGCTGCGCTGGCGAGGCTCAGGGAACTGGGCCGGGAGTATGTCCGCCCCCCTCAGATCGCCGATTTCAAAAAGCTGCTGACAGAGACGGACTTCCCGTCGTTTATGCGTACGGTGCTTGACAGCCTGAAGAAAGAATACGGCTATCCGGTGGACATTGAATTCACCACGAACTTCACGGCCGGCGGGGATTTCAGGTTTAACCTGCTGCAATGCCGCCCTTTGCAGACAAAGGGACTGGGCGCGGCCGTGAAAATCCCGAAACCCGAAACAGACAGCGTATTTTTTGCGGCCGCCGGAAACTTTATGGGCGGCAACGCCCGCCTGCCGCTCGACTACGTAATATTTGTGAAAGCGGGGGAATACCTTGCGCTTTCCGAGCGGGACAAGTATATGACGGCGCGCCTCATCGGTACGCTCAATCAAGCGCTCAAGGGCAAAAATACCCTCCTCGCGGGTCCGGGGAGATGGGGCACCACAACGCCGTCCCTTGGCGTGCCGGTGCATTTCAGCGAGCTTTGCAATATGGCGGCGATTTGCGAAATATCGTATCAAAAGGCGGGACTTATGCCGGAGCTGTCGTTCGGGAGCCATTTCTTCCAGGACATCGTGGAATCGGATATTTTTTACGCCGCCGTTTTTGAAGGGGATGAAAATGTGACGTTCCGCCCCCAGCGGATACTGAGCCGCGAAAACCTGTTTTGCGGACTGCTGCCCGGCGAAACGGGATGGGAGAAGGTGATCCACGTCGCGCACACGCCCGGGCTGACGCTGTATTCCGATATAACGAGCCAGAAGTTGCTCTGTTCCGGGTAAGGGACCGGATTCCGCTAAAGAGGAATGCGCCGGCCGCCTAAATTCTTCCGAGGGCACAATCTGCATAGTTAAGCAAATCCTTGCGCAACCTATGGACGAAATCCAACTCGGTAAATAGGAGGGAATCCATTGAAAGCGACAGGAATTGTCAGGCGGATCGATGACCTCGGCCGCGTGGTCATCCCCAAGGAGATCCGGCGCACCATGCGCATACGCGAGGGCGACCCCTTAGAAATCTACACCGATAAAGACGGCGAAGTGATATTCAAAAAATACAGCCCTATGGGCGAACTGTCGGCGTTCGCGGCGCAGCTCTGCGACACGCTGGGCAAGACGACCGGGGCCATGGTCTGCATTTGTGACCGCGACACCGTGATTGCGGTAAGCGGATTGCCTCAGCGCGATCTGATCGAAAAACGGGTCGGGGAAGAATTGGAAAAAATCATGGAAAGCCGCCAGATTTACCAGTATAAACAGGGCGGAACCAAGATACCCGTCTCCGACGGGCAGGATAAATACCACGCGGGCATCGCCGCGCCCATTGTCGCGGAAGGGGACATTTCCGGCGCGGTCGTCTTTTTGCTGGCAGAGACCGGCACGCCGTATTCGGATACGGAGTACAAACTGGCGCAGACCGTCGCGGGATTTCTGGGAAAACAGATGGAGAGCTGAGCCGCTCCACCGGTTCGCAGGTGCCTTTCCGTGCGACCGCTGTCACCTTGCGCCGTACCCGGCGGGAGTTCCTTTTTATCCTCCGTTTTCAAACGGGGGATAAATTTTATTAAAATTTTACCTAAAGCATTGTCATAATCTTTCGATATACCAATCAGCGAGATTAGGTATAATCGTCGAAGGAGGCGAACGGATGGATAATGTAAGCGCCCTGTCCGTTATGACGGTCCCTCACGGAAGAGCCGGGCCGGGGACATGGGAGCGGGTCTCAGAGGAAGGATTCCTTGATTTTATCACGGCCCTGATGAACCGGAACGAAGCGCCGCCCGCCCGCGGCCCGGGCAAAAACGCGGAACCGCCCGCCGGAATGTGGACGGCGCCCCGTATAGGAGCGGCTCTCACGGTTATGAAGGCGGCCACAACAGACACGGATGTCGAAAGCGTCGTACCCCCTCGGCACGCGGACGGTCAGGAGGACCTGCCGCTGCTTATAGCCTTTTTACTGGGCGAGGAGGAGAACGGCGGTTTTTTGCGCGCTTTGGAGCAATATATTCAAAATAACGCCGGGATGGCAAAGACCCTTGAAACGCTCCGGGCGGACGGTGGAAAAACGGAACTTGAGGCGCTGATGGAGCTTTTGGCGCTCATCGCGCGGACGGAGCCCGACGACGACCTTCCTCCGGAATTGGCGCCGCTGGCGGCTCTGTTCGCCCTGTTCCAGCCCGTACCGGTTTTTGACGGGACGGACGCGGGGGAAGGGGTTACCCCCGAAGAACAGGCCGGTATTATGGAGGACGCCGCTTCCGCGGCGAAATTCCAGACGGCGGTGGCGGTATTTCAAACGGCGGAGATAACCGTCTCCGAAGATCCGGACGGAAACGCGGCCTCCGCCGCGGAACTGCCGGACACCGCCCGTGTGACCGGATTCAGGACGGAGGAGGCGCTTCGCGCGGCGTATATCAACCGTTTTGCGGCTGTGCGGGCCGCGTTGCTGAACGAAGTCCGGACAGACGGGTCCGAAGACGCCGGATTGGACGGAACCGGATCAATACAGGCGGAGGAACCTCCGGCGATCCCGGATCTGACGGGGCAGGCGGAGATGGGCGCGGCCTTCGAACAGCCGGAATCCGCGGCGGATGAGAAAATCGCCGGGAAACCGAAATCCGAGGCGGGCCCCGGCGCCGTATCCGGCCAGCAGGCTTCCCCGCCGCAATTTCGGGGGGAAACGGCGGAACCGGTACGGCAGGTCCTCGCGGGCCGGATTATCGATCAGATCGCGGCGCAGGCCGCGAAACCGCAGGATATATCCGTATTGCAGATGGAGTTGCATCCCAAATTTCTGGGCAGGATACAGCTTGTCCTCGAGGCCACGGTGGAAGGCATGACGGCCAGGCTCAGGAGCGATAACGGCGCCGTGCGGTCGCTGCTCAACGAAAACCTCGCGGAGCTGCGGAACGCGCTCCGGGACGCCGGGATCAATATGAAAGACGTCGAGGTCACGGAATCGCGGATCGGCGCGCAGCTCGCGGACAGACAGCACCGGCGGGACGACGCGGGGGCGTTTGCAAACCGGAAGGACAGCGTTAGGATCGCCTCCGTCGCCGCTTTGACCGCCGCGGACGAGGCCGCGGAGGGAGAACGGATAGAAACGGCATACGCCACGGGACGCGTGTCCGGCGGTTACGCGGACGGCTCCCGGTTTGATTACAGGGCTTAACGGAACCCGACACAAGGAGTGAATCAAATGGACGAAATCAGATCGGTCCCCCTTACCGAGCAGTACGCTCTCCCGAAAATCATGCCCAACCACGTCAAGACGCTCGGCAAGGACGAGTTTCTGGCCATCCTGATCGCGCAGCTGCAAAATCAGGACCCGACGGCCCCCATCGAAAATATAGACATGATCAGCCAGATGACGCAGTTCGCCACGATGGAGAGCGTCAACGCCATGACGGTATCGACTATGCAGAGCCAGGCGTACTCCCTGATCGGCAAAGGCATCATCGGCCTTATCCGCAATCCTGACACCGGCGCGTCCACCGAGATGATCGGCACGGTGGACGGCGCGGGCATCGAAGCCGGGAAACCCTATGTCCTGCTCGGCGACGTGAAGATCTTTGTCACGGACATCCTTCAGGTGTTCGATAAGAGTATCATCGCGGGCAACGCCGAGAGCATCGTGGCCGCGACCTCAATGGTCGGGAAGTATATCCGCGCCAACGTCGGCACGTCCGCCGCCCCCGAATACGCCGAGGGAAAGGTGGACCGCTGGATGCTGGAAGACGGCGTGGTCTTCCTCACCATAGGCGGCCGCAACGTCTCCCTGCATCAGGTCATCGCCGTGGCCGAAACCTACGAGGCTCTGGGCGACCGCCCGCTGCCGCCGGCGGTTCCCCAGGCGCCGGCCGCCGGGGACGACGACGATACCTTGTAGCAAACTCTCCCCCGCCTCCCTCAAGAGGGAGGTGGCGCGAAGCGCCGGAGGGAGTAAAAAAAAGGAATTACACAAGGAAAACCAAAATACATTAACTGGAGGAAATAATCAATGGTACGTTCCATGTACGCAGGCGTCACCGGTCTCCGAAACCACCAGATCAAGATGGACGTTCTCTCCAACAACATCTCCAACGTCAATACATACGGTTACAAAGCGGCCCGCGCCACCTTCTCCGACATGTTCAGCCAAAGCCTGTCCGACGCCACCAAGGCCAACGCGGCCGGCACCCTCGGCGGCGTCAACCCGCGCCAGATCGGCCTCGGCTCCCTCTCCTCCTCCATCGACGTCGTGCACTCCATCGGCGCTTTCCAGGGCACCGACCGCACGCTCGACCTGATGATCATGGAGGAGGGCTTCTTCACCGTTTCCGACGGCGTGGACACCTATTACACCCGCGCCGGCAATCTCTACCTCGATTCCTTCGGCTACCTCGTCACCGCCGGCGGCCAGTATGTGCTGGGCAGGATGCTGCTGTCCCAGGACGACTTCATGGCGGAGTTTATGGAAGAAGAAGTGCACACGAGAGTTACCGAGGACGATCTGATTGCCTGGGGCGAGGGCAAGGAAGACGACGAACAGCTCTATAATTTCATTCAGGACAATTTTATGGAAGACGAGATGGTCAAGCCCCAATACGCCGGTAGCTTTGAGGAGAAAGAGGAGATATTCGGGAACGGCACCGAGGCCGGCCTGATCGGGCGACTCGCCATCCCCACCAACTACCGCCAGATCTCCATCGACGAGTCGGGCGTTATCAAAGCCATTGACGAGGCGGGCTTCGCGGTGGAAGTGGGCGTCATCGCCACCACCACCTTCCAGAATCCGGGCGGCCTTCTCAAAGTCGGCGACAACTTTTACATGGAATCCTCCAACTCCGGCACGCCCGCCGTCTGCTTGCCGGGCATGGGCCCCAACGGCCCCCTGAAAGCGGGCGGCCTGGAGATGAGCAACGTGGACCTCGCGCAGGAGTTCACCACCATGATCGTCACCCAGCGCGGCTATCAGGCCAATTCCCGTATCATTACCGTCTCCGATACCCTGCTTGAGGAGCTCGTCAATCTCAAACGCTAGCGGCGGCGCTGATTCGACAAGAACCCCTCCGCTTGTCTGCGGAGGGGTTTGGATTGAAAAATAAAAAGAAACGCATAAATTAGAAAAAAAGCATTGCCTGTTGGGTCAAGGATGTGCTATAATACAACTCACGGTATCCGCGAGTACGGATAGGGGGGGGGCCTCATGGTACTGGTGACAAGGCTCAACGGTAAGGAATTCTATGTGAACCCCGATTTGATCGAGTTCCTTGAGGAGACGCCCGACACGGTCATCACGCTCTCGGACGGAAGAAAACTGGTCGTCAGCGAAAACGCGCTCCTTGTGATCGGGCGCATTGTCGAATACCGCCGCAGCATTTACGGCAGCCTGCCCGTTCAGATCAGGGAGGACGCGGACGGATAAGACGGCGGGCGCCGCGGGACGCTTTGCGTTGATTTTACAAGATTCCGCCATTCTGGAGGGAATAGGACGATATGGAAATTTCAACCATACTGGGCATTGTCATCGCGTTTGTATTTCTGGTCATCGGCATGTACTGGGGCGGCGGCGATATTAGTATGTTCGCCGACGCGTCGTCAGTTACTATTACCATCGGCGGAACGCTGGCCAGCGTGTTTTCATCCTACTCGCTCAGCGACTTCTTCGGGCTTCCCAGCGTTATGGCCAATTCCTTCAAGAGGGTCGTCTTTGACCCCATCGGCGGCATCAACACCATCGTTTCCCTTGCCAACATCGCCCGCAAGGAGGGGATGCTGGCGCTGGAGGAGAGGGTCAACGACCTCGAAGACGATTTTCTGAAAAAGGGCATTATGCTGGTCGTGGACGGCACCGACCCGGAACTGGTCAAGAACATCATGGAGGCCGAGATCGGCTCCCTGGAAAGCCGCCACAACAAAGGCATAAGCATGGTCGATCAGATCGGCGCTCTGGGTCCGGCGTACGGTATGCTGGGAACGCTGATCGGCCTTATCATCATGCTCGGCAAGATGGACGACCCCTCGTCGCTGGGTTCCGGTATGGCCGCGGCCCTCATCACCACCTTCTACGGCTCCATTATCGCCAACACCATCGCCATCCCGATTTCGACCAAGCTCAAAATGGCTTCTGGCAGTGAAGTCATGTATAAAGAGATCCTGCTGGAAGGGCTCCTCTCCATACAGGCGGGCGAAAACCCCCGCATTATTGAGGAGAAGCTCTACTCTTTCCTGCCGCGCACGGCAAAGGAAGCGCCCAAAAAGACGGACGAGAGGGAAGACCGGTAGCGATTGCCCTTGCATTCCGCGTGGAGATACGGTATAATAGATTATATGCCCGGAGGTGAGACTATCTATGGCCAGAAAAAAAAAGGAATTCCCGCAGGCGCCCGGCTGCGCGGCCTGGCTCGCTACGTACGGCGATATGATAACGCTGGTGCTTACATTTTTCGTGCTGCTTTTTTCCATGAGCTCCATTGACATTGAGAAGTGGAAAATGATGGTGATGAACCTCACCGGCTCCAACTCCATTTTTGACGCGATGGATTTCACGACCAACTGGGACAGCACCGGTCTGGAAGAGGCGCCCGACATCCCCGACGACATGTTTGTCGACCCTTCCGACGAGTGGGCGATGATGGCGTCGGAGATTCAGGACATTATCGACCAGTGGCTCGCGGGCCGCTACGATAACGACGCCTCCGAGAGCAGCGCGGAACAGAACGTCGTCGTGGATATTACCGTCACACAGGCGCAGATCACCATCCGCTGTCAGGGAGAGATCCTCTTTGACACGCTGAGCGACGTGATAAAGCCGGAAGGCTACGAGGTGCTGGATTTCATCATAGGCGACCTGATCATGCCGCGCTGGGACACCGGCATCATCAGCGAGGTCAATATCGAGGGCCACGCCGATATACGCCCGATACAGAGAAACCTGAGCAGATTCCCCACCAATAAGCACCTCTCGGCGGCGCGCGCGATTTCCGCGTGGGAGTATATGACCACAAATTATGATGTTCCCGACGGCAAGGTCGGCGCGGTGGGCTACGGCGAATACCGCCCCGTTGACGGAGACTTCGGTACGAGCGAGGAACAGTGGTCCCGCAACCGCCGCGTGGAGTTCGTCATGCACCGCAATTTCGATCTGGACGAGCAAACCGGTCAGGGATATATGCCCGCAGCCTCTTAATTATGACAGCCCCGAAAGGAATGATGATATGCGGAACAGGTTCATGACGCTGGCGGCGGCGGCGCTTCTCCTTTTGATTCTGCTGGCCGGATGCGGGCAGAACGGCGAATCGTATCCCGGCTCGCTGGATACGCCCTATCCTCTGGTTGAGGGGTTCACCATCAACATCCACGACGAGGCCAAAAAGTTCGTCGTGTGCAGCGTGACGCTTGAGGTCGGCGACCAGAGTTTTATCAAAACGCTGGCGACGCGGGAATACCGCGTCAGGGAACTGATTATCCGCACGGTGAGCGCCAAGACGCTGGAACAGCTTTCCGTGCACGATATACAGACCGTGCTGGCGGATGAGCTGGTGGAAAGGATCAACGAGGAGTTTGAGACGAGAGCCGTCAAGCGGCTCGTCTTCAGCACATTTTATATCCACTGACCGCCGTTGCGTATGTTGTTTCAAAGGGAGTGAGAAGCCTTGGCCGGTGTTTTGTCGCAAGAAGAGATCGACGCCCTGCTCAACGCCATAGAGTCCGACGGGATAGACGCGGCGTCTCCTCTGGAAACGGCGGCGGTCAATAAGGTCCGCGACTATGACTTCCGGACGGCCAACAGGTTCAACAAGGAGCATATACGCACGCTGAAGGTCATTTACGACACGTTTGCCCGCCTCTTTTCGTCGTATCTCTCCGGAACTCTGCGCGCCATGTGTTCGGCGGACGTCGTTTCGGTCGAGGAGACGAAATACGCGGAGTTTGTCAACGCCCTGCCCAACCCGCTGATTTTGGCGGTTGTCCGTATGCCCCCCATGATCGGCTCCATCCTGCTGGAAATTTCCCCGGACCTCTCCTACGCCATCATCTCCCGCCTGCTCGGCGGCCAGCCGGACAAGGAGAGCGTGTCGCGCGGCTTTACGGAGATTGAGCTGGTTCTCCTTGAGCGTATCACGCGCCAGTTTTTGCCGCTGTTCGGCGAATCGTGGGAGAAGGTCGTGACCATTAACACCTCCCTCGACCGCCTTGAGACAAGCCCGCAGTTTGCCCAGATTGTCGCCATGAATGAGACGGTGGCTATTATTTCCATCAGCGTCAAGCTTGACAAAGCCGAAGGCTCCTTTAACATCTGCCTTCCCCATCTGGCGCTGGAGCCTATCAACCAGCAGCTTTCCACGAAGTTCCTCTATCAGACCGACGTACACCGGGAGCTGACGTCGGCGTACGGGGATATTCAAAAGCGTATTCAGCGGACGCCGCTTGAGGTTTCGGCCGCGTTTAACGAGACGAGCGCGCCGGTGCGCGAGATTCTCAACCTGCAGGCGGGGGACGTGATCAATCTCAATCATCATATTTCGCAGCCGCTTACCCTGCGCGTGGGTCATCTGCCGAAATTCAAGGCCGATATTGGTATAAAAGACAACCGATACGCCGCGAAGATCGTTGAAATCATCCAAAAGGAGGACGCAAGTGATGAGTAACGGCTTGTCGCCAGACGAGATCAACGCCCTGCTTCAGGGAGCGGCTGATCCGAACGGTAACACCGAAGCCTCTGTATCCGGGGATGAAACGGCGTTGCCGGATGACCTTGACGGACTGATAAACCAATTAAACGCGGAGGCCGAGTCTTTAGGCATCACCGAGGAAACGACGCCGGATTTCGCCAACATATTGACGCACACGGAAACTGACGCGCTGGGCGAGATCGGAAATATCAGCATGGGCACGGCCGCCACGACGCTCTTTTCTCTCCTCACCCACAAAGTGGACATCACGACGCCGCGCGTCAGCGTTACGACCCTCAAGGAGATGGCGCGCCAGTATCCGATGCCCTTCGTATCGGTGGAGGTAAAATATACAGAGGGCCTTGAGGGCATCAACTGCCTGTTTTTGCACGAAGACGACGTGAAGATCATCACCGACCTGATGATGGGCGGCGACGGGACCGGCGCGACGGGGAGCGAGCTCAATGATATGCACCTGTCGTGCATCGGCGAGTGCATGAACCAAATGGTAGGGGCCTCCAGCACGTCTCTCTCGCAGATGTTCTCCATACCGATCGACATCTCTCCGCCGCGCGCCACCCTGGTGCGGCTGAGCAGCGGATTGGAGTATCCTTTCAATGAAGCCGCGGCGCCGGTGGTCCGGATAGCTTTTAATATGAAGGTGGAGGGTTTGATTGATTCAGAGATTATGCAGGTCATGCCCATTGATTTCGCGAAAAACATGGTGTCCAAGATGATGGGCATGGGTGGCGACACCGTTTCCGACACGACGGCCCCGCAGCCGGCCGCCGCTTCTCCGCAGGCTGAGTTTCCACAGCCGCCCGCGCCGCCGCAGCCCGAATATGCGGCGGCACAGCCGCCTCCTCTCCCGCAGGGCGCGCCGTACGGGTACCCGCCGCCGCCCGGATACGCCTATCCTCCGCAAGGGGGGTATGGGTATCCGCCGCCCTATCCTCCGCAGGGCGCTCCCTATCCCCCGCCGCAGCCGCAGGTCGACGTCCGCCCCGCCAATTTCGCCGCTTTCGGCGATCCGGCGCTTGCGGCGGGCCTGGGAGAGAATATGGATCTCCTGCTCGACGTCCCGCTGTCCGTTTCCGTCGAGATCGGCAAGAGTAAGAAGTATATCAAAGACATTCTGGACTTCAACACCGGAACCATCGTCGTCCTGGATAAGATGGCCGGGGAACTGGTGGATGTTGTCGTCAACGGGAAACTGATCGCGCAGGGTGAAGTCGTGATCATCGACGACAACTACGGATGCCGCATCACCGACATTGTGAGCCCCTCGAAGCGTATTAATCCGTCCAAATAGAAGCGACCCCAATAACCGTGGAGGTGAACCGACTTATGGGAGGCAAAATACTCATAGTGGATGACGCCGCCTTTATGCGCATGATGATCAAGGATGTATTGACCAAGAACGGATTTGAAGTCATCGGCGAGGCGGAAAACGGCAAAATTGCCATTGATCGCTACAAAGAGCTCAGTCCCGATCTGGTCATCATGGACATCACGATGCCGGAAATGAACGGGATCGACGCGCTCAAGGGGATCAAGGCGGTCAACGGCGCCGCCAAGGTCGTGATGTGTTCCGCGATGGGGCAGCAGGCAATGGTCATCGAGGCTATACAGTCGGGCGCGAAGGACTTCATTGTAAAGCCCTTTCAGGCCGACCGCGTTTGCGAGGCCGTGCGAAAGGTGCTGGGGTGAGTGCCGAATAACGCCTATCTCACAATGGGGTTCCAGCAAATTATGGGGCTTGTTTTAGGCGTTCTTGTTTTCATCGCTGTATTGGGCGGGTTCGCGTATCTGTCCAAACGGGTTTCCGGAGGCGCGGCATTGTCCGGCAGGCGCATGAAGGTCCTTGACAGGACAATGCTGACACGGGATTCGTATGTCCTGCTGGTTCAGATCGGGTTGCGCATTTTAGCCGTCGGCGTGGGCAAGGGCGCGCCCGCGCTTCTCTGTGAACTTTCACCCTCGGATTTTCCGGAATTTGCAAAAAAAACTGCCGGCGAGCGAAAAGACCCGGGGTTTTGGGGTCGCTTTGCCAGCAATATAAA
Organism: Oscillospiraceae bacterium; assembly: GCA_031254575.1. Lineage (GTDB taxonomy): Bacteria > Bacillota > Clostridia > Oscillospirales > UBA929 > UBA929. Next base: position 8,729 of record JAIRUE010000063.1, on the reverse strand, counting down.
AGCTGGCTTTACGGGAAAGAGTGTCGTCCAACCCGAAGAAGAAGCCTCCTTTTCGGATATTTTGCAGCAGATTGCGGAAAAAGACCCGGTTCCCGGCGAGGAGGTCGCCGGGGATGCGGGTTACCCTCATTTGTGGGAGGCGGAACGCCGCCCCGCCCCGCCGCGGTTCGGCAGACGCGTCAATTATCAGAGCAGTATTGAAAATATGAACCGCCTGAGCGAACCGGATATGCTCGATCGCAGGGCGCGTTTTTACAGCGGCCCGGATAAGACGCCGCCCCGGCGTGACCCCGCGCCGTCCGCCCCGCCGTCTCCTCACGTGCCGCCGCCGGAACTCCCGCGCTCCGCCGCCGCCGAGGAGGAACGCACGGAACGGATCGACCAGCTGCTGGATCTGATCGCGCAGCGGCAATCGAGGATGGACGGAAGAAATAATACGGGAGACATGGGATGAAGCGTTCAATGCGCGCACTGGGGCGTCTGCTTCCGGTGGCTCTGGTTTTTCTGCTTTTGCTGACGCCGGCGGCGCACGCGGCCAATGTGCCCGCGCCGGACCCGGATACGGAAGCGCCGGGATTTCCGCTGAGCCTGCTCCGCTCGCTGTTCGGCGAGGATGTGGAGGGCACGACGACGACCATTGAGATCCTGCTGCTGCTCACCGTCCTGACCCTGGTACCGTCGATCCTCATTCTGATGACCTCCTTCACCCGTATCGTCATCGTGCTGTCGTTCACCCGCAACGCCATGGGCACGCAGCAGATGCCGCCCAACCAGGTCATCATCGGTCTGGCGCTGTTCCTCACTTACTTCACCATGCACGGCACCCTGGGGCGCATCTATGACGAGGCGTGGATACCGTACCAGAACGAGGAGATCGGGTTGGACGAGGCGTATACCAGCGCCGTCAACCCTCTGCGGGAGTTCATGATGGGGCAGATACAGCTGCATGAGCACGAGGAGGACCTGGCCACCTTTATGAACCTCGCGCGGCTTGGCAGGCCGCAGACGATCGAAGAGGTTCCCACCTATGTGCTGATCCCCTCCTTTATCCTGAGCGAGATCAAAACGGCGCTTCGGATGGGGTTTCTGATATTCATCCCGTTTATCGTCATCGACATGATCGTCGCGTCGGCGCTGATGTCGATGGGCATGATGATGTTGCCGCCGGCGATGATTTCCCTGCCGTTCAAGCTGATGCTGTTTGTTCTGGTCAACGGGTGGGACTGGGTGGTAAAAAGTATTATCCAGTCGTTCACCGGGTCCGGATAGAGCCGCTTCACCGCCTCGCGGGAAGCGCGACACAGGAAGGAGGAGAGCGCCGTGGAACAGGCCGAGATTTCCAATGTCGTCACCGGCGCGGTGCTGACCATCCTCACCGTGGCGGGGCCGATGCTGCTGATCGGCCTTGTGATGGGCCTTGTCATATCCGTTCTGCAGGCTACCACGCAGATCAACGAACAGACCATTGTGTTTGTTGTGAAGATACTCTCCGTATTCCTCACGCTTATCATCTTCGGCCCGTGGATGCTGACGCGCCTTTCGGAGTTCACCATGGGGATTTTTGAGAAGATCGCGGGCGGGTAAAGGGTATGCAGATTTCCAATGTTGACTTTTTTCTCTCGTGGATCGTACATCTCCTGCTCATCGTGACGCGCATGAGCGCGCTCTTTGTCTTTTCGCCGCTGCTCGCGCGGCAGAATATCCCCGCTATGGCCAAGGTCGGGTTTTCGCTGCTGGTGGGCGCGATCCTCATCAACTTCAACCCGCCGCCCGCCGCCTATCCTTACAGCGACCTCTACTCGCTGGCGTTCGCCGTCATATGCGAGCTCTCGGTCGGACTGGTCGTCGGGTTTGTCACGCTGATGTTCTTCAACGTGGTGTACACCGCGGCGCACATCATCGACATGCAGATAGGCTTTTCTATGGCGCAGATCTACGACGCCTCGGCAGGCGGCCAGGTGGCCGTAAGCAGCGGCCTGCTCAACATGGTGCTTGTCGTATCGTTCATCTGGTCGGGTGGGTTCAGCCAGCTTATCGTCACGATGTCGCGGACGTTTGAGATTATCCCGGTGGGGGCGGGGATCCTGCGCCCGGAGGCGGCGGCGCTCGCGGCCGACGTCTTCATCCGGTGTTTCGGGCTGGCGGTCCAGGTGGCGATGCCGATGCTGGCCTCGGCCCTGCTGCTGGAGGTGGCGCTGGGCGTCGTTGTGCGGACGGCGCCGCAGATGAATGTGTTTGTGGTGGGCATCCCGATCAAGGTGTTTATAGGGCTGATCGTTCTGATGCTGATGCTGCCCGTGTTCACAAATTTTTCCCATGAGATTTTCTCGGAAATGTTTGTCTATATCGACCGGATGCTGGGGGGGATGGTTCCATGACGCCTGATCAGGGCGGCGGCGGTGAAAAGACCGAAAAAGCCACGCCCAAGAAACGGGAGGACGCGCGGAAGAAAGGGCAGGTCCTCAAGAGCGCCGAGGTCAATACGGCCGTTCTGACCACCGTTATGTTTGTCATCATCTTTGCCGCCGGAGGGTGGATGGTGCGCGGCATGGGCCGGCTTTTGGAGTATTTTATCACGCGCACGGGCGTAATGCGGGGCGATCCGGTCAAGGCCGACATCGTGGCGGACGTCACCAAGGCGATATGGCAGTTTTTATGGATACTGCTGCCTGTCCTGCTTGTGGCCATTGCCATGGGGGTCGCGGTCAATGTGGCGCAGGTCGGGTTCCTCTTCACCGCGGAGACCGTCAGGCCGAAGCTGTCCAAGATAAGCATCCTTCAGGGATTCAAGCGCATTTTTTCCATGCGCAGTGTCGTGGAGATGCTGAAATCCGTCCTCAAGATCACGCTGATGACCGTCATCGTGTATCAGGAGTACAGGAAAAACCTCAATGCTTTCCCGATGATGATGGGACTGCCCGCGGGGCAGGCGGCCGGCGTCGTTGTCGATATGGCGATAGCCATTGCCATCAAAGCCTCCGCCGTTTTGATCGCCATCGGGCTGGCCGATTATCTCTACCAGTGGTGGGAGTATGAACGGAACCTCAAGATGAGCCGCGAGGAGATCAAGCAGGAGATCAAGCAGATGGAGGGCGATCCGCTGATCCGCTCCAGGCGCAGGGAAAAGCAGCGCCAGATGAGTATGATGCGCATGATGCGCGCCATCCCGCAGGCCGACGTGGTTATCACTAACCCCACCCATTACTCCGTAGCCATCCGTTACAACGAGAAGGAAGCCGACGCGCCGGTCGTGCTGGCCAAGGGCAAGGACCACATCGCGTTCAAGATACGCGAGATCGCCGAGCAGAACCGCGTGGAGATCGTGGAGAACAAGCCGGTGGCGCAGGCGCTTTATGTCTCCTGTGAGATCGGGCAGCGCATCCCCCCCGACATGTTCGCTGCAGTCGCGGAGATCCTGTCGTATGTTTACAAGAAACGGCATCCCCGGCAGGGACCGGGGCATCCGGCAGGCGGCGTACGCCCGGTCAGGCGGTCGGCCCCGCCGCCCCGCAGGGCGGGGAATGCCCCGCAAGCCTGACGGATGGCGCAGCCGGGAGAACTCTCAAATTGTCCGCGGGACGTATAATGCCCGGCGTATGACGTGTTGGAGCGTAGTAAAAAATATAGCGGAGAGGCGGTGAACGTGTGAAACTCAAAAGTATGTCCGGCAATATCGTCGGGTCTGTCATTGTTGTGCTGATCGTGCTCATGTTCATCGTCAACATCTCAACGGGACTTGTCGACATCTTTATTACCCTCAACATCGTGGCCGCCGTCACCGTCATTCTGACCGCGTGGACGGCCAAAGACGCGCTGGGCTTTTCCACGTTTCCCACCATTCTGGTCGTTCTCACCCTCTTCCGTACCGCCATCAACATCAACACCACCAAACTGATTCTCGGCAACGCCGGCGACGCCGGCCATCTTGTGCGGACATTCGGGGAATTTGTGGGCAAGGGCGACATTGTCGTCGGTTCGATTGTTTTTCTCATCCTGATTATCGTCCAGTTTCTGGTCATCACCAAAGGCGCGGAACGCGTCAGCGAAGTGGCGGCGCGCTTCACCCTCGACGCCATGCCCGGCAAGCAGATGGCCATCGACGCCGACCTCAATTCCGGCGTCATTGACGAGAACGAGGCCCGCAAACGCCGCACCAACGTGGCGCGCGAGGCTGACTTCTACGGCAGCATGGACGGCGCCTCGAAATTTGTCAAGGGCGACAACATTGTCGGCCTTATCATGGTTGCGATCAACATCATCGGCGGCCTGATTATCAACGCCACGCGCGGCGGCCTGGTTCCCGTCGAAACGTATATCATCGCGTCCATCGGGGACGGGTTGGCGGCGCAGATCCCCGCCATCCTCATCTCCACGGCCACCGCCATTATTGTCACCAAGGCCGCCACGGACGAATCGCTTGGGACCGACGTGGCGCGGCAGTTTACGGCAACTCCCTACAATTTCTTTGTGAGCGGGCTGCTTGTTCTTCTCCTGAGCATCATCCCCGGTATGCCGAAGCTCGTCATGTGGGTTATCGGGATCGGTCTAATGACGTTCGGCGTGCTGATGACGCGCTCCCGGATGAAAGTTCCCGTTACCGAGCCGTCCGAGACGGTCGAGGCGGAGGCGCAGGAGACGCGCAAGATGGAAAACGTCGTCTCCCTGCTGCAGGTGGACCCGATAGAGCTGCTGTTCGGCTACGGCATCATCCCGCTGGCGGAGCCCTCGCAGGGCGGCGATCTGCTGGACCGCGTGGTGATGATACGCCGCCAGTGCGCGACCGAGATGGGGCTGATTGTCCCGGTCATCCGTATGCGCGACGACATCCGTTTCGCCAACAACGAGTATTCAATTAAAATCAAGGGCAACGAGGTGGCGCACGGGGAGATCGTGCTGGATCACTATCTGGCGATGAATCCGGGTACGGTGGACGAGGAGATCATCGGCATCGACACCATAGAGCCGGCGTTCGGGCTGCCCGCCAAATGGATTTCCGCGCGGGAGCGGGAAAAAGCCGAGCTTTACGGCTACACGATCGTCGATCCGCCCAGCGTCATCGCGACCCACCTGACCGAGGTCGTGCGCACCCACGCGCACGAACTGCTGGGCCGCCAGCAGGTACAGGTGCTGATCGATAACCTCAAGCAGGCCCAGCCCTCGCTGGTGGAGGACGTTATTCCCAAGATGTTCACGCTGGGCGAGCTTCAGAAAATCCTCTCAAACCTCCTGCGCGAGGGCGTTTCGATCCGCGACATGAGCACCATCGTCGAGACGATGGGCGATTACGGCAGTATCACCCGCGACAGCGACATGCTGACGGAATACGTGCGCCAGGCTCTCAAACGCACGATCACGGCCAAGTTCGCGCCGGAGGGCAAGGTGCATGTCATCACCATCGCCCCGGAACTCGAGAACAAGATCCTTGAGAGTATCCGGCAGACCGAGCACGGCTCCTATGTCGCCCTTGACGCCGACGAGATACAGCAGGTGTTCGGGTCGGTGCGGAGCGCGGTGGAGCGCGTGCAGAACCTCGGGATCGCCCCGGTTGTGCTGTGTTCCCCGGTCGTACGGTTCCACTTCAAGCGCATGGTCGAGGGTCTGGCCCCGGACCTTGCGGTGCTGTCCTATAACGAGCTGATGCAAAATATTGACATTCAGGCGGATGGGATGGTGTCGCTGTGAATATAAAACGCTATGTGGCTCCTACCGTGCCCGAGGCGATGGAACAGATAAAACGCGAATTGGGCCGGGACGCCCTCATTCTCTCGCAGCGCTCCATCCGCAAGAAGGGATTGCCGGGCCTGTTCGCTAAACCGATGATGGAAGTGGTCGCCGCCTATGAGACCCCGGCGGAGCCCGTTTCCACCGATAAAAATCCCCTTCCCAAACTCCGCGGCGTACAGTCCGGCGCGTACGGCGCCCCGTCCCGTTCCGCTGAGACGCCCGCCCGCAATACGGAGCTTTCGGTCACGGCCGACCGGGCGCTGGAGGCGCTTGACAGGCTCTCCTCCAGCGCGTACACGCCGCCCGCCGGCGGCAAACCGGGAGGACCGCCGCTGACGGCTCCGATAACGGCGTCACAGGCGTATGCCAAGGCTTCCCAGCCGTTTGCCGCGCAGCCGGCAAAGACGGACGACGGCTTTCGCCCGCTGGACGTCCCGGAGGCGCCGCGTGAGCGCGTTATCAACAGGCAGCCCGAGGCAAGGGATTCCCAGCTTTCGGCGCTGGAAAACAAGATCGACGAGCTCTCCTCCTCGCTCAGCTCGCTCGCCGGGACCATCCGCCATTCCCATGACGCGCGCGCCTATAGCCCCGACATTGACGCGCTGCTGCTGAGCCTGCTGGAAAATGAAACACACGAGGAGTTCGCTCATAAACTGGCGCGTGAGGTCAGCGACATCGTTAAAAAGCAGCAGGCCGATCCCAACGAGGTCATGGAACAGCTGCTGCGCCAGTATATCGGGCAGGCCGAACCGATCAAGCTGAAGCGTTTCAAGCGCACCGTAGTCCTTCTGATCGGGCCGACCGGCGTGGGCAAGACGACGACCCTAGCCAAACTCGCCGCTATTTATTCGATCAACCATCACGCCAAGGTGGGCGTCATCACCACCGACACCTACCGCATCGCGGCCGTCGAGCAGCTCAAGACATACGCGCAGATTCTCGAGATACCGCTCACGATCGTCTACGCGCCCGAGGAGATCGCCGACGCGCTGCGGGAACATGAGGACAAGGACATCGTCTTCGTGGACACCGCCGGCAAGAGCCCTTCCGACCGGAGCCACGAAGAGGAAGTCAAAGATCTTATCCGTCATTCCGACTGCGACGAGGTTCATCTGGTGCTGTCGGCCACCACCAGCTTCACGGGACTCCTCAACATCCTCAACGCGTATTCATTTCTGAGCGATTTCAAGCTCATCATCACAAAGCTCGACGAGACGCCGACATGGGGCACTCTGCTCAACGCGCGCTTCCTCTCGGACAAACCCATCTCCTACACCGCCATTGGGCAGAACGTCCCGGACGACATCGAGGTCGCCGACGTGAGGAAGATCGTGGCGAGACTGATGACCAGAGACCCGTAGGGGGAGAAACCGCTCCGGCGCGCGCCGCCGCCGTTTTGGAACCTGCGGATATAGGGCCCCGGGAGGGCAAAAGACAAGCGCCCGCCGTACGCGAGCGGAGCGCGCGGAGAAGATGGGAAGGGAGGGAACCCTATGCGTGACCAGGCCAGCGCCCTGCGGCAGATTGTGGACAATCTGAAAAAGCAGAGAACACGCGAACCGGGACAGGGTGCGCGCGTCCTGTGCGTCACCAGCGGCAAGGGCGGCGTCGGCAAGACCAGCATTAGCGTCAATCTGGGTATTTCCCTCTCCAAAAAAGGACTGCGCGTGCTGCTGGTGGACGCGGATTTCGGCCTTTCTAACGTCGACGTCATGCTGGGCACCTCGCCGCCGTACGATCTGTCCCATGTGCTGCGCGGGCAGAAGAAGATACAGGACGTCCTCACCGAGGGTCCCGGCGGCCTGTTGTTCGTGTCAGGCGGCAGCGGAATGAACGAATTGCTCAATATGTCAGAAATTCAGCTTGCGGCCATCATAGATAATCTGTTATTATTAGAGGATACCGCCGACGTCGTCATCTTTGACACCGGCGCGGGCGTCAATCCGCTTATCCTGCGCATGATCCGCGCCAGCGCGGAGACGATTATCGTCACGACGCCCGAACCGACCGCCATCATGGACGCTTACGCGCTGGTAAAGTCCATCATCAAATACTCGCCCGAATGTGAACTGCGCCTGGTGGTAAACCGCGCCGAATCGGTCTCGGAGGCCGAGATGACGCTGCAAAAATTTCTTTCGGTGGTCAGGCTTTATCAGATGGCCGAGATAGACCCGCTGGGGTATGTCCTCAACGACCCCTCCGTATCGCGCGGGGTACGGATCCAGCAGCCCTTTGTGCTGAGTTACCCGCGTAGCGCCGCCACGCGCAACATTGAAACCATCGCCTGGAACCTCCTTGACCGCAAACCGGAATCGGCGGAGAGCGGCCTGCGGGTATTTTTCGGTAAAGTCTTTCGCAGGAACGAGGCGGGGCCGCAGTAGAGCGCGGCATGAAACTGAAGCGTCTTCCGGGCTCCGGGACGACGGTGTGAGGGTGCGATATGCCTGAGTATGAACTGAAACTGGGAGAGAAGCTGGAGATTCTGCGCGACGACAGACGCGCCGTATCCACTATCGAGGCCATTACGCCCGAGGGCCGGCTGGTTATCAGCGCCCCCCTGAGCGGTACGGACCGCCTCCCCGTTAAAAAAGACGACAAATTCCGTATTTATGTTTTCCGCGATTCCGGTATGCTCACCTGTACCGTCACCGCCGAAAATATACTCAGGGAGCGCGGCCTGACATATGTCGAAGTGGAGATCCGCTCCAAAATCGAGCGCAACCAGCGCCGCGATTTCGTGCGGTTTGACGCCATACTGCCCATGTCGGTCGTACCGCTGACCGGTATGCCCGGCGCCGAGAGGCTCAGCGACACGGAAGCCGTTCACCTGCTGGTGGACCGGAGGCTGTCGGGCACGGCCGGAAAGGACGAGGCGATCGGCGGTTTCACGCTGGACATCAGCGGCGGCGGCATGCGTTTTTTTTCCAAGAAGATGCTGCAGCTCGGAACGGTGGGTTCCTGCGAGGTCTATCTGGAGGAAACGGACAGGATTACGGCGGATATAC
>JAIRUE010000034.1 GCA_031254575.1 Oscillospiraceae bacterium | reverse complement strand
CCGATTTCAGTACATTGTTGGCGTAGCAATAACACCCGCTTCCCTCGGGGCGGCCCATAGCTATCAAGTCAAAGCCCTTTGCCTCAACTAAGCTCTCGGCGATTTTCATCTCAAGCATTTCCTGCTTGGATATCCCCTGGGAAGCGGCGTCCGCCGCCTCGGCCCGCACTTCCTCGCGGGCCTTGCCCACCGTACCGGTTACGGTGACGCCCAAAGCCGCGTCCAGGCAACTGTTTGGGTCGGCGTCAATGGCCAGAACAGGGCTCTTCCCCAGTTCCGTCAGGCGGCGCACCAGCAGAGCCGAGAGGGTTGTTTTGCCGACTCCGCCTTTGCCGGTTACCGCGATGAGATAGCTCATGCGTTTGATCCTCCTTGCATCTGATCCAATGCGCGATAGATCCGTTCAAAAGGTTCGCGCAGTTCCCCGTCAATACAGCCGGCCGCGCAAACGCCATCCCGGTCAGCGGCGCGAAGCCGCTGCGAGTAAGGGATAAACGCCACAAACCCGGCGTCCGGCAAAGCCCGCCTTAAATATTGCTCATCCTCGGAACCGCTGATCTTGTTCCCTACGAACAGCAACCGCTGAATGCCGATATCCCTGGCCATGCGAATAACGAGAGTGGCGCAGTCCACAGCGCGTTTGCCCGGCTCAAGCACTACGATCATGATATCAACACCGCCGGCGGTAGCGCGTCCCAAATGCTCCACGCCGGCCTCCATATCCATGACAAGGCTTTGATTTTTATAAAGCACCAAATCTGTGACCAGCGAACGGATAAAGGTACTTTCGGGACAGGCGCAGCCGCCGCCGCCGTTTTGAATCGCGCCTAAAACCAACAAGGAAATATGGTCGCTTACAGGCACGCCGAATTTCCCGGCGACGTCAGATACTTCAGGGTTCAGCTTGAACACCTTGCCGTACTCATCCACTTTGGCTCCCGTGCGTTCTTCAATCAAATCGATCTGACGTGAGATGGGGATGATTTTATCCTGTGTGTGCTGCGGCATTCCCAACGCGGAGGCCAAGTTGGCGTCAGGATCGGCGTCCAGTGCCAGCACCTCCTGACCTTGGGCTGCCAGATGCAGGCAAATGGCAGCCGCTATGGTGGATTTGCCTACGCCGCCTTTCCCTGAAACCGCGATTTTCATTTGCTCTCCCCCCGTCGATCCTTAAAACCCGTATTTTTCTTTCATTCTCTTTGAAAGAGCGCTTAACAAGGAAAACACTTTTTCCGCGTCCCCCTCGTCCAGTGACCCGGTACCGCATGATGGCGTGATGATCGCCTGCCTGACAATCAGGTCTTTGGAAACCCCTTTGGAAGCCAAATTGTCCATAACTGTTTCCAATCGGGCTTCCAATGTCTCGGCTGTTTGCTCCCGAATGGCGGCGGATGTGGGTACAACGCCCCAGGCCAGCATCCCGCCGCGTTCCAGAAGGGCTTTTACGGAGTCTGCGTACATGGCTATCGTTTCCCCGTATTCAAACGCGTCGAAGTTCACGATGTCAACGCCGGCATCGATCAGAACGCTCCATTCGGTGTTCCCGCAGCAGTGAATGCCCGCTAAGGCGTTTTCGGCGTGAACCGCTTCGATGACCTCACCGAGTATGGCGACCACGTCTTCCCGTTTGACTGAAACATAGGTCGAGCTGCCGAAAGCGGAGAGTATGGGTTCGTCGATAAAGCAAATCAAGCTGTCCGCGTACGGCTTAAAGGCTTGCAGCTGCCAACGGCATTTCAGAGCCAGCGCCTTCACGATTACATCGCGGAATTCCTCGTTGTAATAGATCGCGCGTTTATTTTCATCTACAATGGTCAGGGCGAAACTGCACGGCCCGGTGGTTTGAACCTTGAGGAAGGGGCGCTTTTTGCCCTCGGCCGTTAAGGTTTTGAGCAGCGCGTGGATTCCCTTTGAATAGGTGTCGGAAATGGCCATGAAGTCAAGGTCCCCGCCGGTTTCCTCCACCGTCATGTACTGTTCGTAAAATTCGGCGAAGGCCTCCGAATAGTCTTCCGAGGTATTGATGAACATTCTGCTTTTCTCGTTGTCTACCACCGCGCAGGGCAGGTTTTCGCTGTATTGGATTTCCATCTGTTCCAAAAGGCTGAGCTTAGGTAACTGCGGCCAGATGGGCGCGTCAAGATTTTTCAGCGAAATACCGACGGCGTAATCAGGGTTTTTGAACGGCATGCTTCCAATCGCGGTCGAAAGAAATTTCGGTTCCATAAATGACTCCTCCGTAAAGTGTTTGTTTTAGTATACATTATTGCGCGATGGCCTGTTTCATCGCGTTGATATGCTCGGGTGTGGTGCCGCAGCACCCGCCGATGATGTTGGCGCCTGCCGCGACGAGCGCGGGAACCGCTTTGGCCATATCCTCGGGCGTTTCGGGAAACACGTCTTTACCGTCCACATTGACGGGCAGCCCGGCGTTGGCGTGGACCAGGATCGGCGTGTCACCGGCGGCGGCGCGTATCTCCCCTACGATCTCCACCATGCGCTCAATGCCGTTTCCGCAGTTGGCGCCGATGATGTCAGCGCCCGCTTCCAAGGCGGCTTCGGCGGCCTGTACGGGCGTGACGCCCATCATGGTGCGATAGCCGCCCCGGGCGGTTTTCTCAAATGTGAACGTACAGATGATTTCAAGGCGGGTATTTTCTTTTACGGCTTTGATCGCTTCAACGGCTTCACCGATATCGCTCATGGTTTCGATACAGACCGCGTCCGCGCCGCCTTTCTCCAGCGCCACGGCCTGATCCTTAAAGGCTTCGTACAGCTCTTCCTCGGTCACTTCTTCGGTCACCAGCATTTTCCCCGTGGGACCGATCGATGCGATGACCCAGTTGCCGTCACCCGCGGCCTCGCGTGACGCTCTTGCCGCCGCCTGATTGATTTCATCCGCCTTGTCTGCCAGCCCGAACCCTTTCAGCTTAAAGGAAGTTCCGCCAAAACTGTTGGACTCCACCATGTTGGCGCCCGCCGCGATGTAACTGGCCGCGATGTCTTTTACGTCGTCAAAGCGCTCCAAGCACCATCTCTCGGGACATTCTCCGGGCTTCATCCCTTTCTTATACAGAAAGGTTCCCCACGCTCCGTCCGAGATAAGCACTTTGCCGGATTTGACCGCGTCCGCGATTTTGCCTCTTGCCATACGCTTGCTCCCCTTATCAATCAATTTATTTTACCGCTATTTGAATCAATTTATATGCCCCCAGCGAAGCCAGCACCGCCAAATCTTCCGTTGGCAGAAAGCGGGAGGCGCTGCTGTCAAATAAAACACGGCATTCAGGGGAAAGTTCGCTGTCTTTGCCCCATATGATGTACAGAACAGGGACACGGGGCAGTAAGTTCAGTATGACCGCCGCGTCGCCGTATTGCGCCGTTTTTCCGCCCAGGCCCAGACCGATCTGTTCCATCTGCGCCGGATTTTCACCAAATCGCTTTATGAGGGGGCCCTCCGCGCGCTGCATAAATTTGGGTTCGTAAAACATCGCGGAAGGTAATTCCCGAAACGCGATCCATTTTCCTGTCAAGGGTGTATGGACGCCGGATATCAAATAGTGCAGCCAAAGTACCTGTTCTGTTTCCGAACCGCTGTTCACCGGCCGGTTTTCACCAAACCAGGGAATCAATATCTCTCCGTTTTGCATCACAGCGCCCATGGCTTCGCAGGCCTTTTCGATATCGAAAGTTTTTAACTTTTCCTTTGCCATTGCGAGTGCTGTGGCATAACCCATTTTGAAGAGCCCCCCTGCAACACATATCACGCCCGATCAATTTACAAGCACGACTAAGAAATCCATAACATCAACCACTTTATATTATAAATATTCTATTTTTTATTTCTAGCACAATCTTATTGTTTTTTTGTAATATATTGTTAACCTACACGGTGAATGGAGAGAAAACGAGCAAAAAAATGAGGTAAAAAAGGGGCAAAAAGGAAATGGGAGCAAAGTAAGGGGAAACAAAAAGCGCGCAAAACCCGGGCCCTCTTCACCCGGTATTTGCGCGCAAAATAACACTCCCTTTCGCGCGCGCTTTTTAGGAGTGCTTTTTTGCGCTTTATTTTACTTTCCATCATTTATCTCGGCATACTTTTCCCCCTCTTCCTCTCTTTTTCGTGAAAATTAACAGCATATTTCGGCGGGATTTTCAAGGGGAATGTTGATTTTATCCGCTTTCACGAAACCGCCTCCATATCATTTTTGATAAGACGCATTATTTTTTTGTCCATCGTCTCCTTTGCGTCTTTTTTGAAGTTTATTTCAATTTCATAAATGATAGAGCCGATTCGCTTATTGAATCGGCTCGTATCTGCAACTCGTTGGATATTTACCGTTTGATTTTTATTGTGCATAATCGGCTCCTCCTTCATAATTTATTTTGGTTTTCGTTTTGGTTATGCTTGGGGTAATTAACGGTCTGCGAATAGGCAGACCTCCCCCTTTGTTTAGTGTCTGGATACTTTCTGTCCGTCTCCCGATTTGCCCGGACGGTAGCGTCTCTTACTGCAACGGCACGACAGCTTCCGGTTGTTAGCCGAAAGATTGGTTCGGGCATCGCCCTCCTTTCCTGCCC
>JAIRUE010000016.1 GCA_031254575.1 Oscillospiraceae bacterium | reverse complement strand
CCCACATCGCGGCGGCGGCGCTCTGTCTGGACATGCCGGAGGGGCTGACGCGCGCGTATATGGGCGGCGCGTACCGCGACGGGACGCGGGTGGCGGATATAGACGCGGGACTGTGGTCATCGCTGCTGCTGGAAAACCGCGAAAACGTCCTGCGGGAAACGCGCCGGCTGCAAGACAGTCTGAAAACGTTCCAACGGGCGCTTGAAACAGGGGACGAACCCTTCCTGACAACGCTGCTGGCGCAAGCCGGGCACAACAAACAGAACCTATGAGGCGGCTGCGGGTGAATCTCCCCGGCAGGGAGTACGAGATCGTGATCGGGGGCGGACTGCTCCGTGAAAGCGGCGGGCTGCTCCGCGAAGGTTACTCCGGCGGTACAGTGTTTGCCGTCACCGATGAACATGTCGCGCCGCTGTATCTGGAGACGTTTACGCGTTCGCTGGAAGGGCGCGGCATGAGAACTGTGCCCGTCGTCATTCCTCCGGGCGAGGAGAGCAAATCCCTTGCGTGCCTGGAAACCGTCTACGGTGCGCTTTTGAAAGAGGAAATCACGCGGGGGCACCTGATCGCCGCGCTGGGCGGCGGCGTGGTGGGCGACCTGGCGGGCTATGCCGCCGCAACCCTGCTGCGGGGTATCCCGTTCGTACAGGTCCCGACGACGCTGCTGGCGCAGGTGGACAGTTCTGTCGGCGGCAAAGTCGCCGTAAACCATCCGCGCGGGAAAAACCTGATTGGGGCGTTCCATCAGCCGAAACTGGTTATTGCCGATACGGACACCCTTGACACGCTTTCCCCCCGCGTCTTCGCGGACGGCATGGGCGAAGTGGTCAAGCACGGCGCGATTGCCGACGAGGAGATGTTTGCGCTGCTGGAGAACGGGGCGTTTGACCGGGAAGATGTCATATACCGCAACTGCGGCATCAAGAGCCGCGTCGTCGAGGGGGACGAATTCGACACCGGCGGGCGTATGATACTGAATTTCGGCCATACGTTCGGCCACGCGATTGAGGCGGCGGGAGGGTTTTCCCGCTATACCCACGGTGAGGCGGTGGCTATGGGAATGGTCATGGCGGCGGAACTGGGTGAACGGCTGGACATTACCGTCCCCGGTACGGCGGAGCGGCTCCGGCGCGTTCTGACAATGTATAACCTCCCGGTCAAACCCGATTTGGAGGTGGATTTCCGCTTCATGCTGACTGATAAAAAACGGGACGGCGACATTCTGCGGCTGATCCTGCTGAAAAAGATCGGCGAGGCCGTGATAGTCCCCGTCGCGGTGTCCGAATTGGGGGCGCTGATATGAATGTCACCGTCCATCCGGGCCTCCTGCGCGGGACTGTGACGGTTCCCCCGTCCAAAAGCCTGTCTCACCGCGCCCTGATCGCTTCCTTCCTCGCAGGCCGTGGTACCGTTAAAAACCTCGCCGAAAACAGCGATATAGACGCCACACGTGACTGTCTGGACGCGCTGAGGAACGGCGGGATCTGTGACTGCCGCGATTCCGGCTCTACGATGCGGTTTTTAGTTCCGCTGGCATTGGTCTTGAACGGCGGCGGCACCTTTACCGGGAACGGCCGCCTGCCGGAACGGCCGATGGGGCCGTATTTTGAGCTTTTTACGCAAAAGGGTGTATCCGTTGAGCGTTCGGAAAACGGTTTTACCCTGCGCGGCGCGCTGCAACCCGGCTGTTACTCCCTGCCGGGCAATGTCAGCTCACAGTTTGTCACCGGGCTTCTGTTTGCGCTGCCGCTGCTGAACGGAGAAAGCACAATAGTCCTGACCTCGCCGCTGGAGTCCGCGTCCTATGCCGCTCTGACATTGCAGGTTCTGAGCGCGTTTGGCATACAAATAGAGCCGGTCCCGGACGGCTGGTGCATCCCCGGCGGACAGGCATACCGTCCCTGTGATTATACCGTTGAAGGCGACGAGTCGGCGGCGGCGTTCTGGCGGGTCGCCAACGCTTTGGGTTCCGCTATAACATATAAAGGATTAAACCCTCACAGTATTCAGGGCGACTGCGCGATGCGGGCAATCATAGACGGTGATATACGCGTAATCGACGTGCGCGAGTGCCCCGACCTTGTGCCCGCTCTCGCCGTCCTATGCTGTTTCCGCGAGGGAGAAAGCCGTATCGTCCATGCGGAGCGGCTGCGCCTTAAGGAATGTGACCGCCTCGCCGTAATGGCCGGAGAATTGAACGCGTTGGGCGCGTCTGTCACGGAATTGCCTGACGGCCTTATCATACAGGGCCTTGCCTCCCCTGTTGAGGAGAACATTGACGAAGCGGGCGGAGAGGGTCTTCACGGACGGCGCCCTCTTTTACGCGGCGGAAACGCCGGCTCCCACAGTGACCATCGCGTTCCGATGTCGCTGGCGATCGCCGCCACCCGCTGCCGCGCGCCCGTCACGATACGGGGCGCGGAATGCGTGGAGAAGTCATATCCTTTGTTTTGGAAAGATTTCTCCGCTCTGGGAGGGAACCTCAGGTGAACACTTTCGGCGAAAAATTCAAACTCTCTATCTTTGGCGAATCCCACGGCTCCGCGATCGGTGTTGTGATTGACGGTCTGCCGCCGGGTTTTTCCCCCGACTTGGACGCGGTAAATAATGAAATGGCCCGCCGCGCCCCCGGACAGTCCAAACTGTCCACTCCCCGCGCCGAAACCGACGCGGTGGAGATACTATCCGGTCTGTTTGAAGGCAAAACCACCGGCGCGCCGTTATGCGGTATCATACGGAACGCCGACACGCGCTCCGAGGATTATGCCCCCGGCCTCCCCCGTCCCGGCCACGCGGACTTGACGGCATATGTAAAGTATAAAGGCTTTGCGGATTATCGGGGCGGCGGGCATTTTTCCGGCCGTCTGACCGCGCCGCTGGTTTTCGCGGGCGCGCTGGCAAAGCAGCTGCTTGCGGGACACGGTGTGACGATTTCGGCGCGGCCCTTGCTGATCGGGGGAAAGCCGCCCAAAGAGGAGACGATCCTCAACGCGAAACAGGACGGCGACTCCGTGGGCGGTGTTGTCGCGTGCGTGGCAAACGGGTTGCCTGCGGGACTTGGGGAACCGTTTTTCGGTTCGGTTGAAAGCCGCCTGTCGGCGCTGCTTTTTTCCATTCCCGCCGTCAAAGCCGTTGAGTTTGACGACGGGTTTACGCTGGCCGGAATGCGCGGCTCCGTCGCCAACAGGACGCCGTTCGGTATTCTGGGCGGGTTATCCACCGGTAACGCCCTGCACTTTACTGTCGCGGTAAAGCCGACGCCATCGATCGCGCTTGAGCAGGATACTGTGGATTTGAAGACGGGTCTGCCCGCAAAGATTACCGTCAAGGGCCGCCACGATCCCTGCATAATCCCGCGCGCCCTACCCGTCATAGAGGCGGCGGCGGCGGTCGGACTACTGGATTTGTGGGTTATTGGCGGGTTTGCGCTGTGAATATTGTCCTGATTGGGATGCCGGGTTGCGGGAAAAGCACGGTCGGTCCTTTATTGCGCCGCCCGTTCTACGACGCCGACGCGGAAGTCGAGCGCGCGGAAGGCCGCACGGTTGCGGAAATTTTTGATACCGGCGGCGAGGCGGCTTTCCGTCTCGCTGAAAGGGCCGTTATTCAACGGCTGAGCGAGATGGACGGCGTGACGATTGCCACAGGCGGCGGCGCGGTCAAAGCCCCGGGGAATATGACCGCCCTCAAGCAAAACGGGTTTATCGTCTTCCTGGACCGCCCGCCGGAACTGATCAATACAGACAACGCCGACCGTCCGCTGTTGCGTCAACCATGTCAATGGAAAAAACTTTACAGAGAACGGCTGCCGCTTTACAGGCAATACGCCAATGCCATAATCGTCAACGAAAGCACACCGGAGGACTGTGCGGCGGCGATACTGGAAGCCGTCAAAAATAAACCGGGAAGGCGGGTATAATATGCAACCAAGCCCTCAATCCAAACCGCACGGACACGGCGGGCCGCGTCCGCTGAAGCTGCTTATACTCAACGGTCCCAATCTCAACATGCTGGGCAGGCGCGAGCCGTCGGTATACGGCTCCGCGTCATATCGTGACTTGGAATCGATGATACGCGCCCACGCGGACAGCATAGGCGTGGAAGTCACGCTCGCGCAGAGCAATCATGAAGGGGAACTGGTGACGCTGATTCAAAACGCCCCCGGAACCTATGACGGCGTTGTCATCAATCCCGCGGCTTTCACCCACACCAGCGTGGCGATTCTTGACGCGCTGCTGGCGGCGGGACTGCCCGCTGTGGAGGTCCACATCAGCAACATCCACAAGCGCGAGGAATTCCGTAATCATTCGGTCACGGCGGCCGGCTGTACAGGGCAGATCGTGGGGTTGGGACTGAACGGTTATCTGCTGGCGATGGACTATCTGAGAGCGGTCCTGCTGCCCAACGGATATGAAAGCTGAACCGGGCGAATGCCGTGGGTTGCCGGCGATGAAACTGGCTGTCATCGGCGATCCCATCGCTCATAGCCTCTCCCCCGCCATCCACAAGGCGGTATTTGACGAGCTGGGATGGCCGCTGGTCTATTCCTCGCACAGGGTGGAAAAAGGAAAGCTGGGCGAATGGCTGCCGGTTATGCGCGAGGAAGGCATTGACGGATTCAACGTCACCATGCCGCATAAAGCCGATATAATCCCGTTCTGCGGCGCCGTACACGCAAAATCGGTCAACACCGTCACCGTGCGGAACGGCGCTCTGACCGGTTACAGCACCGATGAGAACGGGTTTTTGCTCTCTCTGCGGGAGCGCGGTTTTTCCGTCGCGGGAAAAACCGCCGTGATCGCGGGCCGTGGCGGCGTGACGGCGACACTCTCGGCGGCGCTGGAGGAAGCCGGGGCAACCGTACATTCCGTATCCGTCCGGGGCACTCCTTCTCAGCCGCTGGGCGAATTGCCCGCCCTCCTTGCCAGCGTGTCCCCAGATTTATTTGTCAACGCCACGCCGCTTGGCATGAAAGACTGCCCGGACAACTGGAAAGACCTCGCATTCCTGCGAGGCCTTCCCAAATACGCCGTCGTTTACGACCTCATCTATAACCCGCCGCAAACGGTACTATTGCGTGAAGCCGCCGTGCTGGGTTTTTCAACGGTCAACGGGCTGGACATGCTGATCTATCAGGCGATCCTCTCCGACGAAATTTATCTGGAACGTGAACTGGACACGCCGCGTCTTAAAAAGACAGTGCTCCGGTATTTGCAAAGGTATAGTAATCATACGCTCTGACGCCCCGCTCATGGATAAGATACAGCGTATCGCCGATGAAGCAGAGCCGGCTGCCGTATGTGGAAAACTTCTCCCCGGCATCCAAATCAGCGGCAATGGACAGGCGTCCGCCTTCCACACGCAGGAGCAGCGCCGAGAAATTGTTGTTTTTCGTATTCCAGCGCTCCATCGTAAAGCCGTACAGGCCGCGCGACGGGTCGCACATCAGCGCGCGGGGATTTTGCGCCACTTCCGGCCAGCCCTCGCCAAGCGACAGTTTATCCAGCTCTTTGGGGTTATACGGGTCGCTCACGTCAAAGAGAGATACTTTTATCCCCACATCGCGGAAACCGACGACCGATTCATTGCCGTATTCGTCCTTTGTATAGAGCTCCCGCGTGTCCCGCCCGATTCCGAGCAGCAGGCCGTCGCCGGCCGGGTGCAGATACTGCGAAAAGCCCGGTATCTTCAATTCGCCCAGCACTTTGGGATTAAAGGGGTCGGACAGGTCAATGGTGAAGAGCGGGTCCGTGTTTTGGAAGGTGACGATATAGCCCATGTCGCCCATAAACCGCATCGACTGCATCCGCTCATCCGGTTCAAGCGGGACGCTTTGGCCGACGACGTACATCCCATTGTCAAGGACGGTCACAAACGTGCCGGCCCCCCATTTGGTCGTCGCTATCCGGAAAAATCCTTTGTACTCGTCCATGCTGTACTGATTCAGCGGCGAACCGTCCACCGTGCCCATGCCGGTGTAGTAGATTTCCGTCCCCTCTATGGCGAACCGCAGAATATCGGTCTTTTCCCCGTTGCCGTCATAGCGCCACTTGGTGACATAGAGCGCGCCCGGGCTCATATAAATCTGGCTGCCCGCGCCCAGATAGGCGCGCGGCTCAAACGGCTCGTCTCCGTTTATATTGACCGCGCCCACCAGCAGGTAACTGCCGTCGGTCGTGTCGGGGATGTAATAGATACGGTCAAAGTCGAGCGGCACTAGCTCTTCCTCTTCCGCCGTATCACGGACGCAGGGCATAATGATTTCGCTGTCGGCCTGGTCAAACGGCGTCCAAACATGTTTATTGGTGACAAGGTAAACCGTGTCGCCGATGACGCGGGTCGAGACGCTGTAACCGTCCATCTCCACGCGGCGCGCCTCTTCCGGCTGGGCGCGGTCTGAAATATCATAGACGATCAGTACGGTGCAGTCTCTTCCCCAGCCGATAACATTCGTCATCGGGTAAGGACTGTCCTCCAAGCCGATCCACGGGGTGTTCCACGGCTCATACCAATGCCCCACGACAGCCAGCTTGTCTCCTATCAGATAAAACTCGGCGCCCCACACGTTTTCAAGCGGTATCGTAGAAACCGTTCTCATTTCCGCGCCGTCAGCCTTGATAATGCGCAGCGTGTCGCCCGATAACGCGTAGAGGTACTTCCCGTCTGTCTTTACGACGTCGCCCTCGCTGACACCGGCCACCTGCTCGTTGGTTTGAGAATGACCGCTTTCGCCGCTGTCCGCCGCGTTTCCCATCGGAGCGGGCATGGCAGTGTCCGCCGCAAACTCAACGAATGAATCATCGGCCCCGTTCGTGGCGGTTCTCCCGTCGTAAAACACACCGCGCTCTTTGAGCAGCTTGAGAAGCGTTTCCCTGTTCCCCACGGTAGGCAGCGTCTCTTTAGGCGCTTTTTTCTCCAATGTCACGGCGTCGATTTGCCTGAACGAATATGTCCTTCCGTCGCTTACGATACTGTCGGCTTTTTGAGCCGGCGTCGGCTGGACCGCGCCCACTACGGGCGAAATTCCCCCCGCGGCGGCGCCTGTATTCCAGTTGACGGCAGCAACTACGGTCGCCGCGACGACCAGCAGCGCGATGGACGACAGCATAACGCGTTTTGCAATTTTCATTTTTGATTCCCTCCTATTCGCCCCTTTAGACGCGATCCATTCCAATTTGTTCCCATGAAATGCAAAAAAAATCAAAACGCATGCCCAAGATCAGCATAGTTACTATCGCGCGGCACGGCGGCGGTCACGGCTTGCAGTTCCCGCACGGTTCGTATCCCGCGCTGACCGCCGCTTCGCGCGTGGCAAAAATCACGCGGTTTTTCTCCGCCGGCAGACCGGAACAGGACGGGCGGTGGAATTTTAGGGAGTTTATGTTGCCGATATACTCCTCCTCATCGGCGGAGGGTTTGGTTGGGTTGGTCTCCGCGTCCGCGTTCCTCTCCACGGTGAAGCTCACCGTCCTGCCGTCGGTAACGCAAACGATTGTCCCCTGCATATCCGTCCGGTACAGCGTCACGTCCGCGTCGCGAAGACGGGACAGGGTGTTTTCATGGGGATGGCCGTAGGAATTGTCTTTGCCGCAGGAAATAACGGCATACCGGGGCATGATCTCCCGCAGGAACGGGTATGTCGTCGAGGTATCGCTGCCGTGATGCCCGACTTTCAATACATCGGCCGAGAGGTCATATCCCGCGTCCAGCAGTTCCCGCTCCTCCTCCCGTTCCGCGTCGCCGGTAAACAGGAAACGCACCGAACCGTATGTAATCCGCAGGACGATAGAGGTGTTGTTCGGCTCGGCGGACAGGCTGAGCGGCCCAAGCGCCATCACGTCCGCGCCGCCCAGCGCAAAGGTGTCGCCGGGTTTGGGGACGGTGACGGGCACGCCCTGTTCGCCGAGCGCTTTTATAAAGTTTTCAAAGGCCCTGCTGTCGTTTTCGGTGACAGGGCTGAGGGCAATACCGGCTGCGGCGTAATGCAGCGCGCCCGCGAGACCGCCTACGTGGTCGGCGTGGGCGTGTGTGGCGACGATATAGTCAAGGCGCGATACGCCGCGGTTTTTCAGAAACGTATAGAGCAGGTCGGAATCGGACGGATTGCCGCCGTCTATCAGCATCGCCGCGCCGTCACAGAGAAGGAGGGCGCTGTCAGCCTGCCCCACGTCGATAAAATAAACCGTCAGCCCGGAACCGCCGGTGGCGGCGGGTTCCGGGCCGGACGGCAGACAGCCGGGCAACAAGAGAAAGACGGCTGTAAGTACGGCCAGCAGCCGGACCGCGCGTTTCCCGGATTTCATAATCCCCCGCACAAAAGCGGCAACGCGCCCGCCGTTCTCAATAATTGATTACGCGCAGTTCAAAGTATGCCTGCGGATGGGCGCAGACCGGGCATGTGTGCGGGGCGGCTTCGCTGTCCACGATGTGCCCGCAGTTGCGGCAGATCCAGACGGTTTTTTCCCTTTTGGCAAAAACCGCGCCGTTATCGACGTTTTTCAAGAGCCTGAGGTAGCGTTCCTCATGCTCCTTTTCGATCTTTGCCACCGATTCAAACAGGAACGCGATCTGCGCAAACCCTTCCTCGTGGGCTTCCTGTGCCATGCGCTTGTACATTTCCGTCCATTCCCCGTTTTCCCCGGCAGCGGCGGCTTTCAGATTTTCGGCGGTCGAGGGAATCTCGCCGCCGCACAGCAGCTTGAACCAGAGTTTGGCGTGTTCCTTCTCGTTGCCCGCCGTCTCCTCAAAGATAGCCGCGATCTGTTCGTAGCCGTCTTTTTTCGCCTTGCCGGCAAAATAGGTATACTTGTTCCGGGCCTGGCTTTCTCCGGCAAAAGCCTCCATCAGATTTTTTTCGGTCTTGGTGCCTCTCAGGTCTGCCATCATAAAATCCCCCTTTAGTTTCAATATGTTTTTATGATTATACACCCGCCCGCGCGACAAAGCAAGACTTTCGCGCCGAAACCATGCCGGCGGCCCAAATTGTGGCACAATCAAGCATAACTTTTCACAAACCGGCCCTGCTATGCCTTCCCGCGTTTCGGCTTGACCTGCGAAAGGATGATCCCGATAAAAATGACCGCGCCGCCCGCGTATTTGCGCGGGGTCATGATTTCTCCGAGCAGCACCGCCTCGCTCAGGGCGGCAAAGAGGGCTTCAAGGGAGAAGATGATGGCGGCCCGCGACGGCTCCACGCCACGCTGCCCCAAAATTTGCAGCGTATACGCCGCGCCGGAGGCGATAATGCCGCCAAACAGGATCGGGACGGCTCCGTCCCATATCCCCCGCGCGCTGACCTGCTCAAAGGCAAACGCGGCCGCCGTGCTGAGTACGGCGTTGACGGCAAATTGCACGGCGGTGAAGCGGACGGGACTGACGTCCTGCACAAAGCGGTCGATCACCAGGATATGCAGCGCCCAGAATACCGCCCCCAGAACCAGATAGCCGTCGCTGACCTGTATGGACGATATACCCTCCGATCCTATGCTGATCAGCGACAGCCCGCCGAAAGCCAGCACGGCGGCAATCCATGTCAAGGTATTTGTCTTGCGCCCGAAAGCCAGCCCGAGGATGGGCGTAAAGACGGTATACAACCCCGTGATGAACCCCGCCTCGCCGGCGGAGCTGGGCGATTTGCTCAATATGATCCCAAGCTGCTGGAGGTTGGACGCGGCAAACAGCACCGCGCCGCCGAGCAGGCCCGCCTTCAGGGTCAGCCGTTTTTGGTCGCGGCTTGCCGGTTTCTCAAATATATATATTACCGGCAACAGCGAAAGACTGCCCAACGCAAAACGGACGCCGTTATAGGTAAAAGCGCCCATATGCAGCCCGGCCAGCTTTTGCGGGACAAAGGTCATGCCCCATATTATCGACGCAAGGAGGACGAAAACAGTCGAGCGGGCGCGGCGGGTTTTCATAGGATGCTGTTCAAAAACTGTTTTGTACGCGGGTTTTGCGGATTCACGAACATCTCCTCCGGTTTGCCCTCTTCGCCGACCACCCCGTCGCACATGAACACGACGCGGCCCGCCGCCTCGCGGGCAAATCCCATCTCATGCGTAACCACGATCATCGTCATGCCGCTGGCCGCAAGCGTCTTCATGACGCCCAGCACCTCGCCCACAAGCTCCGGGTCCAGCGCGCTGGTCGGTTCGTCAAACAGCATGATTTCCGGATTCATCGCCAGAGCCCTGGCGATCGCCACACGCTGCTGCTGCCCGCCGGACAGCTTGGAGGGGTATTCGTCCACTTTATCCGACAGCCCCACCTTTTCCAGCTGTTCCAACGCCAGCCGGCGGGCTTCGGCCGCGCCCGCGCCGGCCACATGCACCGGAGCCAGCATCACGTTTTCGGCCGCCGTCATATGCGGGAACAGATTGAACCGCTGGAACACCATCCCCATTTTTAAGAGCATCTTCGCGTATTCCTTCGGAGGTATCCTGTGTACATGGTGGCCGTTGCGCCGCTCCTCCACCAATACGTCGTCTATGAATATCCTGCCGCTTGTGATCGTTTCCAGACCGTTCAGCGCGCGCAGATAGGTTGATTTGCCAGCGCCGCTCGGCCCGATGATGGCCAGCACTTCCCCCTGCTC
The DNA here is from genome assembly GCA_031254575.1 of Oscillospiraceae bacterium. Classification (GTDB taxonomy): domain Bacteria; phylum Bacillota; class Clostridia; order Oscillospirales; family UBA929; genus UBA929. The sequence goes on along the minus strand of JAIRUE010000016.1, from coordinate 6,457 downwards.
CACCGCAAGCGTCACGTCCTTCAGCACCTCCAAAGCGCCGAAGGACTTGCAAAGATTTTCCGTTCTGACGACCGTCATATTTTCTTACCCCTATTCATAGGCGGACAACTTTTTCTCCAGCCGGTTGAATATCGCGGTGAACGCGCCGGTCATGACCAAATAGAGGATCATTGCGGGAATGTAGACCAGAGGGGTCGTGTTGCGCGTCGCCAGGATGTTGGACTGGTTGGTGAGGTCCATCAGCGCGATAATGGAGACAAGGGACGTATCTTTCAGCACCATGACAAACTCATTGCATATCGGCGGGATCATCCGCCGGTATGACTGCGGGATAATAACCAGCCGCATGGCTTGCGCGTACGTCAGCCCCAGCGCCCTGGACGCCTCCATCTGCCCCTTATCGATGCTCTGGATGGCGGCGCGGATAATCTCGGCCAGATAGGCCGCCACATTGAGCGAGAAGGCCACAAACGCCGCCAGATACGCGCTGTGTATGACAAGTGAGGAGTGGATCATCGGCAAGCCGTAGTATATAAAGTAAAGCTGAATCAAAAGGGGCGTTCCGCGGAAAAAGAAAATATAGGCGCTGCAAAACGAACGGAGGGCGGGGGGTTTGGAGATTTTACCCAACGCCAGAAAGACGCCCCCGATCAGCGCCACGCTCACCGACGTCACGGTGAGTGACAGGGTGACCCAGCTGGCCCTGAGCAGCGACGGCATCCACGCGATCAGTTTTTCAAGAAATCCGCTCACTTTTTCTTGACCACGATACAGAGCTCATTGGAAACGTAAGGGTCAGTGAGGATATATGCCTGCTTGCGTTCCGGCGTGATGCTGACGGAGGAGATGATACAGTCATAGCGCCCGGTTTCCAGGCCTGCAAAAATGCCCTCCCACGCGGTATGGATCACGTTGGCGTCAAGGCCCAGCAGTTCCGCGACGGCCGCTCCCACATCGATGTCGAAACCGACGTAAGTTGTGCCGTCTTCCTCCGTATACTCCATAGGCGGGTAGCCAACCTCACAGCCGATCGACAACTTGCCGGCTGCAAAGAGGCTGTCTCTGTCAAAGGACGGGATAACGGGCTGCTCCGTCACATGGCGGATATTGGCCGATAAATCCTCACCGAAATGCTTTTGGGCAAATTCCGTCATTTTACCGTTATAATACAGCGTATCGACAGCGGCCTCAATGGCGGCGGCCAACTCTCCCGAATCCTTGCGCAGGCAGATGCCCAGCGGTTCCGCTTCGGAGCTGACCCATATACGTTCAAATCCGGTGCTGTCTTTCATGTAGAACGTGGCGACCACATTATCCACATACACAGCGTCAACGCGCCCGGCTTTCAAATCGTTGAAGCACTGCGTAACGACCGGGTAACGCTTAATGTCTATGCTGCTGTTTTCAGCCATCTCACTGATGCTGTCGTCGGCGGTCGTTTCAACCTGTACGGCAATCTTCGCGCCCGGAAAGTCCCCGGGGCTTTTGACGCTCTTGCCGCCCTGTCCGGAGCAGGCCGCCGGCGCCAGCAAAAGAAGGATCGCCAGCGGGATACTGAATACGCGTCTCATAAAAACTCCTCCTCATTATCAAAAGCGGATCCCGCTTTTTGCCGTTCATTATACAATACGCCCGTCCCTCCGTCAAGGATTATATTCAACAATCGCCCGCAAAACATCCCCCCGGCGCGGGCCGGGGGGATGTTTTGATTCAGGGCAGCCTGTATACGGTAAGGCCGGAATAGCGCGTATTGACGACAATCTCCAGTTTTCCGTCACCGTCAATATCCATGACCACGGGGCGCGCGACCGAGCCGTTGGGCGTCACGGGATCGAACGAGGGCGGCAGGGTGACTTTGGCGCGCTCGTTGCCTTTCCAGTCTAAAATAACAAGGCTTCCGGTCTTTTTGCCGCTGTTGGCTGTGACGGTGGTGAAAACGATCTCCTTGAAACCGTCGCCGGTGATGTCCATCACCGTGAGGGGCGAGGCGAACTCAATGGTTGTGCCGTCGCAGACCCAATATGACCACTCAAATTCCCTGTTAAGGCTGTAACACATGATCTTGCCGCCCCCGGACGGATACAGGATCTCATTGACGCCGTCGTTGTTGACGTCGGCCACAACCGGCACTGGCCGGCAAAGCTGAATTTCCGTATAATCGGTGGTCAGGATGGGCCCGGTGTCAGTCGGAACCGCCGTCCAGTCATATTTTTCCGTCTTGAACCGCGACCTGTCCCCGTTGAAGATAAACGGCGTCTCATACAGCGGCAATTCCGGCCACTGCAGCGTCTTATCGTGTACCGTGCCGATGATGACGACCTCGTTTGTCCCGTTCCCGTCTACGTCGCTTATGACTGCCTGATTGTGCGTGAAGGTGGCGTACTGCCTTCCGATGTCCGCATATTCCCCGTCCTGGTGTATATATGTGTTTCCCAAGCCCTCGTTGAAGGCCATCTTTTCATACTCGTAGCTGACGTATACGCCGATCTTTCCCCAGCTTCTCGGCGAGTATGTGCCGCCCAACTGCATGTTATGCCTGTCGAATATCGGGTTTGCCCGGATCAGGTTGCCCAGCCAGTCGTAGGCGTTGATGCACCGATAGTCGGTGGGGGCAATGATTTCGGGTTTTCCGTCGTTGTTGATGTCCCCGATGGCGAGGTTATTGTTCAGCATACCGTATTGGAACCCCGTGCTGCCCAGCGTGACGTCGGTGTTTTTCGACGCGTCGGTGTTCGGCGTCAGCTGCGGCCAGCCGCTCATCTTATTCCCGCCGCAGTCATAGACCCATACGCTCTCGCTGCTTTCGCCGGCCGTGCCCGCGACGATCTCCTTTTTGCCGTTGCCGTTGAGGTCGGCCACGGCGACGCTGTTGACGGTCCTCGGCAGCTTTTGAGGCCAGCCCGGCTTAAAACGCCCGTTTTTGTCATACACGGCCAGAATCCCGCTCCACTGGGTCTGGGGAAGGTTATATCTCACCGAATGGCCGGCAACGATTTCCAGTTCCCCGTCGCCGTCTATATCCGTGACGATGATGTCGGCGTAGCAATTTCCCACGGGCTGCGTGCCTTTGGGCGCGCCGCTGTCGTAACCGGACGGCGCCTGCCATTTGACCGCGCCGGTCGCCGCGTCAACGCAGTACACGGACCAGGAGGAGTAGATGATCTCCATTTTCCCGTCCTTATCAATGTCGGCGACGGCGGGGGCGGCGTAATACGCCTCCTCAATATACCCGTCGGAACGCCTGCCGACGCCGGAATACACCAATTGAGGCGTCCCCATCGAGACATCCCGCGTAAACATGTTCTCGATCCTGCTTCTGCCGGTAAAGACGTTCCAGAGCATCGTGAACACTGACTCGCGCGACAGAGTGACCTGCGGGGATATGTTGCTGCCGCCCGTACCAGAGATAAGGCCCAGGAAATAGGCGCGCCTTACGGCGTCAGCCGCCCATGCGTCGATCGAAGACTGGTCGCTGAACACGATATGGGACGTACTGCCCGTGTTATAGCGGATGCCGCATTTATCGAGCAGCTTGATCAGCAAGACGGCCATCTCCTGCCGCGTCAGAAGCGCGGAGGGCGAGAAGAGGTTCAGGGGCGTGTTTGTGCCGGTCATCAGCCCCAGTTCCCTTGCCTTTGTGACATAGGGGTTATCCGTATCGCTGAAAACCTGCGCGCCGTTTGCGCCCAGATCCAGCGGCTGGCCTTTGAGGCTGTAATACATATGGACCAGATAATAGGCGATCTCCTCACGGCTGACGCCCTTGGAAAAATCTCGGTAATACGCGTCTTCTATATCCGTGTTCAGATACAGGTAATTGACCGCCTGGACGGCGTAATCGGCGGGGGGCGCGCCCGGTCCTTTATAACGGGGCAGATCGGACGCCGTATCCCGCAGCTTTTTCGGTGGCAGACTCAAGTTCGGTAGAGGCGGAGGCGGTGTCCGCAAATCGGTAACTGCCGAGAAAGAGAGGTTAAATGTTTTCGAGAAAGACTCCGCGCGCGTGCCGGCCACGCCGCTGATACGGACGCCGCCGTCAAACGCGAAGTCCCCGATCTGTGTCACGGACCCGGGGATGGTCACGGACGTCAGTTTCGTGCCTTTGAACGCGTTCAGCCCGATGTACTTCACGCCGTACGGGATGTCAATCGACGTGATCGGGCAGTTTTCAAAGGCGCCCGCGCCAATTGAGGTCAGATAGGCGTTCAGGACGACGTTCGACAGGCTGGCGCAGCCGCTGAAGGCGTCGGTGGCTATGTATGTCACCCTCCGGGGAATGGTGACGGCCGTCAGACCCGTGCCCATGAAGGCCCTCCTGCCGATGCTGATGACGGTATCGGGGAAAACGACGTTTTTGATGAACGTCTTCCCGGCAAACACATCGTCGGCAATATAATACACCCCTGACGGGATCTCCACTGTACTGTCGCTCCCCGTATACGCCAGCAGCGTGCCGTTGTCAACTCTAAAGTCCGCCGGCGCCGCACTCGCGGCCGGCATGGCCGCAAGGATCAGCAGCGCGGCGCATATGACGCAGAGCCTTTTCTTCATCCTTTACTTCTCCTCCCCTTATGACTGCGCGTTCGGCGTATAGTTGGGCGCTTCCTTTGTGATGTAGATGTCGTGCGGATGGCTCTCCCGCAGGCCCGCGCCGCTGATGCGCATAAAGCGTCCGTCACGCTGAAGGCTCTCTATGTCGGACGTCCCGCAGTAGCCCATGCCGGAGCGGATACCGCCCACAAGCTGATATACGGTGTCGCTCAGCGGCCCCTTGTACGGCACGCGCCCCTCAATCCCTTCGGGGACCAGCTTTTTGGCTTCGCTCTGAAAATAACGGTCGCGGCTCCCGTACGGCTTGTTCATCGCGCCTATCGAGCCCATTCCGCGGTACGACTTGAACCGCCGCCCCTGATAAATCTCGCTCTCGCCCGGCGACTCCTCGCATCCGGCGAACAGCGAGCCCATCATCACCACGTCGGCCCCGGCCGCGATGGCTTTTACAATATCACCCGAATACTGGATGCCGCCGTCCGCGATGACGGGCACGGCATTCTTCCGCGCCTCCCGGGCCACGTCGAAGATAGCCGTCACCTGCGGGACGCCGATGCCGGCCACTACGCGGGTGGTGCAAATAGAGCCGGGCCCCATGCCTACTTTCAGGCAATCGGCTCCGGCGTCGATCAGGGCGCGCGCCGCTTCCGCTGTGGCGATATTCCCGGCGCAGACGGGCATGGCGGGCCATTTGGCCTTGAGTTTTCTTACGCTTTGGATGATATTCTCACTGTGCCCGTGGGCGGCGTCCACCACCAGCATGTCCACTCCCGCGCTTACCAGAGCCCCGGCGCGCTCCAGCATGTCGGGCGTCACGCCGAGCGCCGCGCCGACCAGCAGCCTTCCCCCGCCGTCGCGGGCGGAGTGGGGATACACAACCGCCTTCTCAATATCCTTGATGGTGATAAGCCCGCACAGCTTCCCGTTCCCGTCCACCAGCGGCAGCTTCTCCTTTTTGGAGCGGCGCAGGATGTCTTTCGCCTCGTCCAGCCCCGTGCCGTCCGGCGCGGTGATCAGCTGATCCAACGTCGTCATTACCTCATGGATCGGACGGTCAAGGTTGTCCTCGAACTTGAGGTCGCGGTTTGTGAGGATACCGACCAGTATGTCATTATCCACGCAGATCGGCACGCCCGAAATATGGTACTTCGCGCACAACGCCTCGGCGTCCCTCAGAAGGTCGTTCGGGGATAAGGAAAACGGGTTGGTAATGACCCCGTACTCACTGCGCTTTACGCGGTCTACCTCCCCGGCCTGGGCCTCGATGCCCATATTCTTATGGATGACGCCCATGCCCCCCTCGCGGGCGATGGAAATCGCCAGGCGCGACTCGGTAACGGTGTCCATCGCGGCGCTCATCAGCGGGATGTTAAGCCGCAGAGTCCCGGTGAGACGCGTGGCGAGAGAAACGTCAGAGGGCAACACCTTGCTGTGCGCCGGTATCAGCAGCACGTCGTCAAAGGTGATGCCCTCTCTGCCGAACTTGATGTCGAACTCGGGTTGAACCATTGGACCCACATCCTTTCGGTATTTAACATAAACATATATACCGGTTCGGATGGTTTGTCAAGCCTTTTTTTAGAATTTCTCCGCGAAACGGGGGGCTTTCAGACGTTTCACCTAATACTTCCCAAAGCCGTCGCCGTCCGGCGTATACGCCGTTTTCTCAGGCATAGAGATCTGGCGGGTTTTCCCCCGTCCCGCGCCGAGCGCGAAATTGCCAGCGCCCGCTGACCGCCGCCGCCCGTCGTCTTTGAGCTTGAACTGCGCGATCAGCTCCTCCAGCATGGCCGACTGCCCGCTCATCTCCTCGCTGGCGGCGGCGCTTTCCTCCGCCGTCGCGCTGTTCTGCTGCACCACCTGCGCCACCTGGTCGATCCCCTTGTTGATCTGCGCGATGCCCGCC
>JAIRUE010000083.1 GCA_031254575.1 Oscillospiraceae bacterium | reverse complement strand
TACGGAAACTACCTGACGAATGACGGATACAAAATACGGACGTTTCTGAAAAATGAAGTGCCGCACGGCACGGACTTTTGTGTCAGGCTGGACGGCGACAGCATGGAGCCGGATTACCCAAACGGCTCAACGGTGTATGTCAAGGCCGCCGACGCGGTTGACGCGGGGCAGATCGGTATATTTATGACAGACGCGGACGGCAAGGCATACTGCAAGAAGCTGATCGTGGACCACCACAACCGCCAGACGCGGTTGGTATCGCTTAATCCAGAGTATGAAGACATTGTTATCACGCCGGACGACGACCTGCGAACGGTGGGCCGTGTGCTGGGCGTGGTGAGGGAGGACAAATACAAATAACTCCGCCCAAAGTGGATGGGGTATACTGCAAATTTTTTTTGCTTTTCTCAAAAAAAGCGCTTGACATACGTATTATTACGTGTTATAATAACTGCAGGAGGTGAGGGGATGACAGCCAAAGAGTTAAAGCGGAAGCTAATAGCCGATGGATGGACAATAGAGCAGGGCGGCAGACACGAAGTTGCTAAACACTCAAAAAAGCCCGGCGTATTCGTTCCTATCCACCGGCATACGGGTGACATTCCCACCGGTACACTGAACAAAATTCTAAAGGATACGGGGCTAAAGAAGTAAGCCCCGCCCTTTGGGTGGATTAAGAGAGGAGTTATCTTATGAAATACGTATATCCGGCAATTCTATATTCTGATGATGGCATGATTGGCGTTACAGTTCCCGATCTGCCCGGCTGCCATACCTTTGGCGACGACAGAGCTGATGCGCTATTGATGGCTAAGGACGCGGTAGAGATATGGTTGTGGAGCGCAGAAAACGATAAGACCGTTATCCCCCCCGCTTCTGATACGCTTCCTGTCAGCTCTAAAGAAATTCTCACATTTATTGTCGCCGATACAGATGAGTACCGCAAAGCCAACGACACACGGGCCGTCAAAAAAACATTATCTATTCCGTCATGGCTTAACCATCAGGCGGAAACCGCCAATGCGCCGTTCTCACAAATTTTACAGCAGGGCCTAAAAAACTACTTGCATATCACTGACTGATAGGTGACCTGCGAACGGTGGGCCGTGTGCTGGGCGTGGCTGGCATGGAGGGATAGAAATGGACAAGAAGCCGCGTTACCGTTCCACGTTTTATTACGAAGGCCACAGATATGAGACAACAGGCAAAACCCAAAAGGAAGCAGACCAAAAAGCCGCTGTTAGGCGTGAGCAGCTTAAACGCGGCGAGATCGGTATATCCGGCAATATGACAGTGGCGCGTTGGGCCGAAGAATGGTTGGAGACATATAAAAGGCCGTCCGTCGGAGAGGGTCAATATAAGAATTATCTCTTGTATATAGACGGTGTTATCATCCCCGCCATTGGCAGCATGACACTGAAAAGCGTCAAGGACGTGCATCTGCAGAAAATACTCAATAGCCGGGCGAGGAAAAGTAAATCTGACCTCTCCAAACTCCGAATGACCATTAAGGCCATTTTCCAGCGAGCATATCAATCAAAACTTATTGTCAACAACCCCGCTGAATTTCTGGAGTTGCCCGCCGCTAAAGATGGAACACACAGAAGTATTACGGACGCGGAACGCGAGGCCGTATTGAAGCTGGCAGAGACGCACCACGCCGGGCTATGGGTCAAGATGATTTTATATTGCGGCTTGCGACCTGGGGAAACGCGAGCGCTTGACTGGCGGCATATTGATTTTAAGAATAAGCTCATTCACGTTGAACAGGCTATGAAAGCGCACAGCACGATCATAGACGAGCCAAAAACAAAAGCCGGGATAAGGAATATCCCTATCCCGGACGTTTACTATAATGATTTACTGGCAGCGCGTAAGGGGCCGTTTGACCCGGTATTTACGAAACCAGAGACCAAAGGACGGCATGATAAGGCCAGTATGGACAGGCTATTTAAGAGTTTTCGCCGAGAGCTTAACATTATGTGCGGTGCAACTGTAAAGCGGAATAAAATCATTATAAAAGCCGTGGCAGATGATCTGGTGCCCTATTGTCTACGGCATACATACTGTACCGACCTGCAAGACAAGGGCGTTCCTATCAATATAGCGCGGTACCTCATGGGGCACTCCGATATTTCCCTGACCGCCAAAATATATACCCACACCACCGATAAAGCCATCCAAGAAGCCGCTAATAAAATAAATGCCAATAGTGGATAGTGTAGTGGAATAAACGCTTAAAAGCATTGATAGTGCTACGTTTATATTACCTTCCCAAGCTGGCCGCGTGGGTTCGATTCCCATCACCCGCTCCATCGGAAAAGCCTTGTGGCTCTGGTGTGTACTGGAATCCGCGCAGCATGACCCACACAGAATGGAAAGAAAAATTTGTAAAGGATGCCTTAACAAAAACGGGTAACGGGCGTAAAGTAAACTCAGGCGGAGGAGACTGCATGAATGTATTGCCTAATGCGGACAGGGCAATATGCCCGTCGAAAAGTTTACGGAATATGCGCTTGACCCAGTCAAAGGCAAAGGGAAGGCTCACGCTTTTGAGAAGGCTTTAGGATATGATCTATCAAACGCTGATAAGCTGATAGAGAATATAAGAAAAAATCTCAAAAACTTTGAAGCGAAAGCAAAAGGCGATAACGGATACGGGTTTAAGTATGAGGTTTTGATGAATCTGACCGGAGAAAATGGCAAGACAGCTAATGTGCTTACAGGTTGGATAGTTGAACACAAGAACGGTGAAACTAAACTAACAAGCGCATACATTACAAAACGGGAGGCAAAAAATGATTAAGCAGTATGACCATATAAAACTTAAATCCGGGAAACACGCCGTTATTGTTGAGATTTGGGAGCAGGGCGTTTCTTATGAAGCGGACATTGAAGTAGCGCCGGGCGAATATGAAACGAAAACAATAAAACACACGGATATTGAAAGCGTATTTGTTGAAGTAGAGACTCCCTTGGCAAAGGTTATGTAAGTCATTACAAAACAATAGCTTTTCGGTGATCAGGCATCGCGCCATAAGGCGCGGTGCGTTTTCATAGGGATAACGTCGCCTTTTTTCCAGGCGACGGTGGAAACGCAATCAAACTTTTCCTTCCATTCGTTGACAGCCGTTTGAAACAGCATTTTTCCATATCCGTGCCGTTGATACTCCGGGTCATCACTGTTTCCATACACCGGCACCCCCCTCATCACTGTAACAGAAGCGGCGCGGCCGGTCAAGGGCGTTGAGCATGACAAAGTCATGGATGATGCCCTCCAGCCGCGCTCCGCTCACACTGACCCCGGCGTCCCGGAGACTGGCGGCGTATGGGGAAGACCACGACCGAGCTGGTGCGCGCCCCCAGTTCCCGGACGCCCCCGCCGCGATCTCCCCGGCGGCGCAGGGGAGGAAACTACTCCGCGCCGCGGTTAAGGATGGTGATGGCGCCGTTCTTCTTGATCTGTTCCACAGAGCCCTCCAGCACCCGTCCCAGCCGCACCTCGCCGTTTTCGATCACGATGCTGGCGCGCCGCGCCGTCACGCCCTCCGCGTCGGCGTCGCCGGAGCCGTTGAGCCTCACGTCAAACAGCTCGCACTGTCCGCGGCCGATGTGCAGATCGCCGCTGCCCGACGCCTGAAACGTGACGCCGCCGCCGCGTATCTCCCCGAGGCCGACGTCGCCGGAGCCGTTGATCTGCGCGTTCAGGGACACGGCGCTTTCGGCGCGTATGTCGCCGGAGCCGTTGACCGAAACGGACGCCTCGCCCAGCTTCCCGGCGTCGACGCTGCCGGAGCCGTTGATTTGCAGCGACGCCTCGCCCGCGCCGTCGATGCGGACGCTGCCGGAGCCGTTGATCTGGACGCGGCATACCTCCATATGCCCCGCGCGGATGCCGCCCGCGCCGTTGATGACGAGATCGCCGTCGTTAAAATCAAGCGCCGCCTCGAAGCCGCCTTCCGCGTTCAGGCACAGGCGGGCGCGCCGGCCTTTTTCACAGGGCAGGCGTATCTGCAGCCGGTTGCTGTGACGGCCGCCGCGCAGCACGGCGTCGTGGTCGTCGCACCGGACGGCGAGCGTCCCTTCGATTTCCGATACCCGGTGGTGCCGGATGAACCGTCCGCTCCCGCTCATCATCACATGGGCCTTGCCGTCGTTTGACCGGGAGACTTCGCACCGCCCACCGACCACTTCTACGTCGAGGCTGTCGGCAAAGGGAAACTCATAGTCGGCTGATTTTTCCGAATCATCCGCTTCGTCCGCGCCGCCGGAGGCCAGCAGCCTGATTTCGCCCCTGCCCGCGTTGCGCACCAGCCGGGTTGAGAGCTCCGTCGTGCTGCCGTCGGTAAATTTGACGCTCGTCCCGTCCGTTGACGCGACCTCCTTGTCGGAATAACACGCGACATTTCCGCATTGGTGTACCAGCGCAAGCCCCGCGTGTTTTTCGGGAAAAAACACGCCTTCCCCTTCCGCCTTGGCGCCGAACAGTTTCCCCATATCGGTGTCCAGCACGGCGGCGACGGCGGGCAGCAGGGTTATATCGGGATAACTCTGCCCGTTCTCCCATTTCGACACCGCCTGCGGGGTCACGCCCAGCCGTCCGGCCAGTTCCTCCTGCGTCAGTCCTTTGCTTTTGCGCAGGTCGTGAAGGCGTTTTTCAAAACCGCCCATATCATACATTCACGCTCAGTCCTTTCGGGTGATTTCCCTGTCCCGCCGCGGACGGGACCGGTTAATGGCAGTATACCCGGTCCTTTGCGCGAACGCAACAACCGTTGGTTGAGTTCAACCAACGGTTGGGTTTTCCGTGGCAATAAACAGGGCGGGCAGATACTCACCCGCCCGCCATTGATCGCGGCAGACCGAGGTGTGCAACCACCCCGGCCCTGCATAAGGTGAACAACCACCCCACACAACCGGAAGTCCGGCGCCGCGACATTCTGAGTATACCACGCCGGACGCCCCATCACAAGCGTTTATTTCCGCGCGTGCCGGGTGCATAACGGGAAGCCGGAAGGCTGACCGCGCCTTGCGCGTGTTTTTGTTTTTCTTTTTGGAGCCCCCCGGCCGGGTAATCGGCTGGTGTGAACGGCATGGACAAAAAGGGCTTACGCCGCTCCTGCCCCCGCGCCCGCCGCTCTTTCTCCTCCCGCGTTGGCCTCGACGCCGCTCCCGGCCGCCGCGTTATCCGGGGATATTTCCGCGGCGGTTTCGTCCTGTTCCGGCGCATTCCCGGATTCTTCGGGATTCATTTTCTCCCGCATCATCGCCAGCGCTCTCATGTAAAGCTCCGGGGCGTGCTGCGCGAGAAACTGCAGGTCTGAGGCGGAGATCCTGCCGGTCATCATAAACCGCAGCCAGATCGCCTGCACTTTTCTCCGTATTTCCTCTTCCTCTTTCGCGGCGCTGCGGCCGCTCCTCATGATTTCCGCGCGTCCGAAAAACAATGCCGCTTCCCTGTTTTTCATAGCCAACGGTTCGCGGTTCGCGTTGAGCGTTGACCTGCCCGGCGCGCCTGGATCGTCCGTTACACCCTGCCTGTCAGGGGAAGCCGCGGACGCGGCTTTTTTCAATATTTCCTGAAATTCGGACCCGCGGCCGGCTTGAGGATGGGGTTTCCCCGCCGCCGCGTTGTTTTTTGTCAATTCCTCGATAGCCGTTTGCGGTGAGTTTGCGTTTATAGTCATGTCGGTCACTCCCAAACGTAGTATACGGCTTACTCTATATGTATCGGTTAAAAAAGGAAAACCTTGAAGGCCGCCGGAATCGGAAGCAAACCCCTCCGGGGACAAAATACCGCCCGTGTAGGGTTGTCAATGATGTGTTACAAAATTTAAGATAGTGTGTCTGGGGGACAACCAGCGTAACGGTCTCATAGGGAAGTTGTTATACCATCTGCGATGGGTTGCGAGTTGCTTTTTG
>JAIRUE010000060.1 GCA_031254575.1 Oscillospiraceae bacterium | reverse complement strand
CGGTTCGCCTCCGTAAAAACCGGAGCCTTTGGCGTACTCGGTCATCGTCTGGAGGGAGCGCGCGATCCCCTCGTCATCGCCGACAACGGGCGTAAAGGTGATGCTCTCGGAGGAGACATCGTCGAAATCAAAGTCCATGCTGACGCCGATGCTGAAATTCTCGGGGCCGTACAGGGGGGCAATCAGGCGTGTAAGTTTGTCCTCCATCTCCTGCTCATACTTCTTCGCGAGGTCATACTGGACCATCATGGATACGGATATGTCCTCCTCGTCTTCCTTTTTGTTGAGGAGGCGCATGTTCTGGTCGGAGATGGCAATATTGGCGGGTTCGACGCCGGTGGCCTTGACCACGATCATCTCGACCGTTTCGATCTGTGATTTTTTGATCTCCGCGTTGAGATTGAGCACCACCGCCGCGCTCGCGGGTTTTTCCTCCCCGACGTAAATGATCCCCTTGTTCTCGGGCATTTCCAGGATGACGACGGCTCCGCTGACCATCGGATACGCTTCAAGCGTCTTTTTCAGGTTGTGCTGCAGCTGCATTTTTCTATACTCGCGCCGGTCGGCGTCTGTGGAGGTCAGGCCGGTCGCCATCCCGTAAATATTGAAGTCCAGATCCTCCATATTCACTTCGTCCGTCGCCGCGAGTACGCCCAGCCCGTCGGGCGCGACCTTTTTGTCAACCAGGATCGCGTCGCCGGAAATCTTATGCCGGATGTTTCCCGCCGTCAGCGCGGCGGACGCGGCCCGCACGTTCTGTGAGCTGGAGTTTCGGTATACCTCCTCGTAGCGGCCGCTGTTGAGCATGACGGTCGCCGCGATGATCAGAACCACCGCGATGGCCGAAATGACAAGAAAGCGCATACGGTCGCGCTTTTCCGTCTTTTCCCATATTCCCGCAAACCAGCCGCGGACGCGGCTAAAGATGCCCTGCAAAAATTCCAAAATATGTCACCCTCGTGTCATGCTCCCGGCGGCGGAGCCAATCTTATACCTGCATCCGCATGATCTCCTGGTAGGATTCCACCATTTTGTTGCGAATCTGCACGGTGAGATTCAGTAAAATTTCGGCTTTCTGTTCCGCGATAGGAATACTGTGCAGGTCCGGGTCTTCACCGAGCAGCAAGCCGATACCGGCGGTCTTGGACGCGTAATCGCCGGCCACAGTGTCGGCCATTGCCTCCGAGAGAAAATCGGAGAAAGAGATTTTGGGCGCCGCCGCGCCCGCGGGAGCCGGCATCGCCTCCTGAACGCGCCCGGCGGTGAGAAGCGCCGGCAGCATCGCGTAATTGCTGCTGAAATCCAAAGCCCCGATAGCCATAGAACCACCCTTTCAACTATAATCTAAAAACCCGTAATTTCCGATCTTTATGCCGCGCGCACAACGCTATTTCGCAATCTCCAATGCCTTCATGGCCATATTCTTGAAGTTGTTCAGCGCGGTGACGTTGGCCTCATAGGAGCGCAGCGCCGACAGAAAATCGACCAGTTCCTGCTCGCGGTCCACGTTGGGGTAGCGCACATATCCGTCCACGTCCGCGTCGGGATGCGACGGGTCGTACACCATCTTGAAATCCGTCTTGTGATCCTCCACGACCTTGACGGCGCGGACGCCGGTCCCGCCCGGGCGGTCCTGCGCGGCCTGAAGAAAATTGGAGAACAGATAGGGATCGTTTTTTTCCTGAAAGATGACCACCCGCCGCCTGTAAGGAGAGCCGTCTGCGGTCCGGGTGTTGTCCTCGTTTGAGATATTCTGCGAGATGACGTCCATGCGGAAGCGCTGGGCGCTCATGCCCGAGGCGCTGATCTCCATGCTGCGGAAAATCCCCATTATTTACCCTCCCGTACGGCCATTTTCAGCCTGTCAAACTCGCTGGTGACCTGCGTCTGCAATGTGCTGTAGCGGATATAGTTCGCGGCCAGCTCAGTCATCTGGTGGTCGACGTCCACGTTGTTGCCGTCCATGCGCGTCGTGTAGTGACTGTCGGTCACGGTGACCGGCATAACCTTGGCGGGATCGGGCACGCCGCCGATGCGGAAATGCCTCTCATGGGTCACCGTGCCCTCCATGCCGCCCTCGCCGGCCAGCGCGGCCCGCATCAGCGACTCAAACTCCACATGCTGCGCCTTGTAGTCCGGCGTATCGGCGTTTGTGATGTTATGGGAGATAACTTCCTGACGCACCCACGCGGCGTCCAGGCCCCGCTGCATCAGGTTGACATGATGAAACATTTTGTTGAACACAGACTCACGCTCCTATGGAACAGACTAGGCCTATTGTGTATCGTTATCCATCTCTGCATACGAAACCCGGATCGGGAATATTCGGCAAAAATCAACCATTTTTGAACGCATATGTAAAGGTTTCCCTCGCTGGAAAACCCCTCTAGGCCGCGTACGGGCTGTTCAGTACATATAACGCCTGCGCCGCGCCGAGATACTCCTCGATGCGCGTGAGATAGCCGCGCGTTTCGGCGGGAAGCCACCCGCGCTGTTCGGCATCGCTCAGATCGGTGATGCCGCGCGAGGAGACGCCGCCCGCGCCGCAGTTATAGGCGGCGGCGGCCAGCAGGGAATCGCCGTTGAAGCGGTCCAGCAGCTGCGCCAGCAGGCGCGCCCCGCCGTCCACGTTCTGCGCCGGATCAAACGGGTCGTCCACGCCCAGCGCCTCGGCGGTGTAAGGCATAAGCTGCATCAGCCCCATCGCGCCCGCTCCGGAGACCGCGCCGGGGCGGAACCCGCTCTCGGCAAAGCACACCGCCTTGATCAAAGCGGCGTTAAGGCCGTAACGGTCCGCCGATTCGGCAAAAAGCCCGTCATAGGAGCTGGCCGGCAGACGGGCAAAGCCCCCGGTTCCAACGGGCAGGGCGGCTTCATGGTCCGGGCCGCTCACAAACTCCGGCGTCATAGTGTCCCTTTCGTATTCATTTTCTGCAACGCCGTCCGCCGCCCGCCCTTTGACTGAGCGCAGCAGCTGGGAACGCATCATATGGGAGGAAAAGGAAATCCCAGTCTGGTTTTCGATTTCGGCGAGACGGGTCTGCACGCCCTGCATCGCCTGTGCCACACGCGCGGCGGCTATGTTGCCCACAGCGTCCAAAGTCCCGTTCCCCTCTCCACAATATCTTGTATCTTATACAGTTTACCACACGATTATGCCGTAGTCAAGCATGATTATCGCAAAAAACCCCCGGTCCGCCCCGCCGGGCCCGCCGGGCCGCTTCTGAAAGCCATCGGGCGTTTGATGACCTCCACGATGCCGGTGGAGGTATACGCCACCAGCGTCCGGCTCTCCTGCCCTCCGGTATCGACTTCATTATAGACAAGGCCGAGCTTGCGGAGGGTCTCCTTGACCATCTGGAGATTTTTCTCGCCGATCCGGAAGCAGTCGCTTTCCCCTTTGGAGTCGATGCCGCCGTAAAGGCTTATCAGCACCTCGCGCGGCGTTATGCCGAAGCGCGTCTTCATCTCGCTCAGCAAAAACTCCGGCGCGGCGTCGGCGAAGCGGCTCGGTTTATCCCCCGCGCTCATCGAGCGGCAGACCGGAAGCTGGATATGGGCCATGCCCATGGCGCGTTTGCGCATACTGTAATACACCAGCCCGACGCAGGTGGACAGCGCGAAGGTCTTTATAATATCGTCGGGATTGCCCGAAACGGCGAATCCCCCGATACCAACCACATACTCCATACTTCCACCGTTTTCCCCGTGTGCCGCGCTCCGCGGCCCTGCACCGCTCTATTTTAAGTTGCTTACATACCGCACGATCAAATCCGCGATGAGTTCCAGCGGGGCCTGGCGCGTGACCGCGCCGATCTCGTAGGCCTCGCGCGGCATCCCGTACACGACGCTGCTTTTTTCGTCCTGCCCTATGGTATAGGAGCCGGTATTGCGCATGGCGAGCAGGCCGCGCGCGCCGTCTACGCCCATACCCGTCAGCAGGACGCCGACGGAAAACCGCCCCGGAAGCTGCTTCGACATCGTGAAAAAGAGCGTGTCGACCGACGGGCAGTGTCCGTTGACTTTCTCCCCCCGGACCAGGTGCACGTAATTGCCGTCGCCGCGCCGCTGGATCTCCATGTGCAAATCCCCGCCGGGGGCGATCAGCACCTTGCCGCGCTCGATCCTGTCGCCGTCCCGCGCCTCGGCGACATGGAGGGCGCAGTCGCGGTCGAGGTTTTCGGCGTACATGCGGGTAAAGTCGGGCGGCATGTGCTGTACGATGACCATCCCCGGCAGATCGGCGGGCAGCGAACGTATGATACGGGCGGTGGCCTGCGTGCCGCCGGTCGAAGCCCCCAGCGCGATGACGATGTTCCCGGCGCCGCCCGGCGCGGTTCTCTGCGGGACGGAAGCCTGCCGGATACTGGAGACGACCGCGCGGACGCGGCCGGGCAGTTCCCGGAGAAAGGCGTTGACGGACTCCTTATTCGCGTGCTCCGGTTTTTGGATAAAATCGGCGGCGCCGGCCCGTCTGGCGGCGTCGGCGAGATCTCCCCGGCTGGAAACGATCACGACGGGAATATTCCACTGCGGCAGCAATATCTTCAAAAACTCCACGCCGTTCATATTGGGCATCTCGATGTCCAGCGTCATAATGTCCGGCTCCAGGCTGAGCAGGCGGTCACGGGCGTCGTAGGGGTCGTACGCCTCGCCCACGACTTCCATGTCCGGCGCCTCCGACAGCCCGCGCACCAGCATACTGCGGAAGAAAAGAGAATCATCCACCACAAGGATCCTGATTTTATCACGGGGCAAGGAATCTCACCTCTTTCCAGCGGTCACGGTTTCCTGTATATGGATGGCTTGACAAACTCAAACCGCGTCGCCGCCTTGTCCACCGTCTCGGAGAGGCCGATAAACAGGTACCCGCCCGGTTCCAGCGCGTCGTAGTACCGCTCGATCAGCGCGTCGCGCGTGGGCTTGTCGAAATAGATCATCACGTTGCGGCAAAAGATGACATGGAACGGTTTGCGGAACGGGAAGGTGTCCATCAGATTAAAGGAGGACAGAATGACCTCTTTTCTGAGAAAATCCTTTACGCGGAAATGATTGCCGGGTTCTTTGCTGAAATATTTGGTCTTCCACGCCGGTGGCAGATTTTGCAGCCTGTCCTCGGGATATACCGCCTCTTTGGCCATCTGCAGCACCTGCGGCGATATGTCGGTGGCCAGTATTTTGGCGTCCCAGGCGCTCTTGGAGGAGCCGAAATAATCGTCGAGGACCATCGCGGCGGTATAGGGCTCCTCCCCCGACGAGCATCCCGCGCTCCATATGCGCAGGTCTTTGACCCTGAGTCTCGGTATCAGCTCGGGCAGGACCGTATCGGTCAAAAAGGTATAGTGTATATCTTCGCGCATGAAGTATGTATAGTTTGTCGTCAGGCGGGTCAGCAGCGTTTTGATTTCCAGCCCGGACTTATCGGCCACCGCATAGTCAAAATACTCTTTTAAGGAGGAGAATCCCTTCTGCTTTATGACGTTCCACAGCCGGCCCTCGACCAGGGTGGCTTTCCGCTCAAGATTGACGCCGTAATTGTCTTTAACCCACCGGACCAGGGTCGTGAACTCCTCGTTGGAAATGTGCTGCCCTTCCATAAACCCGTGCCCTCCATC
>JAIRUE010000020.1 GCA_031254575.1 Oscillospiraceae bacterium | reverse complement strand
GTCCCGTGAAAACCCTCGTCCTTGAGCTGCTTATAGGGCGCCAGTATATCCTGTTCAAAAGTAAAAAACGGCTCGTCGCTGAGTTCCGTGAACGCCTCGCCCATCACGAACACGACGTTGACGGGGTGCCGCCGGAGCCCGTCCCATTCCCCGGCAAGCGCCTCAGGCGGAAGTTTCGGCCTGCCGTAAGGGGCCAGGATCTGTGCCGCCCGGCTTACCGAATACCCGTCCGGCCGTACGACGCCCAGTTTGTTCATATGATGCCAGAACGAGTAGAGAAAGCCGCGCGATTCGCACAGATCGGCGAGTTTATAGGGAGAACCGCCGGCAGGCCCGCTCCGGAACAGCCTGCCGTTTCTGTAGATAAAACGGTTCAGCGCGCAAAACGCCACAATAACGCCCGCCGCCGTAATCAGGCGGGCGTCGCCGCTCCATACGGGGTTTCCGAAATAGGCCGACAGAGCGGCCATGACAACCGTCACCGCCGGTATAGCCACCTCAAGGACGCTGGAATGCCCTTTGGCCGCCCCGGAAAACACCGCCGCCTCGCGGATGAGAGTGAAATCCGACGGTAAAAACGGCTCCTCGCGGATCAAAACCTTGAAGCGGTGAACCAGCGCAAGCGGGAGCGCGACGGCGGACACGGCGGCAAAAGCCAGCCACAGCCGCCCCGCCGCCGAAAAAAACAGCAGCGTAAGCAGATAAAGCGGCATGGCGTTCAGAATAAACAGGTACGGCCTCCTGACGGCGCAACGGAAAAAGACCGCCGGTTTTGCCGCCAGCCCCAAAACCGCCGCCGTGAGCAGGGCGGGGAATATAAACAAAATAATCATATGAGGCATTTACTCACCGTTTTTATGGGTATCATAGATTTTTTTCCCCACTTTCCAGACAGTCAGCGTGATAAACGCGGCGGCGCACGTCAGAAGCAGTATCCCAAGGGATATGAGGTATAGGCCGGTCGACCACACCAAGGCGTCCCAGAGGATCAGGAAGATATTGAGCATCCTGCCCTCGTACATCGAAAACTCTATCGTACACAGCGCGTTGTCCTCGCTGAAAGCGCCCAGCGTGACCGACTGTTCCCGCAGCAGCGCCTCGACTTCGATGATCCGGTCTTCCACGGTCAGCATTTCGGTTATGCTGCCGCCCTTGCTCTTCAGCGCTTCGTAGCTTTCGATCTGTTTGAGGTGTTTGTCCCGTTCGGCGAGCATCCGGCGGTATTCGTACGTTTTGTCCGTCTTTACGGTTCTGAAGGACGTGACCGTGCCGATCGCCCTGATCCGCTCAACGGCGCCGTCGAAGTGATCCGGCTTGACGCCGATGACCAGGTCAAGGCGGCGGGACCCCTCCAGACCGGATCTGTTTTCCTTTTGAATGACCGCCAGGCATTCCTCTATGGCCGCGTATACGCTCCGTTCATCTTCGGCATACCGGGCCGTTTTTGTCCCGACAGAGGCGACCTTCTCATATTTCTGGTCAAGGATCTCCACCCCGTCGGCGGAAACGTATTCATAACGGGAGGAGGCGATGTTCAGGTATAATTTCTCCCCTGTCAGATACGTGGTGACAGAGGAGCCGAAAAACATATTCTCCTCGTCAAAGACCGCAATGGAATAACCCGTTCGCGCGATGAAAAGGATCGCGTATATCGCTAAAAGGAGCCATACGATCCGCTTCACATTCATTTTTTTCACTCAATATCCTTCCCTTCCCGCTATCATCCTGTTTTACAGCCAAATCCCGCCCCTGAACAGGCGCAGCACATTGTCCCGGCGGTCTATCCCCAGTTCGGACAGAGCCCAGAGGATCGCGCCCGCCACACAGGGGACGTCCAGTTTGTGAAAGAGAAGGCCGCTTCGGGGAAAGCGCTCCCGCAGAAGTTTTTCCACTGTTTTTTGCGTGTGGTCGCATTCGGCTCTGGTAAAGAGAGAGCCGGCAAAAATGATTTCGAGCGGTTCGCCGGGTGCAAACGACAATTGACTGATTGCCCCGGCAATGCCGCCCGCATAGCTGACTCCCGACGCCTCCAGCAGCGACAGCGCGGCCTCGTCGCCCTCCGCCGCCGTTTGAAAAAGGATGCGGCACAGCTCCAGCGTGGTCCCGGCGCGGTCGCGGTTCAGCCGGTCGGTGATAAACTCCATAAAGTCCTGCCGGTCGGTGATGTCCAGCCAGCGGAAAATGGCCGTCGTCAGCGCGGTAAAGGGTTTTTCGCGGAAAAGCTGGCTGTAGACCAGCCCGACGGCGCGCGGGACCAGCATATAACTTCCGCCCAAGTCTCCCGTATACTCCCCCCGCCCGCCGATCTGCACGCGCCCGCCTTTGGAATCCATGCCGGCAATGCAGCAGCCGGTGCCGCTGATTGCGCAGACGCCGGTTCCGCCGGCGCTGCCCGCCTTGATGCCGAGATAGGCGTCGTTGCACAGCACAAACCGAGAAAGGCCCAGCTCCGTCAATATACCCGAGATGATACGGTGCTGTTCCGCCGTATCCGTCCCGGCCAGCCCCAAAACGCCCATTTCAATATCCCGCATTTCAATATTGCTGCGTGAGAGCAGGGTGCGGAACATCCCGCGCAAGACTGACGGCAGTTCCTTGAGCCCGCCCGCCATGCTCCCATGGTTAGCCGGTCCCCACGGCAGCATGTCCAGCCGCCCGGTGTCGGCGTCGTACAGCGCGCAGTGCGTCTTGGTGCCGCCGCCGTCCACGCCCAAAACATAACGCATAGAAACCCTCCCGTTTCCGGAGTTTTAAGCGTTTATCCCCTCATGATGTCCTTATACGTCCAATGCGTCTCCTCCACGAGCATCCGGCGGAGCCGTCTCTGCGCATCGCACTCGTCCGCCGGCGCGTCCAGCGTGACCAGTCCGCCGGGCTTTTCCGCCTTCAGCGCGTCCAGAAGCTCCCCGAAAACGACGTCCATTATATCCATCATGTCGGCCGCCGTGCCGGAATTCATCGCCACCACCATTCCGCGGCGCGGCATGACGATACAGAACTGCCCGAACGCCCCGTCCGCGCGGTAACCCTCGCGGAGGTTGCGCCAGAACTGATAGCCGTAGCCGCTGGTCCGCTCGGTGCCGGGTTCGCCCGGCTGGACGATATGCTTGGCCGTCGCCTCCCGTATCCAGTCCGCGCCGATCAGCTGCTTCCCGCCGTAAGCGCCCTCAGAGAGAAGAAAGTTCCCGAATTTGACAATATCTCTTGTCTTCAAATGCAGCCCAACGCCGGCCATGCAGGTCCCGTCGGGGTGCCTGTCCCAGATCCAACCGGCCATGCCCAGCGGGTCCAGCAGCCGGGGCCGCAGGTAATCCTCCAGTGAAAGGCCGCTCACCTTTTCGATGATATACCCCAAAACATGGCTTCCGGCGGTGTTGTAAAGGAAAACACTGCCCGGTTCGGCTTCCGCGTGGGAGCGGAAAAACGCGTCCAGCGGCTCCGGCTCGTCCGGCCAGAAGAACGGCTCCTTCGTATGTCCCGTAGCCATCATCAGCAGGTGGCGGATCGTGATTCTCATGATTTTTTCGCAGGGCTGCGGCGGCAGGTGGTCCGGGAAAAACGACGCGGCCCTGTCGTCCAGGGACAGCAACCCCTCCTGAACGCAGAAGCCCGCCGCCATGGAGGCGAAACTCTTGGTCATCGAAAACGCGAGGTGAGGCCTGTCAAGGTCGTACGGCCTCACAACGGCCTCCGCGACCGTCTCCCCTTCCCGGGAAATAACCATGCCGTGCATCCCCAGGTCGCGCAGTTTTTCCAGCGCGGACACGTAACTCATAAAAAACCCTCCCTTGTTATCCGGTAAAAATAGTATTGAACGGCAAGGCGCTCTGCGCGGCGCTGAGGACAACATGCCCCCGCCTCTGCGCTCCCTTATCCTCCCTGCGGGGCGGCGAAGCAGCTCCTATTTGTGCACCTCGAACTTTATATTGGGCGCGTCGCCGTCCACCTGGAATGTCACCTCGTCGCCGTGCGCCCGCCCGGTGACGGTGGCGCGGAGATTCCCCGATTTATCATAGAGCTCCACCGTCTGCTCGGTCAGCTGGTAGGCGTGTACAGTGATGTTTTCATGGTATTCGTACTCCGCGCAATCGTCGCGCCCCATCGCGAGCAGGGTGTTTTCGGGAATAAAGGCAGGCAGCGTCATGTAGTTGTATATTCCCCGGACCAGCCGCCCGCCCTGCACGACCTCGCCGGTGAAAAAGTTGGTAAACATGCCGTCGGGCAGATAGACGTCGCAGTGCCCGTCCTCATGGAACACCGGCGCGACCAGCAGGGAGTCGCCCAGCATATACTGTCTGTCCAGCGTCAGGCAGAGGGGATCGTCCGGATATTCCATCACCATCGGGCGCATGACCGGAACGCCGGTCTGCGTTGCCTTGACAGCCTGCGCATACAGATACGGCATCAGGGAGTGCTTGACCTTTGTAAAGTGGCGGAGGACGTCCGTACATGTCTGCCCGGAACCGGACATTGCCTGCGGCGGCTCGCCGCCGTCGAAGTTCCACGGGACGCGGTAGGAAGAGGAGCCGTGCAGGCGCGAGTGGGTCGAGAACAGCCCGAACGCCACCCAGCGCTTATACAGGTCGGGCGTCGCCGTCGCCTCAAAGCCGCTGATGTCGTGGCTCCAGAAGGCAAAACCGCCCAGCGCCAGCGACAGCCCGCCCCGCAGCGTCTCAGCCATCGCGGCGTAAGTCGCCTCGCAGTCGCCGCCCCAGTGCACCGGAAAACGCTGCCCGCCCACGGTCGCGCTGCGCGCGAACAGGACGCCGCCGCCCTTGCCCTTTTTGCGTTCCAGCATCTCGTGTACGGTCTGGTTATAGAGAAAGGTGTAATAGTTGTGCATCCTCTGCGGGTCGGAGCCGTCAAACCACGCTATGCCCTCCGTCGGGATGCGTTCGCCGAAGTCCGTTTTGAAACAGTCCACGCCCATGTCGGCCAGCGCCTCCAGCTTTGCGGCAAACCACGCCGCCGCGTCGGGGTTGGTGAAATCGACCAGCCCCATGCCCGGCTGCCAGCGGTCCCACTGCCAGACCGTGCCGTCGGTTTTACGGAGAAGATAGTGTTTTTCCGCAGCCTCGTCAAAGAGGGGGGATTTCTGCCCGATATAGGAATTGATCCACACGCAGACGCGCAATCCCTTTTCGTGCAGGCGTTTCAGCATCGCCGCCGGTTCGGGGAACATAGCGGCGTCCCAGGTAAAATTGCACCACTCGTATTCCTTCATCCAGAAACAGTCATAGTGGAAGACCGAGAGCGGAATACCGCGTTCCGCCATGCCGTCGATAAAACTGTTGACCGTCTGCTCGTCGTAATCGGTGGTGAACGAGGTGGAGAGCCACAGCCCGAACGACCACGCGGGCGGCAGCGGCGGTTTGCCGGTCAGCGCGCAGTAATTGGCGACCGCTTTCTTGACGCTGCCCCCGCCGATGACAAAGTAGCGCAGTTCCTCTCCCGCAACCGAAAACTGCACCCGCGACGCCGCCTCGGAGGCGATTTCATAACTGACGCGCTCCGGGTGATCGGCAAATACGCCGAATCCCTTGCTTGATAGATAGAAGGGGATGTTTTTATAGGCGATGTCGGACGCCGTGCCGCCGTCTTCGTTCCATATGTCAACGCTTTGCCCGTTTTTGACAAACGGCGTAAACCTCTCCCCGAGGCCGTAGATATATTCGTCCACCCCCAAATCAAGCCGCTCGCGGATAAACGGGCCGTCCGGCGCCGTCAGGTACGCCGCCTGCCTGAAGTCGGAGCGGGTGACAGGTTTGCCGCTATATGAGAAAATCAGCGCGTACCGCCCCTTGAGCAGCGTCGCCGCCATTGCCCCCGCGCGGACAGTGTAGGAACTGTCCGTCTCCTCGAACGCGAGCGGCTGCGGCTCGCAAAAGAGCTCAAACGCGGGCTCTTTGGGCATGGCGTCCTTATAGTGATAGAGCTTTACACCCAAAATATCCGGACGCGGCGCGGTGATCTCCAGTGTCAGCAGCGGCCCGCCAAGCGTCTGCCCCCTGTGGCTCACGGGAAAAGGGCTGATAAAAGCCGTCAGCTTGTCCCCGGAAAACGCAATGTCCCGGATCTCGGCGCAGCCGTGAACGGTCACGCCCGGTTTTGCCATCCAGAATCCGTCTGTAAATTTCATCTCGATACGACCTCCGACAGTGTAATGTCCGCGCTGGAGCCGCCTACGGCAAACGTCACCGACTCCGGCCGCCCCGCGCCGTAGACGGTCAGCTCGCCCGGCGGCACGGCGAAGGATACCGTTTTGACCTCGCCCGGCGCGAGCGGCACCCGCTCAAAACCGCAGAGCCGCCGGAGCGGGCTTTTTTCGGGCAGGCCGTGAAGCGTGACGTACAGCTGGACGACCTCGTCGCCGGCGCGCGTTCCGCTGTTGCGTACGGCGCAGGACACCCGGAAACCGTCGCCGTCCCGCTCGACCGACAGGGCCGCGTAGGCAAAGGCGGTGTAGCTCAGCCCGTACCCGAACGGGAACTGCACCGGCCTGTCAAAATACATGTACGTGCGCGGGCTGTTGATGATGTCGTAGTCATTGATGCCGGGCAGGTCGTCCTGCGAGAGATACCAGGTCATCGAGAGCCTCCCGGCCGGGTTGGCCCGTCCGAACAGCGCGTCGGCGGCGGCCAGCCCGACAAACTGTTCGTCATGAGCTGTGTACAACGCGGCGCGTACGAATTCCGCCTCATGGGGAAAGGCATAGGGGTAACTCGCGATCAGCAGCAGGATGATATTCGGGTTGACGGCGCGCATCCGCTCCAGCAACGCCGTCCACCGAGGGGGAAAGGCGATGTCGGGGCG
>JAIRUE010000097.1 GCA_031254575.1 Oscillospiraceae bacterium | reverse complement strand
TCCAGTTCGCCGCAATCCAAAATCACGGCCATGCCGGCGTTTTGAACAAACCGCGACACCCGGCGCTGCGCTTCGCGCAGCAGCGGCCATTCGGGACCGCTCCAGCCGTTTTCGATGTTTTCGGACGTGTCGTACATGGGAAGCTGCGCGAACAGAAACGGCAGCGATTCGTCCTGAAAATCCTCCCGCCATCGCTCAATGAGGGCGCACATCCAATCGAAATAATCGGCGTGGCGGCTCCCGTCCTCCTCGCCCTGATAGTAGAGAAATCCTTTCAGTCCATAAGGGGCCACACGGGAAAACATCGTCTCATACAGCCCGCACGGGCGGAACGGCGACATCCGCCCCGCCGGATACGGCCACGGCGCGTCGCCGCACTTCTCAGATATTTCTTTTCCCGTCACGCCGGGATTTTCAGCCCTTAACGCGTCGCCCGCGTCTTTCCATTGCCGCCATTTGCGGTCATGTTCCGCGACCTCTTTTTCATATTGCTCGTCACTCTTATTGCCGACGCGCTCCTTAAACTCCTCTATGTACCGCCGCCCGGAAACCATCCGTTCCAGCCTCTCCCGGCTCATCCAGGCCGCCGCCGACGTGCCGCCCCAGTTGCATCCGATGATGCCGACCGGAACCCCCGCCCGCGCGTTGACTTCCTTGGCAAACCAGTATGCCACGGCCGAAACGGCTTTCGCGCCCTCGCCCACGCAGGGCGTCCAGCACGTATTTTGCTCCGCCTCGGCAAGCCTGTCACCGGGATAGGAGCATTTGGGAACATAATAATGCCGGATATTTGTGTTGCCTGCCTGCCGTATTTCCTCCGGGCCTCCGTCCGCGTCAGCCAGCGGCCACTCCATGTTGCTCTGCCCGCCCGCAAGCCAGACGTCGCCGAACAGGACGTCGCTATATTCGATGACAGTCTCCCCGCAGGTCACGGTCACGGCGCACGGCCCGCCGGCGTCCTGCGGCGGGAGAACAACGCGCCACCGGCCGTTTTGAACGGCGGCGGACGCTTCGGCGTCCAGGACGCGCACAGTGACGCGCGCGCCGTCGGGTCCTGTGCCCCACACGGTCACAGGTTTTTCGCGCTGTAAGATCATGTGGTCGGAAAAAACAGCGGCGGGACGGAGCGCGCTAGTCATGAAGCACGCCCCCTTTTCCCAGAACGGCCAGATTCTGTCCGATCAGAAGGGCGCGCTGCTTCACGCAGTCCGCCGAACGCAGCGCGTCGGGCGGCGTGGAAAACACATAGTCGGTCAGTCGGTCAATTGTGGTGGAAGCCACGTGCAGGCGCGTGTCGGAGGAGGCGTAGTAGATGTAGACGTTTCCGTCCGCGTCGTCGACCGCGCCGTTGGTAAAGAGCACGTTGCCCACGTCGCCGGCGCGCTCGCCGCCCGAAGGGGCCAGCAGATAGCCGCCCGGCTCCGCGACGACGCGCCACGGCTCGTTCAGGTCGGTGGCAAAGGCGTAGAGCACATAGCGCAGCCCGGCGGCGGTATTTCGCACCCCGTGCGCGATGTGGATCCAGCCGCGCGGCGTGCGGATCGGGACCGCGCCCGCGCCGTTTTTTCCCTCGGTAACGGTATGGTAACGGCGCGCGCTGACAATGAGCTCCTCGTCTATGACGGCGCGGGTAATATTTTCGCAGGCGCCGAAACCGATGCCGCCGCCGCTTCCCGTTTCCAGAAAGCTGTCCATCGGGCGGGTGAGAAAGGCGTACCGGCCGTTTACAAAGCGCGGAAACAGCACGACGTTGCGCTGCTGCGGAGAACGGGCCGTGATAAGATTTGGCAGGCGCTCCCACGTTTTAAGGTCTTTGGTGCGGACGATACCCGCCGCGGCCACCGCCGCCGACAGGTCCGGATCGTTCCTGTCCTTGCTCTCCGAACAGAACACGCCGTATATCCAGCCGTCCTGATGCCGGGTCAGCCGCATATCATAGACGTTTGTTTCGCCCGGCTCGGTATCGGGCAGTATCACGGGCCTGTCCCAGAAGCGAAAGCCTTCGGTGGGCCGGCGGCTCTCCGCGATGGCGAAGAAAGACTTGCGGTCGCCGCCCTCCACCCGCGCGCAGAGAATATACCTCCCGCCCAGCTTCAGCGCCCCCGCGTTGAAGACGGCGTTGACGCCCAGCCTCTCCATCAGGTACGGGTTGGACTCAAGCCTTACGTCGTACGTCCAGAAAGGCGGGATATGCCGCGCGGTCAGCACGGGATGCCGCCAGCGGGTCAAAACGCCGTTTCCATAGGGCGCGGGGACGTTGGGACGCCGGATCAGCCGCTCATACCGGCGGTCGATCTTTTGATATTCGGGATGGATCATGTTTCTTTCACCCTTTTTAAGATTTCCAGACACATCCTGCCGTTGTGGTACGGGCATTTCCATTCCTCGACGACAGGCTTCCGTTTCGCGGTATGGGTTCCGTCCGGCATGACCTCCGAAAGCCACTCGGAACCGGGACGCTTATCGACGAGTTTATCCCCGATAAACGCCAGAATGTCCTCCGCCGCCAGACGGTACTCCGTCCTGTTGGGGTATTTATGGGCCATATTGAGAAACCCGACAACCCCCTCCGCCTGTACCCACCAGACACGGGCCTCGTCCTCGGCCCCCCGCTCGCACTCGTTGCGCAGGGAATCCCCGCGCAGCGCGCGGTCATACACGCTTTGGGCCAGCACGGTACAGATATTCTCCATCCTGCCGGACAGGGCCTCGTCCCCGAGCATCGAGCAGCCCCATTCGATGAGCCACGACGCTTCAATGTCGTGGCCGTAAGAGGTCAGGTCGATGAGGCTGTTCCAGTTTTTATCAAAAAAGACCTCCTGCCGCCTGCGCGCGGGATTGTAGATTTTTGTCTCAAATATGTTCAGGATGCGGCGCATTTTATCGGCGGCGGCGGGATTTTGGGACGCGCGGTACAGCCCGCTGTACGCCTCGAAGGCATGCAGGAGGGTATTCATTGTCCTGTCCGCCATTACGCCGTTTTCGGAGAGTTTATCATTGCCGGCGGGTTCAAACTCCCGGGTGTACGCCTCGCCGTACCCTCCCCCGTCCGCGCATTTATCCTCGATCAGCGCAAAGAGTTCTTCCGCCAGCGCCAGCGCGTCTTTATCGCCGCACGCCTCATAATACGCCGAGAGGGCATAAACCGCGAACGCCTGGTTATAGGTGTGTTTTGTGGTATCAAACGGCTTTCCGTCATACGTCACCGACCAGTACACCCCGCCGTGCTCGCGGTCAAGGCAGCGCTCCGTCAAAAACCGGTACGCGTGGCGGGCGTCGTCAAGCAGATCGTCCCGCCCGAGCGCCCTCGCCGCCTCGGAAAAGAACCACAGGATACGGCTGTTTAGGATGCAACCCTTGACCGCTTTTTTATCCAGGTTCAGATCAATATCCATAAACCCGTAAAACCCGCCGTATTCCCCGTCGCGCAGGCTCCGCCAGAAGGAGATGATGTTATCCAGCATATATAACGCTTTTTGCCTCATATCGTTGCCAACCGCCTTCCCGTTACACCGCGGGACGGCCATCCGCCGCCCGCGGACATGCGGTGTCCCTACCGCATCCCGATCTCCCTGTCTTCTTCCGTCAGGACGCTGTATTCCTTTATATAGGATACCACGTCGTCAACAGTGGTGAACGCCAACCCCACATAAGAGTCCGCCGCGCCGTAGTAGACGGCGATGCGGCCCGTTTCCGCGTCGTGTATCGTGGCGCAGGGAAAAACGACGTTCGGCACAAACCCCCGCTCCTCGTACCACTCCTCCGGCGTCAGCAGGAAGCGCCGGCATCGGTATTTGACGACGCTGGGATTGTCCAGATCCAAAACCGCCCCGCCGATGCTGTAAACAAATCCGTTGCAGGTGCCTGAAACGCCGTGATAGAAAAGCAGCCAGCCCTCGTTTGTTTCGATCGGGGCCGCCCCGCCGCCGATCTTGACCGATTCCCACCACGCGCTTCCGCGCCCCATGACATGGCGGTGCCTGCCCCAGTACACAAGGTCGGGGCTCTCGCTGACAAAAATGTCGCCGAACGGGGTGTGACCGCTGTCGCTCGGGCGGGAGAGAAGCATAAATTTGCCACCGATTTTGCGCGGGAACAGCACGGCGTTCCGGTTATAGGGGATAAAAGGGTTTTCAAGGCGTGTGAATGTTTTGAAATCAGTCGTTTTCGCCATGCCGATCGACGCGCCGTAGAAGTCCTGGCACCAGATGGCGTAGTACATGTCCTCCACCTTGACAAAGCGCGGGTCGTAGGCGTAATGGGGCAGAAAGGACTCGCCTTTTTCGTTGACGAACGGGATACGCTCGCCTGAAATATCCCATTTCAAACCGTCTTTGCTCTCGCCCCAATAGATGTGCGGCACGCCGTCCGTCTGTTCGCCTCGGAAGACGCCGGCGAATACCCCGCCGACCGGCAGGACCGCGCTGTTGAAAATGCGCGCCACGCCCGGCGCGGGATTGCGCCCGACGACGGGATTCTCACTGTACCGCCACAGAGGACCGGCCTGCGGGGTCCCCGGCTTGTCCTGCCACGGCATGCCGGGCACGCCGGGGCC
>JAIRUE010000080.1 GCA_031254575.1 Oscillospiraceae bacterium | reverse complement strand
TTTACCGCTTCTATATATCGCGATGGTTCCGATGATAAATTTCGTCAATTTTCCTTTTTCAACTAAACTGCACCACCTGATGACGGATAGCCCCCTTGTCTACGCGCTTATCCAATTATTTCTCACTCTCCCCGTTATCGGCGCGGGGTATAGGTTTTATATCGTGGGGTATAAATCGCTTTGGCGGCGAAGCCCCAATATGGACTCTCTGATTGCGATAGGGACGACCGCCTCTATGCTGTACAGCGTATATAACGTATGGCGGATCATGACCGGGCGCTTTGAGGCGGTGGAATCGCTCTATTTTGAAACAACGGGAGTGATTATCACTCTGATTCTGCTTGGAAAATCTTTGGAAGCCGTTTCAAAAGGCAAGACAGGCGAAGCGATAAAGAAGCTCGTGGGGCTTGCGCCAAAAACCGCCATCATTCTTCAAGGCGGCGCCGAAAAAGAAATCCCTGTTGAAGAGGTGGCGGTAGGCGACATTATCGTTGTCAAACCCGGCGCAAAAATCCCGGCAGACGGTACGGTCACACACGGGCATACCTCTATTGACGAATCTATGCTGACGGGCGAGAGTATGCCTGTTGAAAAAAATGAGGGCGACTCTGTATATGCCGCTTCCCTCAACACTACGGGCAGTATTCAGTTCAGAACCGGCAAAATTGGAAGCGATACCGTTCTGGCGCAAATTATCAAGCTGGTGGAGGACGCGCAAGGCAGTAAGGCGCCCATCGCGAAAATGGCTGATATAGTGTCCGGCTACTTCGTGCCCGCGGTATGCGGCATCGCTTTATTGACCGGGATCGCGTGGTTTTTGGGAAGCGGCGGCGATGTGGAATTTGCGCTGACGATTTTTATTTCCGTTCTTGTTGTCGCCTGCCCTTGCGCCCTGGGACTGGCGACGCCTACCGCGATCATGGTGGGAACAGGGCTAGGCGCGGCGAAAGGCATTTTGATAAAAAGCGGCGGAGCGTTGGAAAACGCGCATAAAATCAATACGGTCGTATTTGACAAGACGGGCACGCTCACCGAGGGCAAACCCGCTGTTACCGATGTGCTGACCGTTGATAAGACAGAACCCGGTCATCTCCTGCAAATTGCGGCCGCCGCGGAAAAAGATTCCGAACACCCGTTGGGACAGGCGATTGTCCAAAAAGCGCGCGATAGGGGATTCAATCTTTTGAGCGCGGAAAATTTCAACTCCATTACCGGGCGCGGCATTAAGGCGACCGTCAGCGGGCAAGCCGTCCTTGCCGGAAACCGCGTTTTAATGGACGAAGAAAATATTTCCCTCACGGCGCTGCGGGGTGATTCCGGCCGGCTGGCGGGCGAGGGCAAAACGCCGGTGTATA
This sequence comes from Oscillospiraceae bacterium, assembly GCA_031254575.1. Taxonomy (GTDB): domain Bacteria; phylum Bacillota; class Clostridia; order Oscillospirales; family UBA929; genus UBA929. The sequence goes on along the minus strand of JAIRUE010000080.1, from coordinate 1,295 downwards.
TTGCCGTTGATGACAACTTGGCGGGTATCATAGCCGTTGCCGATGTGGTCAAGGATTCCAGTAAAACGACGGTCGAACGTCTGCAAAAAATGGGGATCGAAGCCGTTATGATGACCGGCGATAACCGCAAAACGGCGGCTGTCATTGCAAAACAAGTCGGCATTGACCGCGTATTATCGGAAATATTGCCGAACGGGAAGGCGGAGGAGGTTAAAAAATTACAAGCAAAAGGGTATAAGGTCGCTATGGTGGGCGACGGCATCAATGACGCGCCCGCGCTGGCACAGGCTGACATTGGCGTCGCAATCGGTTCGGGCACGGATATAGCCATGGAATCGGCGGATATTGTGCTTATGCGCTCTGATTTGACAGATGTGCCGTTGGCAATCGATTTAAGCAGAAGAACCATCCGTAACATTAAGCAAAATTTGTTTTGGGCCTTTGGCTATAATGTGGCGTTAATTCCTATTGCGGCGGGAATACTTCATCTTTTCGGCGGTCCCTTGTTAAGTCCCGTATTTGCGGCGGGGGCCATGTCATTGAGTTCTGTTTCCGTGCTGACAAACGCTTTGCGTTTGAAAAATAAAAAAGGAGAGGGATAAAAAATGGAAAAATCAATACTACAAGTGGACGGCATGTCCTGCCAGCATTGCGTGACGGCTATTACAAAGGCGTTGGAAGCTATGCCCGGCGTATCCTCCGTATCAGTTGCATTAAGCGCAAAAACCGTAGCGGTGGAATATGACCCGCTTCTTGCCGCGCTTGAAAAAATCAAAGGCGGCATAGAGGAACAGGGTTATGACATTATCGGCTGAAGCGAGTTGAACCGCTGCGGCGCTTACCGGGACTGTGAGAAGCATTGAGCGTGGCCTTCCCTCTCTGCGTTCTCGGATTGTGCGTATATTATTCACTCTTACCCATCTTGATTATATAGAATCCTGACATATGACAATCAGGGTCTAAAAGGGCCACGCTCAATACTTTCCAAAGCCGTCGCCGTCTGCCGTATACGCCGCCTTCTCCGGCATAGCGATCTGGCGGCGGCCGGCGGCCGCGGGCAATGTCGCGCGCTGCGCGGGATGGGAGATTTTTTGCTGGCCGCTGTCTTTGAGTTTGAACTGCGCGATCAGTTCCTCCAGCATGGCCGACTGCCCGCTCATCTCCTCGCTGGCCGCCGCGCTTTCCTCCGCCGTCGCGCTGTTCTGCTGCACCACCTGCGCCACCTGGTCGATCCCCTTGTTGATCTGCGCGATGCCCGCCGACTGTTCGTCGGAGGATTGCGCGATCTGGGAGAC
>JAIRUE010000051.1 GCA_031254575.1 Oscillospiraceae bacterium | reverse complement strand
ATGGCCAAAACGGAGCTTTTCAAAATTTTCGGGTTTAAGCAGCTCATCGTCGCGCTGGGGGCCTACCCGGTCGAACGGGGCGTTTCCGATATGGGCGCGATCAAATCCACGCTGCGGTTTCTCAAAGAGGGAAGCAAGGTCCTCATCTTTCCGCACGGCCACCGCTTCATCGGCGGTGGCGAGGCGGAGGCGATGAAAGCGGGGGCGGCCCTGCTGGCCTTTCATTCGGGGGCGCCGCTGCTGCCGGTTTACCTCTCCGAAGGACGGAAATGCTTTATAAACCGCATTGACGTGGTTTTTGGCGCGCCCTTCCTCGCCGAAAAACAGTCCGGCGTCAAGACCTCCGAACAGCACGCGGCGGTCGCGGAACGCCTGCAGCGGGAAATATACGCTTTGAAAGCGCGGATACGAAAAGGGAAGAAGAATGCCTGAGATAGAAGTCGTCCCGTCGGCGGGATATTGCTACGGCGTGGCGCGCGCGGTCAAACTGGCTGAGGGCGCCGCGCCGTGTTATACGCTGGGGCCGCTGATCCACAACCGCCGCGCGGTGGAGGGGTTGGAGGCGGCCGGGGTGCGCGTCGCCGGATCGGCAGACGAACTGCCCGGCGGGGCTGTGGCGCTTATACGGTGCCACGGCGCGCCGCCGGAGGTATATGCCGCAATAGAGAGGCGCGGCGTCACACTGATTGACGCCACCTGCCCCGACGTGAAGAAAATACACGATCTGGTCAAGGCGGAAAGCGACTCCGGGCGATTGGTCCTGCTGTTCGGAGACCCGGAGCACCCGGAGGTGAAAGCCACCGCCGCGTGGTGCCGCCGCTGCGCCGTATTTTCAAGCGCCGCGGAACTCAAAGCGTTATGGGAGCGCGGAGCGTTCCATCCCTCGGAACCTCTGACAATGGCCGCGCAAACAACGTCGAAGCCGGCGGATTATGAAAAATGCCGTGATTTTCTCAAAAAAGAGTGTACAAACGTAAAAATTCTTGATACAATATGCGGTACAACCGTGAGAAGGCAGCTCCATACCGCCGAGCTGTCGCGCCGGGTGGACGTCATGGTTGTCGTGGGGGACCGCGCCAGCGCCAACACGCGGCACTTAGCCGCTGTCTGCGAATGTCCCGTTGTCTTCGTGGAGGGGGGCGGCGGATCGTTGCGGACAATCTTCGGGCCGGGCTTTGGCAAGGAACGGGATCAGGACCCGTTTCCCGCCGGCGTCGGAAGGATCGGCGTGACGGCGGGGGCTTCCACGCCGTTTTCCATCATTGAGGAGGTAGTGTCACAAATGAGCGAAGAGATGAACAACCCGCTTGCGCAGGAAACCGAATCGGAGGCGACTTTTGCCGAGTTGCTTGAACCGACGCTGAGGCCGCTGCATACCGGCGACAAGATTACCGGTATCATTACCGGTATTTTACCCACCGAGATCCAGGTCGATCTGGGCAGCAAACACGCGGCTTATATCCCGCTCAGCGAGCTGACGGACGACCCTGCCGCGGATGCCGGCGAACTGGTGAAAATCGGGGACGAAATTGAAACGTATATCATGCGCGTAAACGACGTCGAGGGTACGGTCATGCTCAGCAAGCGCCGCCTCGACACCGTGAAGAGCTGGGAGGACGTTGAGAGCGCGCAGGAGACGCGCGCCGTTATGGAAGGCGTCGTGGTGGAGGAAAACAAGGGCGGCGTCGTCGTGTCGGTCAAGGGTGTGCGTGTCTTTGTGCCGGCCTCGCAGACAGGCTTGCCCAGGGACGTGCCGATGAGCACGCTGCTCAAAACAAAAGTACGCCTGCGCGTCACCGAATTCCACCGTTCCAAGCGCCGTGTGGTGGGGTCTATCCGTTCCGTCGCGCAGGAGGACCGCCGCGCGAAAGCCGAGGCGGTTTGGGAAAACGTGGAGGTCGGCAGGCAATATAAGGGCATCGTCAAGTCACTGACCGCGTACGGCGCGTTTGTCGATATCGGCGGCGTGGACGGGCTTGTCCACCTCTCCGAGCTTTCGTGGCAGCGCCTCAGGGCCCCGTCCGATATGCTCAAGGTCGGTGACGAACTGGATGTCACCGTTATCGGCGTCGACCGCGAGAAACACCGTATTTCCCTGCGCCACCGCAAGCAGGAGGATAACCCGTGGCTGAAGTTTGTCGATACCCATAAGGCCGGCGACATCGTACGGGTCACCGTCAACAAACTGATGCCGTTCGGCGCGTTTGCGGAGGTTATGCCCGGCGTGGATGGCCTGATTCACATATCCCAGCTCACGGACCGCCGAATCGCCAAGCCCTCGGAAGCCGTCAGCGAGGGGGATACGCTGGATGTAAAAATTACCGATATTGACCTCATCCGCAGGAAAATCTCACTGTCCGCGCGCGCGCTGGCGGAGGTGGAGCCTGAGGCGCAAAGAGAAGAAGGCCCCGACGAGATCGTCGCTATCGCCGAAGGCGGCGAGGCGCCGCTTGTGTCGCCCGAATATACCGAAGACAGTGAGGAAAGCCCGGTTCCGCCCGCCGAAGACGAGCTAAAAGAGGACGGATTAAAGGAAGACGAATCAACGGAGGAAAACGCGGAAGAATAAACCGATTGTGAAATCACCGCCTTTGGGAAACCTAAGGGCGGTGATTTTGAATGCGTAAAATAAGTTCGATCCTTTTGGCGGCGGTTCTCTGCGCCGCGCCCTGCCGCGCCCTGCCGGTGGAAAGCCTGACATATCTGTACGGCGGCACAAGCCCGATCTACGCGAACAACATCGCGCGGACGCGGGGAAACCTTTCGACTGTCGCCGCCGATTATTTCCATATCGACGCCAACGGCAGCACGGCGCTCTCCAAAACGCCCGACACGCTGTTTATACAGGCGCGTCAGCGGGAGGGGATACGCGTTGTGGCGTTCGTATCCAATCACTGGGACCGGGCCGCCGCGCGCGCCGCGATGGCAAAACGCGCCTCGGTCGCGGCGACGCTGGCCGGGTGGGTCGACCGCTACGGGCTGGACGGGCTGAACGTCGATATTGAAAACCTGACCGAAGCCGACCGTGACAGCTTCACCGATTTTGTCCGTATCCTGAGCGGCCTGCTGCCAAAAGACAAGATCCTGAGCACGGCGGTCGCCGCCAATCCCTACCGCCTGACCACGGGCTGGCACGGTATGTACAATTACGCCGAACTGGGGCGGCTTTGCGATTACCTGATGGTGATGACCTACGATCAATCATACGAGGGGAGCGCCGCCGGGCCCGTTTCGTCCTACGCCTTCACCGAGGCGTCGGTCAAAGAAGCCCTGAAAGCTGTTCCCGCGTATAAACTGCTGATGGGCGTCCCGTTTTACGGACGCTACTGGGCCTCGCTCGGCAGCGGAAGCAAAGTCACCGGAAAAGCGTTTACCGTTGCCGACATCGACGTCATTACAAAGCATTATTCGTCCCGCTGCTGGTATGACGCCGTAAACCACTGCGCCCGCGCGACGGTGACCGTCAAAAAAACAGATCCCTCCGTCGGGCTGTGGGGCGGCAAAAAACTCGAGGCGGGGACATATGACATCTGGTATGAGGACGAACGCTCCTACGCGACGCGGATGAAACTCTGCCGGCAATACGGACTCGCGGGCGTCGGGAGCTGGGCGCTGGGGCAGGAGCCGGAGCGCGTCTGGAAAGGGTACAGGCTGTGGCTGGGCGGCGTCCC
>JAIRUE010000110.1 GCA_031254575.1 Oscillospiraceae bacterium | reverse complement strand
TTTTCACAAATGGCGTATACTAAGGGCGGAACACAGCGGCAAACGGAGGGACCTTGCGGATGAAACGGGCAAAACCGGCAAAGAAGGGGCGGCTGCTAAAGCTGGTGATCCTCATTTTTGCCCTGTGGTCAGCCATGACACTGGTCTCGCTGCAGGGGCAGACCAATCAAAAAAAGGCCGAAAAAGACGTGCTGGAAACCCAGCTGGCGGCGCAGAGGCTTCGCAACGCGGCTCTGCTCGAGAGTATAGAATCTGACAGTGTTATCAGAGAAATCTATGCGCAGATTGCCCGCGACAAGCTGGGCCTTTACAGCCCGGACGAGATCATTATTATCAACAGAACGCCCTAAGGCGTTTCACGGAAGACGGCTCAATACAGGAGGAATTCCGGCGCGTTATGGAAATCGACAGCATACTCCCAGGCAAGGTCACGGGGATCACCAAATTCGGCGCGTTTGTCGCTCTGCCCGAAGGACGGTCGGGGATGGTCCATATCTCCGAGGTCGCGCATAGCTATGTCAACGACATCCGGGAGCACCTGACCGAAGGCCAGGAGGTCACGGTCAGGGTCATCGGCGTCAGCCCCGAGGGGCGCGTCAACCTGTCCATTAAGAAGGCCGCCCCGCCGCCGCGCAGGGAAACCGCTTCCGTCGCGGGAACGCGCCGCGCCCCGGCGGGTCCCCCGAGCTTTGAGGATAAACTCAAGGCGTTTATGGCCGACTCCGAGAGCAAAATGTCCGGCATACGCCGTCAAGAAAATAAAGGTTCCAAACGAAGAAAATAATGCTTGACAACAATAAAAATGTGTGATAGACTGCCTTCTGCCTGTAGAGGGTTCTTTTTATGTGGAGGGATTTGAAATGCGCGTCAGGATCACGCTCTCCTGCGGCGAATGCAAGCAGAGGAATTATAACACCGTCAAGAACAAAAAGAACGACCCGGACCGACTGGAAATGAACAAATACTGCCGCTTTTGCAGAAAGCATACTGCCCATAAGGAGACAAAGTAATGAGCGGTGAAAAGAAGCCGGGCCTGTTCGTCCGGATGGGGACCCGCCTGTCCCGCTGGTTCCGCGAGACGAAAAGCGAGCTTAAAAAGGTCGTCTGGCCCACGCGCAAGCAGCTTGTCAACAACACCGCCATCGTTGTGGCCTCGGTGGTCCTGGTCGGGATTGTGATCGCGGGCCTGGACGCGGTATTCCTGTTGGTTATCCACCGGTTTCTGCCGTTCGTCGTCGGCCTCATCGGAGGATAGGCCATGTCGGAGAACGCCAGATGGTATGTGGTGCATACGTATTCGGGCTACGAGAAGAAGGTGGCCGCCACCATCGAGAAAACGGTGGAAAACCGGAAGCTGCACGAGCAGATTTTTGAGGTCAGCGTGCCGACCGAGGAGGTCACCGAGCTCACCGCCGACAATAAGAAGAAGACGGTGGAGCGCAAGATTTTCCCCGGCTATGTGCTGGTCAAGATGGTGATGAGCGACGAGAGCTGGCACGCCGTCCGCAACACGCGCGGCGTCACCGGTTTCGTAGGGCCGGGCGGCAAACCTATTCCGCTGACCGAAACCGAAGTGACGGCGCTGGGCGTGGAAAAGCACGAGATCATCGTTCCCTACGCCGTGGGGGACAGCGTAAAGATAAACGACGGGCCTCTCAACACCTTTATCGGTTCGGTGGAGGAGATCGAGCTGGAGAAAAACCGCGTGCGCGTCGTGATCAGCCTGTTCGGCCGGGAGACCCCGGTCGAGCTGGAACTGGATCAGGTGGAGCCGTTGGTGGTATAAGGATAAGAGCCGCGCCGTCGGCTCACAGCGCGGGCTTGGAGCCCGCAGATATAGCGAGCCCGCGAGCGTAACCGGAGGGCGAAAGCCAAGCGCCCGTGAGCCGCGCATGGCGCGTGACATATCGTCCCCTCGTGGGAGGGCCGTTTCGCGGCCCGTCATCACCACTTTTGCCGGGCATACGTCCCGGCGTATATTAGGAGGAAACCCGCATGGCACAGAAAGTCGTCGGCCTTATCAAACTGCAGATCCCGGCCGGGAAAGCGACCCCGGCGCCGCCGGTGGGCCCCGCGCTCGGCCAGCACGGCGTCAACATCATGGCGTTTACCAAAGAGTTCAACGAGCGCACCAAAAACGACGTCGGGCTGATTATCCCCGTCGTCATCACCGTCTACGCCGACCGCAGTTTTTCCTTTGTGACCAAAACGCCGCCCGCCGCCGTCCTGATCAAGAAGGCCTGTAAAATCGAAAGCGGCTCGGCGACGCCCGACAAGACCAAGGTATCGAAAATCAGCAAAGAGGACGTCCGCAAGATCGCGGAGCTTAAAATGCCCGACCTCAACGCCGCTTCGCTGGAAACGGCCATGAGCATGATCGCCGGTACCGCCCGCAGCATGGGCGTTACCGTCGAAGAATAGGGGGTTTTGATATGTTCCGCGGAAAGAAATACAAAGATTCGCAAAAGCTCATTGACCGCCAAAAGCTGTATGACATGGGCGAAGCCTTTGCCCTCGCTGTCCAGACCGCCAAGGCTAAATTTGACGAAACCATCGAGGTCCATGTGAAACTGGGCGTCGACTCGCGCCATGCCGACCAGCAGGTGCGCGGCAACGTCGTATTGCCGCACGGCACCGGCAAAACCATGCGCGTACTGGTCTTCGCCAAGGGCGACAACGCCAAAGCCGCGGAGGAGGCGGGCGCGGATTTTGTCGGCGCGGAGGAAATGGTAAGCCGTATCCAGAACGAGAATTTCTTTGACTACGACGTGATCGTCGCCACTCCCGATATGATGGGCGTGGTCGGGCGGCTGGGCAAGCTCCTTGGCCCCAAAGGCCTGATGCCCAACCCCAAAGCCGGCACCGTCACCGCCGACGTGGCGCGCGCCATCGCCGAGATCAAAGCGGGCAAGGTGGAGTACCGGCTGGACAAGACCAATATCATCCACTGTCCGCTGGGCAAAAAGAGCTTCGGCGAGGAAAAACTTTTGGAAAATTTCGACACCCTATTACGCGCCATCATCCGGAGCAAACCCGCCGCGGCCAAGGGCCAGTATATCCGTTCCTGCGTCATCAGCAGCACGATGGGCCCCGGCATCAAGGTCAGTACGGCGAAACTGATGTAAGAACAACGCCGCGCATACGGCCCTCCGTCCCTACGGACGGGGGGCTTTGTGACAGATGTGAGGTTACGGAATGGCCGCTTTACTGCTCGTCATCATCTACATCGCGTTTATCAGCCTAGGGCTTCCCGATTCCCTGCTGGGTTCCGCGTGGCCCTCCATGAGCGTGCAAATGGACGCGCCCGTGTCCTGCGCGGGCGTGATCTCGATGATTATAGCGGGCGGGACGATCATTTCCAGCCTCCTGTCGGACAGGCTGACCAAAAAGCTGGGCGCGGGGCTTGTGACGGCCGCCAGCGTCGCGGCGACGGCCGCGGCGCTGTTTGGGTTCTCCGTATCGGGGTCCGTCCCGCAGCTCTGCCTCTGGGCGGTTCCTTACGGTCTCGGCGCGGGGGCGGTCGACGCGGCGCTCAACAACTATGTCGCCCTGCACTACGCCGCGCGGCATATGAGCTGGCTGCACTGTTTTTGGGGCGTCGGCGCCTCCATAAGCCCCTATATCATGGGGTATTGCCTGACAAACGGATATACATGGAGCGGCGGGTACAGGGTGGTGTCGGTCCTGCAGGCCGCGCTGACCGCCGTGCTGTTTTTCAGCCTGCCGCTGTGGAAAAAGCGGAAAGGCGGGCTTTCCGGCGGGCAGGGGCATGGTAAGGCGCTCAGCTTCCCGCAGATTTTCCGTATTAAAGGCGTGAAACTCGTCCTGCCCGCGTTTTTCGGATATTGCGCGCTTGAAACGACGGCGGGGTTGTGGGCGAGCAGCTATCTTGTTCTGGAGAGGGGTATCGGCGTCGAGACGGCGGCCGGATACGCCTCGTTTTTCTATCTCGGCATCACCATCGGCCGTTTTCTCTGCGGCTTCTTCGCGGGCAGAGCGGGCGACTTCCGGCTGATCCGCGCCGGCATAGCCGTCATCCTCGCGGGCATTGCGGCCGTCTGGCTTCCGGCGGGGACGGAACGGGTCTGCCTGTACGGGCTTATCGTGATCGGGTTCGGCTGCGCCCCGATCTATCCCTCCGTCATCCATGCCACCCCCGTCAATTTCGGCGCGGACAACTCCCAAGCCGTTATCGGGGTGCAAATGGCCAGCGCGTACTTTGGCTCCACCTTTATGCCGCCGCTCTTCGGCCTGGCGGCAAACCATATCGGTATGGGCCTCTATCCCCTGTTTCTGCTGCTCTTCGCGCTGCTGATGCTGGTGATGACGGAATCGCTTAGAAAAACTGTTTCCGTTCAGGTTGCCTAAAACATGTTGATTTATGGCGGCGGAATGTGTATACTGGAACCAGTTCACCCACTTTAATGACAGGGGGCAGACATCATGGACGAATCCGGCAGACTTCCGGTACACGCCAAGGTATCCATACAAGTGACGGCCGACAGGAGAACGGCCAACGCGGTCGCTTCGGCTCCGCAGAACGGGGGGAATCCCCTTGCGCCGGAGACCGTCATGGCGGCGCTGAACGAGGCCGGGGTCGTGTTTGGCATAAACATGGACGTCGTCAACAGGCTTTGCCGCGGGGCGTACGACAGGCCGCACCCGATTGCCGCCGCGGTGATGCCGGTCAGAGGCGAGGCCGCGAAGATCGCGTACCATTTCACGGCGGAGCGGGAGCTGAAACCGCGCGAGCTGGAGGACGGGACCGTTGATTATAAGGACCTGGGGCTGATAACCGGCGTGAACGCCGGGGATGTCCTGTGTACCAAAACCCCGGCGGCGGAAGGCGTTGACGGCACAAACGTCCTGGGCGAGAGCATTCCGGCCCAGCCGGGCAAGGACGTGAAAATGCCGATGGGGCCCGGGACGAAGCTGTCCGACGACGGGCTGCGGCTGTTGGCGGCCACAAGCGGCCAGGTCAGCGTCGTCAAAAACCGCGTAACGGTTTCCGACCTCTATACCGTCGAAGAGGACGTGGGGGTGGGGACCGGCAACATCGACTTTGCGGGGAACGTGCGCGTCAGGGGCAACGTCACTCTGGGATTCAAGGTCAAGGCCACCGGCAGCGTCACGGTCAACGGCATGATGGACGGCGGCTCGGTCGAGGCGGGCGGCAACGTGAGCGTTGACAACGGCTTCAACGGCATGTCGTCGGGCGAGATCGTCTCTGGGGGCGACGTGCGCTGCAAATACCTGCAAAACGGCAAGGTCAGCGCGAAGGGCAACATTTACACGGGGCTCATCATCGGCTGTACCGTGCGCAGCGGCGACAAGCTGCAGGTGGCGGGCGCGAAGTCGCAGATCTATAACTCCGCGCTGTCGGCGCGCACCTCGATCAGCTGTGTCAATGTGGGCACCACCGGCAATTCGCGCCCGGTCACGCTGGAAGTCGGCTCCGACCCCGAGATAACCCAGAGGAAAACCAATAACCCCAAGGAGATCGCGGAGACGGAGAAAAAACTCAAAAGCATTGAGATGCTGTATAACGTATACGCGGAGCGCGAGAAACGCGGCATCCTGCCCGCGGATAAGGTCAAGGAATACGAATCGGTCAAGAACACAAGGGGAATCCTGCAAAGCGCGCTGGAAGGGCTTTACGCGGAGCGGGACGAAATAGAGGAGCAGATGTCGTCGATGGGTTACGGCACCGTCATCATCCTCGGCAACATTACCGAGGGTACGCACGTCGTCATCGGCGCGGAGCGGTATGTGGTGCCCGCCCCCAATAAATTCGTCCGCTTCACGCGGACCGCGGAGGGCATCGTGTCGGCCCCGGCGCGGTAACATGCGGTACAGGTTCGCCCCGGCTCGGCCATCATGCGCCGCGCCGGGGCTGCTTGTCCGCGCCTGCCTATGGCATCCGCGCCCGGAACCATACCGCAAGCGCCGCTTATTCCTGTTTCGCTTTCCGTTTCGCTGTGGCGAAATAGACCGCGGCACATACGACCGCGCCCGTCCCGAAGATAAGAGCTAAAGGCGCCGGAAAGGAATTGCCTGACGAAGGAGCGGCGCTCCCGCCGCCGGGCGGTCTGCAAACCCTGGAAAGGGCTTCCTCAAGACTATATAAATAGCCGTCTCTCAGGCCCAGGGTCAGTTCGTCAAACGTATAGGGAATAAGATACGTTCCGTTATCGCTTTCCACCTGTACGAATCTGGCGTTATATTCATCTGCGTTGATAAATGTGAACCGGGCGTTTGGAATATCCCCGGTCAGTTTGCTCACGGCGTCAAGATCGACCAGTTGCGAGGGTTTTTGCGTCTCATCCAGAGGAGCAGACATGCCCAGAAACCGGAAACCGTCTTTCTCGGGAAGGATCGAAACCAGTTTATTCTTTTCAGTCGGGATTTCCCATCGCAAGAGCTTGACGTCAATATTTTTGCCGGGTTCCAGCGGATTGGCCAGTAAAAACGCCGGATATGCCTTATCGGCAAGAAATGAGTCGTTTTTCCCGACCAGTTCGGCGCTGCGCGGTTCCAGCCAGGAAAGCAGCGCGTTGTATTCCTCCTCGTATTCCGGCATACGCGACAGTACAAAGCAATCCTCCGCCGCTGTGGCGGTCATGGGGAGCATCATCATGGAAACGAGAAATACCGTTAGAAATTTCCGGAACATATTCGTCACCCTCTTATAAGCCAGTATACCACAAACTATTTTGCGTTTCCATATTTTTATTGCCATTCATAGGGAAAAACCGTGGAAAGTTGAAATATCAGCCACGGGCTTGATAATGTTGGTCTTATTCAGGATTGCCTTAGCCACATGGCTGTGCTATACTGACTGTGCGTGGTATTATTTTTTTCTGTGTTGGCGGAAGAGAACGGACGCGGCACAGAGTATTTATATTTTCGGAGGTAATATGTTAGATAATCACGGATTTGATATGTGGGCTGATGGCTATGATAAATCAGTAAATATTTCTGATAATGAAAATGAATACCCATTTGCAGGCTACAAAAAAATAATGAATGCAATCTATGGGAAGGTCATGGAAAAAAGTCCTGCTAAAGTGTTGGATATAGGTATCGGAACTGGAACGCTTGCTTTCAAGCTATATGAAGCGGGAAACGATATTACGGGAATAGACTTTTCAATGGAAATGCTCAATCAGGCAAAAGCAAGAATGTTGAATGCAAAGTTAATTCAACATGATTTTTCTCAGGGCTTGCCATGTGAACTAAATGAAATAAAGTTTGATTTTATTATTAGTACGTATGCGCTTCATCATCTGGAGGATATGAGTAAGGTTGAGTTTATAAAGGCTCTCCTTGACAATATAAATGAAACGGGCGCAATCATTATCGGAGACGTCGCCTTTCAAAATAGGGATGGATTAGAAAAATGCAAGAACGCTTGCGGTGACAGTTGGGACGATGATGAATTTTACATGGTGTTCTCGGAGCTTTATGAAAAGCTTTACGATGTTTGCGTCCCCACATATCATCAATATTCACATTGCTCCGGTATACTTGACATACGACCTCTACACAGCTAATAAGCATTTCTCCATGTACACAAGGCGTTCCCCCATGTACCGATTATTGTTATTATCCGCATAACACGGCGGGCGGGAAACCGCCCGCCGTAACGGTCTGAAAATAATTGCCTTAGCCACATGGCTGTGCTATACTGACTGTGCGTGGTATTATTTTTTTCTGTGTTGGCGGAAGGGAACGGACGCGGCACAGAGTATTTATATTTTGTAACTTGCGGAGGAATTTTTTTAATGAATAAGAAGGTTACAGCTCAGTTTCTTCTACTGGTTTTTTTAATAGCGGTTATTGCGTGGGGTGTATGCGTCATTTTTGGATTGTTCGGCTTTACTTCGGAGAACGCCCCTTGGCTCTATATATTTATTGCTATTTGCGCTTTTTCGCCCACAATTACTTCTTATGTTGTATTAAAAAGGAACAATAAGGTAAAAGGCTTTAAAGAATGGCTTAAAAATGTCTTTGCCGTTAAAAGCCCCCCGCGTTACTATCTGCTGGTTGTCATGCTGGCGGTTGTATATTATGTTCCCTTGATTGTTGTAACCGGATTAAAAGACGCAAAACCGTTCTATATGTTTTTTGTTTTGCTTCCGGTTGTATTGATCGGCGGCGGCATTGAAGAAGCCGGCTGGAGTTATGTATTGCGGCCGGGATTGGACAAAAAATTTGGATTTATTCTATCGTCTTTGTTTAGCGGCGTGATTTGGACGCTGTGGCATATACCGGTACACTTACCTCAAGGGAAAATCGAATCCTTATCATGGTTCGGATTGTTTACTGTTGGTTGTTTAGGTCTATCGTTCGCTCTCGGCGCAATAATCAGGATAACAAAAAATGTTTTCCTTTGCGTTCTTTTTCACACTATGAGCAACGCGGCCGCCGGAACATTTTTCGAGTATTCAGATTCTTGGTTCGGGAATATACTTGCATCGGGTCTGTTGATTATAATTTCAATAGCGGCGGTTTTTATTCACGAAAAGAAAGTACGGCGGCTTAGATTATAAGCATTTCTCCATGTACACAAGGCGTTCCGCCATGCACCGATTATTCTTATTATCCGCATAACAGGGCGGGCGGTTTCCCGCCCGCCCTGCAGATACCCCGCTTACGTTTTCTCTCCCGGTTTTGACAGCAGCGCTGCGAGAAACGCGAAAAATATGGCGGCGGCGACGCCGCCCGCCGTGGCGGTCAGCCCCCCGGTGAAGATTCCCTGCCAGCCGTCGGTCTTGACGGCTTTTTCCACGCCCTGCGCCAGCGCGTAGCCAAAACCGGTCAGCGGCACGATCGCGCCCGCGCCGCCCCAGTTTACCAGCGGTTTATACAGGCCGAGGGCGGTCAGCAAAACGCCCGCGACGACATATGAGACCAGTATACGGGCGGGTGTGAGCATGGTCTTGTCGATCAGGATCTGGCCGACGGCGCAGAGCAGCCCGCCAAGCAGAAAGGCGTTCAGATACTGCATAGAGCATTTCTCCTTTATATCTGTTAGTAGGAAACATTGCGCGTACTCATCCTCAGCTGCCGGGGGCGACGATCCTGACGGCGTGGCAGATAGACGGGATACTCTCGCCCTGCTGGGCCGAGACGGTGGAGAAGAGGGCCCCGGTGCCGCAGAACAGCACGTTGCGCCATTGCCGGTCCCGCATCCCGTTGAGGATATGCCCGCACAGCACGACGGCGCTGCACCCGCAGCCGGAGCCGCCGTCGCCCGCGTCGGTGTCGTTCAGGTCAAAAATCATCACGCCGCAGTCGGTGTACTGGCTGCCCAGGGACACACCGTTTTTGGCAAACAGATCGCGCAGGATGTCCGCGCCGGTCGAGCCGAGGTCGCCCGTGACAATGAGATCGTAGTCCTCCGGCGCGGTGCCGCAGTCGGCAAAGTGGGCGGAGAGCGTGTCGAACGCCGCCGGGGCCATCGCCGCCCCCATATAGGAGACGTCTTTGATCCCCATATCGACGATTTTTCCGAAAGTGACGTGCGACACCTGAGGCTGCGAATCTGCTTCACATCCGCTCACAGCTGACGGCTTCTCCAGAATGGCCGCGCCCGCGCCCGTCACCGTCCACTGCGCCGTGGGCGCGCGCTGCCCGCCGTATTCGAGCGGCAGGCGGAACTGCCTCTCCGAACCGCAGAAGTGGCTGGAGGTCACCACGCCCACGCGGTCGGCATAGCCGCCGTCCACCAGCAGCGCGCCGAGGCCCAGGCTTTGCGCCATCGTCGAGCACGCGCCGTACAGCCCAAGAAACGGCACGGCGCAGCCGCGTATGCCGAACGCGCTGCCGATGCACTGTCCCAGCAAATCGCCCGCCAGTATGAACCGCAGGGACGATTCGGTGTATTTGCCTTTGCTCAGGGCGAGGTTGAGCGCGTCTTTCTGCATGGCCGACTCGGCCTGTTCCCAGCTTTTCAATCCCAGCAGGCCGTCCTCGTACTGCGTGTCGAGCGTCGCCCCCAGCGGTCCCTGCCCCTCTTTTTTCCCGGCGACGCACGCCGACGAGCCGATGGGGACGGGGTTTTCCAGACAGGCCGTTTGTTTGCCGCATTGCTTCATGATTAAGACGTTCCTTTCCCGCATTCCCCGCCGGGGCGGAAAATGCCGCAACAATAAAGAGACACCATATGGTGTCTCTTTTGAAGGCGGCTTATGCGGGACATGGCCGTCTGAAGGCAGGCGGTCAGCCGTTTTATAAACGCCTGACCGCGCCCTCGTCGACGCGCCGTACGACGCTGTGGGTGTATGCCGTGAAATGTTTGAGCCAGAAAGCGGAGCCGGACGGGTTGACGCTCTCGAAATCCACGCCCAGATGTGTATAACCCCCGGCTTTCAGCGTTTGTACCGCAAGGTTCAGCAGGTTTTGCTGTATCCCCTTCCCCCTGTGTTCCGGCAGGCAAAACGCCCCGTCCGCGTGAATGTAGCCCGGCGTGCCGCGGATAAACGTCTCTCCCGCGTCGCCGGCGGCCAGGAAAGCGACGGCCCGGCCGTCCTTCCGCGCGGCAAAATAGCGGTCGGTCCCCACATTGGCCCAAAACTCCGCTTCGGTGATCTCCGGCCTGAACATAAAAAACGGGCTTTCCAGGTAATACCTGTGCAGCATATTGTCGAGCGGCAGGGCCTCCGTGTATTCCTCCGGCGCAAGCTCGGTAAAGGTATAACCGCCGCAGGGCGGCGCGGCAACTTTGTCCATCCCGCGTATCGCGTCGATACAGCGCATCCCGAAGCCGTAGCGGAAAAACTGCGCCAGCCCCTCGGTATCGTGGGCATACAGGCACACGCCGTGGCTGGCCGCGCCCGCCCGCGCCCATTTCTCTCCCGCCGCCTGATAGAGACGCGCAACTATTCCCGCGCGGTTTTCCCGTACTATACCGTTGGCGTGCATAGGGGAAAAGACATGACGCAATTCCGGCATATTCCACGCGCCGTCCCATATGCCGCTGCCGCACAGGAAGCCGACCATCCGACCGCCGTCCAGCGCGGCGACGCCGAGGCCGTTTTCAGCCAGCGGCGTCAAGTCCGGCCATTCCTCCGCCGGCGGGAGCGCGGGGACAAACCCGCGCTCCGTTTCATAGTTTTGCCTTGCTATCTGTATCGCCTGCTCGATATGAGCGGTTGTGAAGCCAACGATTTGCATGTGCCTCAATCCTTCCGGCTGTATTTTACTGACAGCCTGTCTTTAGTACGCCTCCCTCCCGTCATTTCCAAACCTGCTTACGGTAGCGGTAAACATACCCGCCGCCATTCCCGAGGTAACACATTTTTTCCCAGCCCCGCATTACAAGCTCATCCTGCTGCTCTCCACGGTCGCCGCCGGGTGTTTCGTCGCCCGGACAGTCGAGCAGCCACCCGCCCGGCTTACAGACGCGGGTCAGTTCCGCGATCTCCGCGTCCCAATCGTCGCCGACGACATGACCCGACATGACGATGTCAAAAAAACTGTCGGGATAGGGGATCGAAGTCACCAGAGCCTCCGCGGCGCGGATATTGGTCATATGGCCGTTCCGCGCCTTCACGCGGATAAATTCGCGCAGCGTCTCAACAGGCTCAGCCGCGTAAACCTCTTTGGCAAGAGCCGCCGCCGCAAAGGTCAGGCGGCCCGAACCGGCGCCCACGTCAAGCACGGTCTTGTCCTTAAAATCGGCCATTTCATACAGCCGTTCTTTGTCCCAATCGCGGATGTACTGGCAATTCGTTTCCATCACTTCGGGCGTGGTGTGGATAACGAAATCCTCGACCGACGCCAGCGCATACACCTCCGCTTTGCGGATTTCCGCCGCGTCCGTGACCGTCGGGGCTTTTGCCGAAATTTCACGTACCAGGCCCGCGCAGCCGGGACATCTGTGTTCAAGATACCACTTGACGGCGGGGTTAGCGTTCAGCGCGACGCCCATGCTGTATGTCCATTCGTCTTTGTTGTTACGCCAGCCGTTTGATTCCATCATCAAACCAATTTGAAAGCGTTCCATGAGCAGAAAACTGTTGAAGGAATACTCCTCCGGGTTGATCCAACCGAGTCCCATAAATCCTCCTCGTTGCGCCCGGCGTAGGCCGGCGCCGGGAGGGCTAAAATATAGTCACCCTCCCGTATGCAGTGTTGACCGCGGTGTTTGGTTGTTTCATCGCACTCATTCCTTTCCGGTTTGCTTTATTATAACGCCGAAGCGGTATAACCGTTTTTGACCCCCGCACAGCCTTTCCGGGTGTGTCCGCTTATTCTACCACAGATAAGTCTCCCTGTCCATCGCCGTCTTGACAGGCCGGGAAACGGCGTGATATGATAAACTGCGCTAAAGCCGCATTGTGTCGGGAGATTTAGGGGGACGCCGGTGATAGATCAGGATGTTTGGCAAGAGGAAACCGCCTATCTGCGCGGTGTGTCCGAAGCGCTCCAAACGGAGCTCGGTGAGATCGACGGCCGGTTCGAGCGGGGCGTCGCCGCGGCGGACGACGCGGGGGAGGAGAGCGTGCGCAGGATGCTCGAAAGCCGATACCGCGCGCTCGGACGCGCCGGGGCCTCCCCATACTTTGCGCGTATAGACTTCACCGAACAGACGAAACCGGAGCCTCAAAAACTGTACATCGGCAAAACGTCCGTCTACGGCGGCGGCGCAAGCCCCCTGGTCACCGACTGGCGCGCCCCGGTGTCAAGCCTTTACTATGACGGGCGGCTCGGCCCCGCCTCTTATGACAGCCCCGGCGGCTCCGTCTGCGGCAGTCTGTCGCTGAAGCGCCGCCTGACGGTGGAGGAAGGGGAACTGCGCGGGGTTGACGACATCGACGTCACGGCGTCCGACGAGCTGCTGGCCCCCTATTTATCGGTATCTGCCGACGCGCGGCTCAAAGAGATCATTGCCACCATCCAGACCGAACAGAATCAAATCATCCGCGCCGACGCGCGCCGCCCGCTGATTGTGCAGGGCGCGGCGGGCAGCGGCAAGACCACCGTCGCGCTGCACCGCATCGCGTATCTGGCGTATAACGCGGGGGCGCGTTTTCGTCCGGAACAGTTTATCGTGCTGACTTCGGGCGGTTTTTTTCTCAGTTATATCGCGGGGATATTGCCCGATTTGGGTGTAGAGGATGTGCCGCAGCTCTCCTTTGAGGAGCTTGTCCGCCGCTACGTGCGGTACGGGCGAGGTTCACGGCGTCAGTCGGATTTGGGCGGCGGAGGGCAGGCGCGGGACCCGCTCCACGGTGACGGGTACAAGCATTCCTATGAGATACTCTCCGACATCGACGCGTTCCTGGCGGCTGAAACGGAACCCAAGCGAAGCGGCGCGGCGCAGCTCTACAGGCGTTTTTTGGAACAGGCAGGGTATACTAACGGCGCGCCGCAGGGGACGTCCGGGTTGGATAGCGGCCGTCAAAACCGGCATCCTTTCTCTGAGGACGACCTCGCGCCGCTGCTCTATCTCCGTATCCGCGCGTCGGGGCTGAACGAGGCGGCGGTGCGCCATGTGGTGATCGACGAGGCGCAGGATTTTTCCGCTATGCAGATCACCGTGCTGCAAACACTCTTCAGGAAAGCGTCTTTTACCATTCTGGGCGATCTGGCCCAAAGGATAGGGGCGCGCGGCGTCAACGACTGGGACGGCGTTAACCGCCAGGTCTGGCAGGGGGCGGCGACCGTTCTGCGGCTTCAGAAAAGCTACCGTGTGACGGTCGAGATCATGGAGGCGGCCAACAAGGTGCTGGGAAAACTGCCCGGCCTGCCCAAAGGAGAGGCGGTCGTGCGCCACGGGGAACCGGTCGGATACGCCGACGTCTGGGGAGAGGTGGACCGCGCCGCCGTCTGCGCGGAACGCATTGAGAGGCGGCGTTCGCAGGGGCACAGAAACATCGCCGTCCTGCTCAGCGGCGCGGAACGGTGTAAGGGGTTCGCGCATTTGCTGAAAGGCGTCGCCGGTCTCAGCGTGGTTACCTCACGTGACGGGACGTATGAGGGCGGGGTATGTCTGCTGCCGGCCGCGCTGTCCAAGGGGCTGGAGTTCGACAGCGTGATCGTGGCCGACGCCGACCGCTACGGGCTCGGCCCGCCGCGGACGCCCGGCCCGGAGGATGGAAGCAATCCGGCGCGAACCCCGCCCGCGGAAGAGATGGGGATAAAGCTGCTCTATGTGGCGATGACGCGCGCCATGCACACGCTGGATATATTGTATGAGGGGGAGCCGCCGTTTTGAAGCTCAAACGGAAAATACAGAAACGCGACTGGGTCAATCTGGCGGGCGTCGTTCTGTTCGCGGCGTCGGTCGCGTTTTTAGCGGGACAGTACGCCAGGGCGTTCGGGGAGGTCAAGGGCGCGGGTCTCGCCGAAACGGCGCAGCGTTTCCGCGAGATCGTCACCGCGTACGGAGGAGCGGGAGTCGCCGTGCTGATCCTGCTGCACGCGCTGCAAGTGGTCGTATCGGTCATCCCGGCGGCCATTGTGCAGTTTGCCGGCGGCGTCATCTACGGATTGCCGGTCGCCATGCTGACCGGCGTGATTGGCGTGGCGCTCGGCACCGCCGTTTCGTTTTACGTCTCGCGGCTGCTGGGGCGGCGTGTCGTGACGCTTTTTGTCAGTGAAAAGAATCTTGAACAGATGGAGGATGTCCTGTCAAAGGGCGCGTCGTCGGCGGTGCTGCTGGCGCTGTTCATCATACCGTTTCCGAAGGATTTTATCGCGTACTTCATCGGACTGACGCGCTTCAAGGCGTGGAAGTTTTTCCTCATCTCGGCCGTCGGCAGGCTGCCGGGCATGTTTGTCGCGGCTTACGCGGGCGTGCACATTTTCAGCGGCTACGGCCCGCTGATCGCGGCGGCGGCCGTATGCGCCGTCTCGTTTATATTGGCTTTCTTTTTCCGCGGCCGGATCCTCGCTTTTATCAGGAAACGGGGGGGGAAGGGAGCGTAAGCAGCGGGGTCTTGCTTTTGAGCCTGTTGTAAAGCACGGTGTGGTAATCGGCCGCCGCCCGCGCGTTTGCAGGCGGGCCGTAAATGGTCAGGACGGGGCAGGTTCTGCGCAGCGCGTTGAGATACTGGAAAAAGAGGAGGCCGCCGTCCAGCCCGAGCAATTCCAGCGTCAGGGCTCCCAGATAATGCGCGCTCAGTTTGTCACCGCGCCGCACACAGCATGAGTCCATAGCTTTCTCAAGATTGAAAAATTGTTTGGACGCGTCGTTCCGCCAAAAGAGGAACGGCGTTTCGTATTTTTTCAATCCCTTGTTAAACCCCAGCTCGTCATAGAGCCGCATCGCGGGGCCGAGCGAGGGCAGATGGTCGCCGTAAAAGACGAGCAGCGTCGGTTCCGGCCGCCCGTTCAAAAAGTCCGTAAACAGCTTCAGTTCCCGCGCGGTGTCGGCGGCGCCGATGAAGTAGTTGGACAGAATATCGGTTTCGGCGGGGGAGAGGAAGGGACGCGCCTGTGTAAAATTGCGGGCGCCGCGCTCAAAGCGGTTTTCAAACGGCGTGTGATTCTGTATCGTGACCATATACGAAAACGACGGCGACGGGCGCGTCTCAAACACTTCCCGCAGTTTGGCGAACGCGGCGCGGTCGGCGATGAGGCCGCCTTTCAGTTCGGGCGCGTCAAAGCGCTTTTCGGTGAGAAATTCCCCAAAGCCAAGGCGGGGATATACGCGCTCCCGCCTGTAAACCCAGCCGTGTCCCGGATGGATGGCCGGCGTTTGGTAACCGTTTTCCCTGAACACGGAGGCGACGGACGGAAAAGGTTTGCGCACATGGCGGAATGCGGTCGGGGAGGGGTTGATATACATGGAATAGAGGCCGGTCAGCACGTCAAATTCCGTGTTGGCCGTGCCGCCGCCGTAATTGGGGACGACCAGCGTCCCGTGAAAACCCTCGACCTTGAGCAGCTTATAGGGCGCCAGTATATCCAAAAAAAAAAAAAAAAACGGCTCGTCGCTGAGTTCCGTG
>JAIRUE010000107.1 GCA_031254575.1 Oscillospiraceae bacterium | reverse complement strand
GGATTGTGCATCCGCCGCCCCCGCCGATACATTCGATCACATAAAACGTCGCTTTGGGCGCCTTAAAGGTATAGACCCCCGCCGTCTTCCAGATCTCCTGACGGAGCGAGGGAATGGCGCTGAGGATGGCGTCCGCGCGGTCCGACGCTGCCTTCAGCGCCGCGTCGATGATGTCCGCGTTGGCGTTGAAATCGTCCACGCTGTAATATTCGCTCTGCAAGGGCTTGACAAGGTGATAGTGCGCCGTTCTTTCGGGCATACGGCTTTCCTCCTTTGTGTGTCGCGCTCCATACCCGGGCGGCGGAGCGGTCCGTCAATCCGTCATGTCCCTTATCCCGGTATGGGTAAACGCCGCCAGTTCCCCGTGGCTGTATTTGCGCAGTTTTTCCTGCGTCAGGTATAAAAAGTCCATATCCATCAGGATATTGGCGGGCAGCCATCTTCTCAGCAGCGCCCGCGCCTCCGCGAGCGGCGCGTATTTGGAGATACGCACCCAAAGTTCAAACGGACCGCGTTTTTCCATCTCATATCGTCCCGGGCCGCACAGGGCGTCCATCGCGTCCGGCAGCGAGCTCGCGGTAAACGGCGGCGTCTCGCGAAACCGCATCAGCACGGCTTCCCTGCGCGCGGCAATATCCCCGGCGGGCGGAAGGCGCATCATCCCCTCCCAGCGCGCCAGGCCGTCCCCGGTCGCGCTGCCGATAAACTGCTCCGCCCAAAGCAGTTCCATCGCGCCCCAAAGCCCGTCCGTCTCCGGCTGCTCCGCGCAGTCCAGCAAAACGCGCAGTTCCCGCGCCCGCCGCAGCGCCGGCGGCAGATAGTCAAAGAGGCGTCTCATTGGTCACACTCCCCGGTTTGGGCAGGCTGCCGGCCGGCAGCGTCAGATTTTTCGCCGCGCCGTTGAGTTTGGTCCCGGTCACGTCAAGGATGCCCGGCACAGCCAAAAAGCGCAATTCCAGCCCGCTGAGCCTGACGACCGTCGCGTCCTCGCCGGCCCACTGCCCGCGCAGTTCCCCGATATAGTCCGCCGCGGCCTTCTCGGCCTGCGGCCTGACGGCCGCCCAGTCATACCCGGCGGAGAGGGCGAATCCGGCCGTGATATTGATCTCCGCCTCCCGCGCGCCGCGCACCGTGACGGAATGCCCGATCGGCGCGATCCCCCGGCCTCCGCCCTGCACGGGGTCGATCGCCTCCTGCACCTCCGCGACAAGGCCGGGCGCCGGGCTGTTTGAGCGGTCGTCCGTGATGGTCAGCAGCACCGTCCCGCCGCCGTCCCACGCGGGCGTGACCTTGACGCCGCCCACGCCCGGAAGCGCCCCCGCCTTTTGGAGATAGTCGGCGATATTGCCGCCGAACGCTATCGCGGACAGCGACTGCGTATAACGCCGCCGCAGCTGTTCGGTCGTCTC
This sequence comes from Oscillospiraceae bacterium, assembly GCA_031254575.1. GTDB lineage: Bacteria > Bacillota > Clostridia > Oscillospirales > UBA929 > UBA929. The sequence continues at coordinate 2,529 of JAIRUE010000107.1, read as the reverse complement.
GGGGTCGGCGCCGTGCGTCAGCACGCCGGTCAGGAGCGCCTCGGTCAGTTTGGGGATGTACTCGCACGGGACAAGCACGCCGCTGTCAGGATTTCCGCGGGACCCCGGCGTCTCGCATTCCAGCGCGAATTTCCCCTCGCCCCTTCGCTCGACGGCGGTGTAATACAAACCGTTGAGGAAAAAACGTGAGCCCGGCGGGACGTCCGTGTTGAACTCGCCCAACCGCAGCGCCTTTGTGCCGTCCTTGGCCGTGATGCCGCGCTCGGCGGCCCGCCTTGCCAGAAACGGGCGGCTCTGCGTGTCGGCAAACGTCTCCCGCAGCACCGTGTCCAGCTCAATGTACATCAGCTGCAATTCCACGGCGGCGGGAGCCAGCGCGGTAAAAATCAGCGAGCCCTCGCGCGTATCCAGCTCCGGCGAGACTCCCCTGACCCGCGACAGCATTCTCTCCAGAATGGATTCATAGGTACTCTGTTCGTACATGATCCTCCCCCACTGTTTTCTCCGCGCCGAACGGCCCGAAGATTGTATGGACCGTAAACGTGCAACGGAGCGCCTTTCCCCTGTTTTCAAAGCAAAACCCGTCCACGCCCGTGATACGCCCGTCCCGCGAAAGCGCGTCGCGTACGCGCCTTTGCAGTTCCGGCCTCACAAATGAAAACGGCATCCCGAACAGGTCCCGGAGCTCCGCGCCGTAATTCCAGGAATAGATGGGGTATTGGTACCGTTCGGTGCCGAGCGCCAGCCGGACCGCCTGTTTGAGCGCCTCAAGCCCGTCAACCCGCCCGGACAGCACGGAATCCTCCCCAAGCCTCCACGTTTCGCCCGGCGGCTCCGTTTTTTCACCGGCCGGTATAAATGACTGCGGTATCATAAAATCCTCCCTTTATCGCCCTACAAGACAGTATCCACAACAATATACTTCGCGCCGCCCTGTACGCGCAGCAGCAGCACCTCGCTGCCCGAGGCGGCGAACCGCGCCGCCGCGCGGGTCCGCGTAAGCTGGTTTTCTTCCAGCGTAAAGCGGTCGTCCACTTTCACGCGCAGCGGCGACGCCGATTCTATCCTGCCGAAGACCGCCGCGCACGGCGCGGCCTCGTCTACCGCCTCGACCGCCGCCTGTTTGATGAGCGAGAGCAAATTGGGCATGCGTCACACCTCCGTCAATGTCAGGTCCATGAAATACCGCCCGTTTTTCCAGACGTGACGCGCCCTCTCTACGGTATAAGGCGCGTCCCCGCCGCCCGTCAGTTCCCCGGAGACGGCCAGCGAGCAGCCGGCGCGGACGGAGCAGTCGCCCGGCGCGCCGCCGACAAACAGCTCCCGCCTCTCCCTGTTGTGGAGCCTGAGCAGTTCGCCGGCTTTGGCGCCGCCGTTGAAATCGTCGGCGAGTTTTCCGAAATACTGCAATTTGCCCCACCGGGAAACATTTTGGGCGTCGGACGCGGTGTGGACCGTGCGCCCCTTCTTTTTGTCGCAGACGAGCTTGACGGTGTTGTACGTATCCCAGTCGATCGTCGCCGTACGGGTGAACGTCCGCCCGCCGTCCGAACCTATCAGCAGGCCGCGCCGCATCTCCCCGGCCCTGCGGAGCGTCAGCTCCCCGAAATCGTCATAGAGCACAAAACGCCCGCCGCCCGCCGCTTCGGTCCGGGCCAGCGCGTTGCGCAGGATGTCGGCCAGGGATTTGTTGTCCTCCGCGCACGGCTCCAGCAGCACGCCGGTGTCGTCTATTGTCCCGGTCCTGAGGCCGTTGTCGGCGGCGACGCGGCGCAGCAGCGCGGACGCCGTTATGCCGTCATAGACGCAGGTGTCGCGGTTTTTGAGGTAGCGCGTCTGGTCGTAGGCCGTCACCGACGCCGTGCCGGTCTGGTCGGCGCGCCGGGTGAAGATATAGCCGAAAAAGACGTTCTGCCCGTCCCCGGTGACGCTTACGGCGTCGCCCCCGTCCATTCGCAGCGCGCCGCCGTCCCGGACCGAAAAGACAAACCGCCCCGGCGCTCCGGCGATCTCGGTCTCCCACACCGCCCCGTCCGTCACGGCGGGGATATAGACCGTCCCCCCGCGCGAGATTTTTATTTGCAGGTTCATGGCAATGTCAGCACCTGCCCCGCGTAGATCAGGTTCGGGTTGCTCACCTTGTCGCGGTTGAGCGCGTGGATCTCCGGCCAGCGCGTCCCGTCGCCCAAAAACCGCTTGGCAATGCCCCACAGCGTGTCGCCCCCGACGACGGTGTGGGTTTTGGGCACGACCGCCGACGAGGCGTCGCGCGGCGGGGGGATCTCGCCCTTTTCCGGCTCGATCACCCTGACCGGAACGTCCCGCGCCTCGCGCAGCCGCAGCGAAACCATCACGTCGCCGCCGAAAGAGGCGTCCTCCGTGACGGTATAATCCTCCAGCGCGACCAAAAGGCTCCGCTCCTCCGGAAGCGGCGTCCGCGCGCCGCCGTCCCCGCGGCCCAGCGTGAACGCGAACGGCTCCCGCTCTGTTTTAAGGCGTTCGATCAGCGCCAGATAGTGCGCGGCGGGC
>JAIRUE010000055.1 GCA_031254575.1 Oscillospiraceae bacterium | reverse complement strand
CTGCGGGGGCGGGGGCGGAGGTAGGAGAGAGGGCGGGGGCGGGGGGTGGGGGAGGTGGTGTTGGCGGCCCCGGTTGGGGATGGGCAGCTGCTGAAAGAGTTTTTTTTTGGCAAGGGCATGCGGGTGGATTTGTCCGTTCCCCAGCGCGGGCCGAAAGCCGAACTGGTCAGAATGGCGGCGCGCAACGCGGCAGAGGAGATCGAACGGGTGACCACCCGGGAGGAAAGGACACGTTTTCTGCTTGCCGAACTCAAGCGGCTGCTGGACCTGCCCGGGCCGCCGGAGCGCATTGAGGCGGTGGACATCTCCAACACCGGCGACAGCGGGCGGGTCGGGGTGATCGTCTGTTACAAGGACGGCAAGCCTCTGAAAAAGGCGTATAAACACTTCATTATCAAAAACGCTGAAATTCATGACGACTATCATTCGATGGAAGAGGTGCTGACCCGGCGTTTCGCGCGCCTCGCGCGGGGCGACGCCGGGTTTGACGAGGCTCCCGGCCTGTTGCTGGTGGACGGCGGCGCGGCGCACGCGGCGATGGCGGAACGGGTGCTGGCCGGATTTGAGATGAATATCCCGGTATTTGGCATGGTCAAGGACGAGAGGCACCGCACACGGGCCGTCGTGACTCCCCGCGGCGCGGAGGCGGGACTCACAGGAAGCCCCGGCGTGTTCGCGTTTATCGCCCAAATACAGGAGGAAACGCACCGCAGCGCGCTGGCATTCCATCAGAAACAGCGCGGCAAGTTTATCTCTGAACTGGACGGCATACCGGGCCTTGGCGCCGCGCGCCGCGACATGCTTCTGCGGCATTTCAAAAGCGTGAAGCGGATCGCCGGCGCCGCGCCGGAGGAGCTGGAGGCCGTCCTGCCCCGGAATGCCGCCTCCGCCGTATACAATCACTTTCACGCGCCCTTTGAGGGGGCATAAGGAGAACGCCATGCGTATCATCGCGGGGGAAGCCCGGGGGCGTAAGTTAAAGTCCGTACCGGGGGAGGGGACGAGACCCACTTCCGACAGGGTAAAAGAGTCCATGTTCAATATACTGCAGTTTCACTTGGAGGGGCGGCGCGTCCTCGACCTGTACGCCGGGACCGGCCAATTGGGGGCCGAAGCGCTCAGCCGGGGGGCGCGGGAGTGCGTCTTTGTGGAACAGTCGGGCGCGGCCGCGGACGTGATCCGGGAAAACACGCGCTTTTTTGAAAAACGCGCTGTGGTAATCGTCGCGGAAGCCCTGCGCTGGCTTACGGGGACGGAGGAGAGATTTGACGTCGTGCTGCTGGATCCGCCCTATGGCTCAAAACTTGCGCAAAAGACGCTTGAGCTGGTGTTTTCCGGGAATATGCTTACCAAGGGCGGCCTGCTCCTCTGCGAATGCCGCCCGGACGCCTGGACGCCGGAACCGCAGCCTCCATACGCGCTGCGCCGTACGTATGAATACGGGAATAAGAGGTTATTGCTCTATGAAAACCGCAATCTGTCCGGGCAGCTTTGACCCGGTGACGCTGGGGCACATCGACATTATCGAGCGCGCGGCGTCCATTTTCGACCGGACGGTCGTGCTTGTGATGCAGAACAACCGCAAGGCGTATAATTTTACTCCGGAAGAACGGGTCCGCATGCTGCGCAAGACGACGGCGGGTTTGCCCAGCGTAACGGTGGAATGGGCCGACCGCCTGCTGGCCGAGGTTTGCGCCGGTATGGGCGACGCGGTTATTGTCAAGGGACTGCGGGCGGTGTCGGACTTTGAGATGGAATTTCAGATGGCGCTGATGAACCGCAAGCTCAACCCGGCGCTCGACACCCTTTTCCTCACCGCGAGCGAGCGGTTTCAGTATTTAAGCTCCAGCGTCGTCAAGGAGATATGCTCCTATGGCGGCGATGTGCGCGAGTTTATACCGGAGGAAATCCATGACGAGGTGCGGCTCAGGCTCGCGGGCGCGAACATAGAGGCGGGCCGCGCCTGACCGATACGATTTTAGGGGGGATTCCAATGCCGCACGATGTGGAAAGCCTGCTGACCATGCTGCGCGATTTGATCGAGGACTCGTTCACGCTGCCGCTGGGCAGTGATAAATGCGTGCTTGACAAAGACAAGGCGATGGGGCTTCTGGATGAGATCGCGGGCAATCTGCCCGAAGAGCTCCGCAAGGCGGTCAGCATAGTGGAGCAGCGCAACGATATGATCGCCAAAGCCAAAAGCGAAGCGGAGTCGATTGTCAGGACCGCCGAGGAGCGCGCGCGGCGGATGCTTTCGGAGGAAGAGATTTTGACGACGGCGCGGAGAAAGGCGCAAGAGCTGGAAAATCAAACCAAAAGCAAGACGCGTGATCTGCGGATTGCCACCAACGAATATGTCGAGGACCTGCTCAAGCGTACCGAGGAAGCCGTCAACACGGCGCTCAACGAGGTGCGCAAGTCGCGGCTGGAATTCAGGAATACGGCGAAACGATAGAGAAGCTCCATCGCCGGGCAGGGAAGATAAAGCGCGGAAGCGTTTGCCAGACCGAAGGAAACCGTGAAACGGCGGACTGTTTGGCATAAGCGTGAGCGGTTGTCTGACCGAAGGAAACCGTGAAACGGCGGACTGTTTGGCATAAGCGTGAGCGGTTTATCTGACCGCCCGTGAGGCGCGGATGGAGCGTGACAGATGAAGCGCATCACAAAAACTTTGATCCGGAAAAAGTTGGATTATTTGTTCGTGTTTTGATTCCATACGGCCCATGAGGAAGAGCGGAGAGGCCTGTCAACATCCATATCACACACAATATCTTGCGGCGTCCCTTTGACGGGGGCGCTTCTTTTGTGTTTTTCAGAAAACAAAACGCGCGTTCTAAGAACGCGCGTTTTGTTGCAAAAACATTGCAAAAATCCTTGTTTTGTTGTTTAGTACATGCGTTTGGTACGAATTTTTTTCTAAAATTGCTTGACTTGGAGTGGCAGGTGGGGTATACTGACAGCGCGGTGGGGTAAAGTGGTGGAAAGAGGTGGAGAGTATAAAAGGGCTGCTTGGGGAATACAAGCACACGATTGACGCCAAAGGGCGGCTGTTTATGCCCTCCCGCCTGCTGAAGGCGCTGGGGGAGCCCTTTTACGTCTCTGTCAGCGACGATCTCTGCCTGAACGTATACGGCCCCGACCAATGGGAAAAACTAGAGGAAGAAGAGTTTGCAAACCTAGCGGGCGCGGATGCGCGGGAAAAGCGCCGCAAATTTTACTCGGTGGCGCAGGAATGCGTGCCGGACGCGCAGGGGCGGGTGCTACTGACGCAAAAATTGCGTGCTTACGCCTCGCTGGATAAGAACGCCGTTGTTGTGGGCGCGGGCAAATACGCCGAAATATGGGACGCGGCCGCGTGGGAGCGGCGGAAACCGTGACCGTGCGGCACGAGCCGGTCATGCTGCGCGAATGTATCGGCGCGCTGACCCCGCATGAAGGCGGGATATATCTTGACGGCACCGCGGGACTGGGCGGGCACGCCGAAGCGATGGCGGAAAACAGGGGACAAGTGATTTGCCTTGACAGGGATAAAGACGCGCTGGAATTATGTAAGGCCCGCCTGAAACGGTTCGGGGAGCGCGTGACGTTTCTGCATGGAGACTACCGCGAGATGGACGTGTTGCTGGACGGCGCCGGCGTCGGGCTTTTAGACGGCATTCTGCTGGATCTCGGCGTATCCTCCCTTCAGCTTGATACGCCGGAACGGGGCTTTTCCTACCGTTACGACGCCCCTCTGGATATGCGGATGGACCAGGCTCAGGCCCGCACGGCGGCGGAGATCGTCAACGAATGGCCGTACCGCCAGCTGGTACGGATACTCTACGATTACGGCGAGGAGCGGTACGCGCACCAGCTGGCGCGGGGCATTGTCGCGGCACGTCCGCTGCGCACCACGGCGGAACTGGCCGACACCATTGTGGAATCCGTGCCGGCACGCGGGCGGCGCGAAGCGCAGCACCCGGCCCGGCGCTGCTTTCAGGCGGTCCGGATTGCCGTAAACGGGGAACTAGACGCGCTGGAAACGGGGCTCCCGAAAGCGCTGGCGAGGCTGAAACCCGGAGGCCGTCTGGCGGTCATCGCGTTCCATTCGCTGGAAAGCCGCATCATCAAACGTGTATTCGCGGAGGCGGCCAGGGGTTGTACATGCCCTCCGTCGTTCCCCTCCTGTGTTTGCGGAAAAACCGCGTCCGTAAAGTCCGTGGGGCGCTGGATGCCGACGCGGGAGGAGACGGAGGAAAACCCGCGTTCAGCCAGTGCCGTACTGCGTGTCGCGGAGAGACTATAGAGCGCTTTCGCCGACGGCGTATCGTAAACGGCACGGCGCGTTTGAATATTATTCCGGAGAAAGAGGTCTTGTAATGCTCGAAGGCAGTTCCGCGCTGACATTGAACCCGCCTGTCAGGACGCCGTACAGATTTCCCGCGCCCCGTCCGGCGCAAAGACCCGCGTATGTAGACAAACCCGCCGTATCCGGAGAGCGGGCGCCCGGATTGCCCGCCGCCGCGTCTATACCCGGGCATTCGCGGAGAGCCGTGTCCGCGCGTCCCGCGATGAAGCTGCGGTTCGGCACCGTCGCGCTGTTTGCCTGCGCGATGACGGTATTGCTTTTTATCGTGTACAGCTATATGGAGCTGAGCCAGCTCAACAGCGCCTGCCAGAGCGGCGCGGCGGAGCTGCTGGCTTTACAGAAGGAGGAGAATATTCTCAGCCGCAGGGCCGAGGCAAACCTGAGCCTGGGAGAGGTGGAAGCGTATGCCATTGGAGAGCTTGGCATGGTAAAACCGGCGAGGGATCAGATCGTTTATATCAGTTTTCCGGGCGAAGACCATGCGGAGGTCGTTCCGCAGAAAGGTTTTTGGGGTTCCGTCAAGCAGCTTTTCTCCGTGATGACGGGAAAAGTCGTGGAATTCCTGGATTAGTTCTATTCGGTGGGGACTGGCCGTAGTATATAGGGGCGGTTTCCGCCGCCCGCGCGTGACGGGGAGGGAAGGTAATGGAGAACGAAGAAAAGGCGCGCGTCTCTCACAGATATAAATATAACCGGATGATCCTGGTGCGGGTGTTGATCCTTACCGGGATTTTCGGTTTTGCCATGTTTATCCCGCTGGCGCTGAAACTCTACGACGTCGCCATCGCGCAGCATGACGAGCTGGAGCGAAAGGCTATCGATCAGCAGATGAGCTCCTATCCGATCACGGTCGGGCGGGGGACAATATACGACCGCAACAAGAACGTGCTGGCCGTCTCCGCGAGTGTTGAGACGGTCTGCGTCTCGCCCCGCGACATCCCGGCCGACAAAGAGAAATTTATCGCCGACGGGCTCTCCGAAATCCTCGGCATAGACAGTGACGGGATTTTGGACAGGATTGAAAAGGGGAAAAAAAATAACCGGGCCAACGAAAAAATAAAGGAGCAGGTGGAGCGTGAAGAGGCCGACAAGGTAAGAGCCTTTATCCTCGCCAACAAACTGAGTTCCGGAAAGCCGATGATTTTCCTGCAGCCGGGCAGTAAACGCTATTATCCAAACGGCTCGTTCGCGTCCAATATCATCGGTTTTGTGGGTGCGGAAAATACCGGCCTGATGGGGCTTGAGGCCGTTTACAACAAGCAGCTCAGCGGAACGCCGGGCCGGACGGTGGCGGCGCGCGACAGCGGCGGCAGATCTCTGCCCAACCAGTATGAGATGTATTACGACGCGCTGGAGGGATATGACCTCGTTCTCACCATAGACGAGACCATCCAGCATTTCGCGGAGAAGCACCTTGAGACCGCCGTCATTGAAAACGAGGCGGCAAACCGCGGCTGCGTCATTATTATGGACGTCAGGACAGGCGGCATCCTGGCGATGGCGACCAAGGGGGATTTTGACCTCAACGAGCCGCGTGAAATTGCCGATGAGGACATCCGCCGCGAGTTGGAATCGCTGGGGGCCGACGTGTATCCGGAGGCGCTGGGCGAGGCGCAGCAGGCACAGTGGCGCAACAAGGCCGTCAATGATACATACGAGCCGGGCTCCGTTTTCAAAATATTCACCGCCGCAATGGCGCTGGAAGAAAAAGTGGTCAACGAGTCCGACCGCTTCAACTGCACCGGGTCGATCGAAGCCGGCGGGCATATCATCCGCTGCCACAAAATCGCCGGCCACGGGAGCCAGACCTTCCTGGAATCGCTGCTGCACTCCTGCAACCCCGCGTTTGTCGCCATAGGCGACCGCGTGGGGCCGGAAAAGTTTTACGATTACATGCGGGCGTTCGGTTTTATGGAGCCGACCGGCATCGACCTGCAGGGCGAGGCCCGCGCCATTATCGCCCCGTATGAAACCTATTCAAGGCAGGCGTCGGCGAGGGCCGTCTATTCGTTCGGGCAGACGTTCAAGGTCACGCCGATCCAGATGATAACGGCGGTGTGCGCCGTTGCCAACGGCGGGTATCTGATGAAGCCGTATGTGCTGTCGCAGGTCGCCGGGAAAGACGGGCGGGTGGTGGAAAAAAACGACCCCGCTCCCGTCCGGCAGGTCATCTCCGCCGAGACGAGCAGGACGATGTGCGCCTATCTTGAGGAGTGTATCAATCAGGGCACCGGTTCCAACGCTTACGTCAAGGGTTACCATGTGGCCGGGAAAACGGGTACGTCGCAAAAGCGGGACATACCGGACGCCGACGAGCTGGGGCTTTATGTCGTCTCGTTCGCCGGTTTCGCGCCGGCGAACGACCCGCAGGTGGCGATTCTGGTCATGCTGGACGAACCGGGGCTGGACCGTGCCCAGCGGATGGGCGGCTATATGGCGGCCCCCGTCGCAGGGCGCATATTTGCCGACGTGCTGCCGTATCTGGGCGTGATCCCGCAGTATAAGGAAGGCGAGGCGATGTCGGTTGACGTGACGGTCCCGTTTGTCAAGAAGTCGCCGGTATCGGACGCGGAAAAAGCCGCGAAGAAAGAGGGGTTGACGGTGCGCGTGATCGGGGACGGGGATACCGTCACCGACCAGCTGCCGGCGGCGGGCGTACTCGTGCCCGCCTCAACGGAGATGATCCTCTATACCGAGGGGATAAAGCCTTCGGAAACGGTCACTGTGCCCAATGTGATCGGCAAAACGCCGGAACAGGCCAACGCCGAGATGACCAACGCGGGCGTGTTTATGCGGCCCATTGGGGCCCAGAGGACGCCGGACGCGTACCTGACGGCGGCGTGGCAGGAATTTGCCGGGCAGGAAGTGCCGTACGGGTCCGTCGTATCGGTGGAATTCCGCAGTACGGACGTGCATGATTAATGTGGGGGGAAACGCATGAAACTTTTCACCTTATTGCAGGCCCTTGATACCCTGCAGACCAACGCGCCGTCGCTGGACAGCGAGGTGGACGGCGTTCATAACGATACGCGGCTGATGAAACGGGGAGACCTGTTCGTGGCGGTGCCGGGCAGTGAAACGGACGGCCACTGTTATATCCGCCAGGCCATAGAGAGCGGCGCGTCGATGATCGTGACGGAGCGGGCGCTTGACCCGTCCGTGCCGCATGTCGTCGTACCTGACGCGCGCGCCGCGCTGGCAAAGCTCGCCGCCTGTATGGCCGGCTATCCCGCCGATAAGCTGGTGATGGCCGGCGTGACCGGGACCAAGGGCAAAACAACCGTCACCCATCTTCTCAAAGGGCTGATTGATACCGTGACGGACGGTATGGCGGGGCTTGTCGGGACCAACCATATCTTTATCGGGAACAGGGAACTGCCGGCGGAGCGTACCACACCCAATGCCGTAATGCTGCACGGCGTATTGGCCGAAATGACGGCCGAGGGATGTACCCACTGCGTGATGGAGGTTTCCAGCCACGCGCTGGCGCAGGCGCGGGTATTGGGGATTCGGTATGCCGTCGGGGCGTTCACCAATCTGCACCATGAACATCTGGACTATCATAAGGACATGGAGGAGTATTTCCAGGTCAAAAGCGGCCTGTTCGGTCAGTGTGAAAAGGCCGTCGTCAACATAGACGACCCGTGGGGCCGCCGTTTGCTGGAAACGCTGCCGGACGCTTTCGCGTTCACCTGCGAGGGAAGGGACTGTCCCGGACACGAGCTGTTTTCCGCGCTGAATATCAGGCTGCGCCCGGACGGTGTGACCTTTGACGTGGCGGGGCCGTCGTTTTTACTGCCGGCCTCGTGGGTGACGCCGGGACTGTTTTCCGTGTCTAACGCGCTGGCGGCTTTTGCGTGCGGAGCCGTTATGGGTTTGCCGCCGGACGGCATGGCGCGCGCGCTGTCCGGACTGCCGCCCGTCAAGGGCCGGATGGAGCCTGTTCCGGCAGAAACGGAGTGCAAGGTGATTATCGACTACGCCCATACGCCCGACGCGATCGCCGCGGCCCTGAAGGCGGCGCGGGCGTTCACAAAGGGGCGGCTGATCGCCCTGTTCGGCTGCGGCGGTGACAGGGATAAGACCAAACGCCCGTTGATGGGCGCCGCGGCGCAGCAAAACGCCGATCTGTGTTATGTCACATCCGACAATCCGCGTTCCGAAGACCCAAACGCCATTTTTCAGGATATTCTCGCGGGAATGGAGAACCGTGAGCTCCATGTGGAACCGGATCGAAGGAAGGCGATCCGCGCGGCGCTGGCGGAAGCCGGGCCGGGCGACACGCTGATGCTGATCGGCAAGGGACATGAGAATTACCAGGAGATCAACGGGGTCAAAATCCCCTTTGACGAGCGGGAGGTCGTACGGGAGGCGGTGCGGGCGTGACGGAGATGATACTTGCGGCAGGCGTGTCGCTGGCGGGGACATTGCTGTTCGGCAAATTGCTGCTGCCGGTGCTGCGGCGGCTCAAGCTGGGGCAGAAGATCCTTGAGATCGGCCCCAGCTGGCATAAGTCCAAAGAGGGGACGCCCACTATGGGCGGGTTGTTTTTTATGCCTGCCATCACCGTCGCCGTGATTGCGGCGGGCTGGCATGAGACGGAGCGCGGGCGGTATGCCCATCTGTTTATCCTGCTGTTCGCGTGGATATACGGCGGGATCGGCTTTATTGACGATCTGGCCAAGGTGCGCAAAAAACGCAACCAGGGCCTGACCGCGCCGCAAAAGCTGCTGTTGCAGCTGAGCGCGGCTGCGGCGTTCCTCGCCCTGCTGAGACAGTTTGAGTTTATATCGGGGAAGCTGACCGTTCCGTTCACGGAACTTGTGTTTGAGCTCCCGTGGCCTCTCTACCTGACACTGGGCATCCTGTTTGTGGCGGGATTTGTCAACGCCGTCAACTTCACCGATGGCGTCGACGGGCTGTGCGCCGGCGTGACGCTGCCGGTCGCCGCGTTTTTCGGACTGCTCGCGCTGTCGCTGGAAAATATGGGCGTTTCCGTCTTTGCGGGAGCCCTGGCCGGAGGGCTGCTGGGGTTCCTGTTTTTCAATTTTCATCCGGCAAAAGTCTTTATGGGCGATACCGGCGCGCTCTTTCTCGGCGGCGCGCTGTGCGGGCTTGCGTTTGCGGCGGACAGGCCGCTGCCGCTGCTGATCGCGGGACTGGTTTATTTGATTGAGATTCTCTCGGTCGTATTGCAGGTCGCCTTTTTTAAGCTGACCAAAGGCAAACGCCTTTTCAGGATGTCGCCTATCCACCACCATTTTGAGATGGGCGGCTGGAAAGAGCGGAAAGTATTCGCGGTGTTTTCGCTGGTCAGCGCGGGTTGCTGCGTGATCGCGTGGTTTGGGTGATTGTATGGATATGAACATGAATATCGAACAGGCGAAACGGGAGTTGAGCCGGACGGAAAAGGGGCCGATGGACCTGCCGTTCGCGCTGCTCGTCGTTCTGCTCAACGGGATAGGCCTTGTGATGATGTTTTCCGCGAGTTACGCGCTGGCCGCGTCGAAAACCAGTACCCCCGCGTTTTATGTGATGCGCCAGGGTGTTTTTATGGTCATGGGGATCGCCGTGATGCTGATGGTGTCGCGCTTCAATTACGCCTATTTCCGCGCCTTGTCGCTTCCCGCGATGGGGGTGGCGCTGGTACTGCTCGTCGTGGTCCTCTTCGTCGGCTCCGACGAAGAGGAGGCCGTTCGCTGGATCAATTTCGGGATTTTTAACATCCAGCCGTCGGAGATCGCGAAGGCGGCGGTCATCATGCTATTCGCCACGATGATCTCGGCGCATCCCGAACGGATGGCCCAGACAAAACTGCTGCCGTCGCTGCGCGGCATAGCGCCGTATGTCGGCATCCTGATCCTCATCGCGGGGCTGATGGCATTGCAGCCGCATTTTTCCGGCATCATCCTCATTCTCTCCGTCGGGGCGGTCATGCTCTACATGGGCGGGCTCGCCTACCGCTGGATTGCCCTCGTGGGCGCGGCGGGCGCGGGGGCGATGGCCATTCTTATAAGCGCCACCGATTACGCGAGGGCGCGCATTGAGATCTGGCAGGACCCGTGGTCCGATTTGAGGGGCAAGGGATGGCAGACAGTGCAGTCGCTTTATGCCGTCGCGTCGGGCGGCTGGTTTGGGCTGGGACTGGGGCAGAGCCGGCAAAAGTATTCGTACCTGCCCGCGCCGCACAACGACTTTGTATTTGCCATCGTCTGTGAGGAATTGGGGCTGGTCGGCGCGCTGATCGTGCTGTTTTTGTTCCTGCTGCTGATCATCCGGGGGTACTGGATCGCCCTGCACGCCCGTGACCGTTTCGGAACGCTGCTCGTCTCCGGCGTGACGACGCTGCTGGCGATACAGACATTCCTGAACGTCGCGGTCGTCACCAACCTCATCCCGGTGACCGGCATCTCGATGCCGTTTTTCAGCTACGGCGGCTCGTCGCTGGTGATACAGATGGCGGAAATGGGGATCGTACTGGCGGTGTCCCGGCAGATGCCCGCTTACACACCCTAGAAGAGGGGAGTCGTTTTATGCGTTTTGTCCTGACCTGCGGCGGCAGCGGCGGTCATATCAATCCCGCGCTGGCGGTCGCGCGGCTTCTGCGCGACGAGGGGCATGAAATTCTGTTTATCGGCGCGCCGTCGGGGATGGAGGGCGACCTTGTGCCGCGCGAGGGGTTTGCGATCGAGTTTGTGGACGTGCGCTCGCTTTCCCGTTCCCTCAAGCCGGGGGCGGTGGCGCGCAATGCCCGAACGGTTTTAATCGTGGCCGGGGCGTTGCGCCAGGCAAAAAAAATACTCAAAGGCTTTAAGCCCCATGCCGTTTTGGGTACGGGCGGGTATGCGAGCTTTCCGGCCTTGCGCGCCGCCGCGCGGATGAAAATACCCGTTCTGGTGCATGAATCCAACGCGTTTCCCGGCGTCACGACCAAGATGGCCGCGGGACGCGCCGACGCCATCTTGGTCGGAATGGAGAGCTGCCGCGCCGCGTATAAGCGCAAAGAGCGCGTCCATGTGGTCGGGACCCCGGTGCGCCCGGAATTCTTTGCGGCCGACAGGCTGCGGGCGAGGGAAGCCCTGCGGCTCGACAACCGCCCGGTGGTCGTCAGTATTTTCGGCTCGCAGGGGGCGTCGGATATGAACCGCCTCATGCTGGAGCTGATGGCGCTGGAAGACGGCGAGTGGCAGCATATCCACGCGGCGGGGCCCAAGCGGTACGGCGCGCTGGTTAAAACGGCGGCGGAGCGCGGGCTGGTCTTTGACGGGGCTACCGGCCTGCGCTTGACGGATTACATCCATAACATGGCCGAGGCTTGCGCGGCGGCGGATATTCTAATTTGCCGCGCGGGCGCTTCCACGCTGGCGGAACTGGCGGCGGCGGGGAAGCCGGCCGTCCTGATCCCCAGCCCGAACGTTGTGGCCGATCACCAGACCGCCAATGCCAAAATGCTTAAAGAGGCGGGCGGCGCGGTTGTGCTGCCCGAAGCGGGGCTGACGGCGGAGATATTGTACGGGGCGGTAAAGGATCTTCTGGATGATTATGAAAAAAGAGAGGCGATGCGGCGCTCTCTGCAAAAACTTGCCGTGCCGGATTCCGCGCGAAGGATCGCCGATATGATAACGGCCGCGGGCCGGGGGCATTTAGCTCGGGCGGGAGCGGCGGACGGCGCGCCTCTGTAACAAATCCTTTGAAACCCTCATAGAATGGGCCGTAAACCCCATATCTGTGACGGATTCGGAGGAAAACGGCATGAGCGCGTTTACCATCACCGGCGGCAGACCCCTGCGGGGAGCTGCCCGCGTACAGGGCGCGAAAAACAGCGTTTTACCCATTCTCGCGGCCACTGTCCTGAGCGGCGGGCCCTGTGTCATCCATAACTGCCCAGACCTGCTGGACGTCGATTCGTCGGTCCGCATACTGCGTTATCTGGGCTGCGGGGCGGAGCGGGAAAGTTCCTCCTCGGTCGCGGTGGATACGGCGGGAATGTCCCGTCATGACATACCGGACAGCATGATGCGCGAGATGCGCTCGTCGGTCGTCTTTTTGGGGGCGATCCTGTCCAGGGCGGGCGAGGCCGTGATGAGTTATCCGGGCGGGTGTGACCTCGGCCCCCGGCCGATTGACCTGCATCTCTCCTCCCTCCGGCAGATGGGAGCGGACATCAGCGAAGCGGGGGGCTTTCTTATCTGTAAAGCGCCCCGGCTTACAGGATGTGACATCCACCTCTCCACACCCAGCGTCGGCGCGACCGAAAACACCATGCTCGCGGCCGCGCGGGCGCACGGCACGACCCGTATCCTCAACGCGGCGCGGGAGCCGGAGATCAAAGACCTCCAGACTTTTCTCAACGCTATGGGCGGCCGCGTTTCCGGCGCGGGCAGCTCCACCGTCGTCATCGAGGGCGTGCGGCAGCTGAGCGGCGCGGAACACACGGTCATTCCGGACCGTATTGCCGCGGCGACGCTGCTTACGGCGGTCGCCTCGGCGGGCGGCGAAATCCTGCTGGAGAATGTGTGGCCGGAAGACTTGGAAACGGTCATCGCGGTGATGGCAGAGGCGGGATGCGGGATACGGCGGGACGGCACGACGCTGCTGGCCCGGCGGGACAAAGCACTGCGTGCCGTGGGGCGCGTGAGGACCATGCCGCATCCGGGATTTCCGACCGACGCGCAGGCGCCGGTGATGGCGGTGACCTGTCACGCCGAGGGAACGACGGTTTTTTCCGAAAACGTCTTTGAGGGGCGTTACCGGCATGTCGGGGAGCTGCTCCGTATGGGCGCGGATATTCAGGTCGAAGGGCATGTGGCGGTCGTCTGCGGCGTGCCGAAGCTCTGCGGCGCGCAGGTCCGTGCGACCGATCTGCGCGGCGGCGCGGCGCTGGTTGTGGCGGCGCTGGCCGCCGAGGGCGAAACGGAACTGAGCGGGCTGGAGCATATCGACCGGGGATATGAGAAGCTGGAGGACGTATTGTCGGCGCTTGGCGCGGATATAAAGAGAGTGTAGAGTAATTGGTGATATTTGACACAAAGGATGAACGGAAATGCCGGAGAAAAAAAAGCGCAGGCGCCTCAGGAGATACAGCTTTTTGCTGACCTTCTTCGTGATTGCCGCGCTTGTTTTTCTGCTTATATTCACAAGCGGATTGTTTTTCAAAATCAGTGAGATCCGCGTTGAGGGGGTGACGGTCAGCAATCCGCGGGAAATTATTGAGCTGACGGGGTTTTCATACGGCGACAACATTTTTCTTATCAATAAGGTGGCGGCTGTCCGCGCCATCATCGCGGGGATGCCCTACGCCAGGGCGGTGCGGATCAAACGCGAACTGCCGGGTACGGTGGTGGTGATCCTTACAGAAGCCGCGCCCGCGGCGATGATCGAGTACAGGGGTATTTACTGGATGTTTGATTCGCAGGGCAAACTGCTGGAGCCGGCGCCGCTCCTCTCGGCGCCCAAAATGCCGGTTGTGAAAGGTATGTCCCTGTTAGACCCGATGCCGGGCACAACACTCTATCCGGCCTTTGAGGATACCGCCAAGCTCGACCCGCTGCTGGAACTGCTCAGGGCCATGCAGGAGGCGCTGGTATGGGAGGATACGGGGGAGATCGACATAA
The DNA here is from genome assembly GCA_031254575.1 of Oscillospiraceae bacterium. GTDB lineage: Bacteria > Bacillota > Clostridia > Oscillospirales > UBA929 > UBA929. The sequence goes on along the minus strand of JAIRUE010000055.1, from coordinate 875 downwards.
GCCAGCTCTCCAACGTCCGCTTCACTTACGCGGAAAAATACAGGGTGGAGATGGGGACGCCGGAGGCGCTTGGACAGAAATTTCAGATTATGCTGTTGGCGCTGGAACAGGAGCAGGTGTCCGGCCGGGGGCCGGGAACGCTCTATCTCGGCGACGCCGCCGATAATAAACCCGTGCGGTTTGTGCCGGACGGCAATTGAGGTTTGCCCTGCGGCATGGTATACTAAAAAGAAAACCGTGGGGTAGGAAAATGAAGACAGTCAGATACATATGCCTTTGCGTGCTTTTACCGGTACTGGCGGCGCGGCGGCTTGGTACAGTGGCCAGTGGGGTTTACTGTCGCTGGAAAAACTGCTCGCGCCAGGTTAGTCCGGCGGCCGCTCCAAAATTTTCTTGACAACCCCTGTAAATGCGGATACAATACAAGGAGCGGAATACAAATGAGGACATAAAACATGTAAAGAAAATACCTATACACTATACAAAAGACCGGGGGTAAAGGGAATGGCCTTTGAACTGGACAGCGGGACCGAAAGTGTTGTATCCATAAAGGTTGTGGGGATTGGCGGCGGCGGCAATAACGTCGTCAACAGGATGATGGAGGCCGGCGTTACGAGCGCCGATATGGTGGCCGTCAATACCGACCGGCAGGCCCTCATCAAGACGAGGGCCACGCATAAACTGCAGATCGGGGAGAAACAGACGGGCGGAAAGGGCGCGGGCTCCAATCCCGAGATCGGGCGTAAGTCGATGGAGGAGAGCCGTCAGGAGATGGCGAAGATGCTCTCCGGAACAGACATGGTGTTCATTTCCGCCGGCATGGGAGGCGGCACCGGCACCGGCGCGGCGCCGATCGTGGCGGACATCGCGCGGGA
>JAIRUE010000069.1 GCA_031254575.1 Oscillospiraceae bacterium | reverse complement strand
CGCGCGCGCCGTAAGGTACAGGCGGTATTGTCCGCCCGCCTTCGGCGCGCGCTTTATTTGCGCCTTTTTTCCGGGCAGGCCGGTCCTTTGGTTCGGCCTTTTTGGCTTGCCGAAAATTTTGCCCGAAGGGGAAATGGAAAATGAAAAAGATTTTTTGTTTAGTCTTGGCGTTGGTTGTGGCGGCGGGGCTGCTGCCGGTGGTCGCGCCCGCCGCGACAGCGGCGGACATACCCATCGACCGGGTTGCGGTCATGGTCTCGGCGGGTGGTTCCCACACGGTGGCGATAGGCGCGGACGGCGGCCTCTGGGCTTGGGGGGAGAATGAATACGGCCAGCTTGGCGACGGCACATGGGTGGACAAATCCACGCCGGGTAAGATCAAGGACGGCACAGCGTTCGCGAGCGTCTCGGCGGGTATCATGTACACGATGGCGATCGACGCGGACGGCGGCCTCTGGGCTTGGGGTAGAAACGCCGAAGGCCAGCTTGGCGACGGCACTACCACAAGCAGAACCACGCCGGGTAAGATCAAGGACGGCACAGCATTCATAAGCGTCTCGGCGGGTTATATGCACACAATGGCGATCGACGCGGACGGCGGCCTCTGGGCCTGGGGAAGTGGCTATCTTGGCGACGGCACATTGGGTGACTATAAACCTACACCGATAAAAATCATGGACGGCACAGCATTCGCAAGCGTCTCGGCGGGTCATAATCACACAATGGCGATCGACGCGGACGGCGGTCTCTGGGCTTGGGGAATAAATGATTATCGCCAGCTTGGCGACGGTACAGGTGGTACATGGAATGACTATAAAGCCACACCAGTAAAGATCATGGACGGTACCTCATTCGCAAGCGTCTCGGCGGGTTATATGCACACGGTGGCGATCGACGCGGACGGCGGTCTCTGGGCTTGGGGACGTAATGAATACGGCCAGCTTGGCGACGGCACAACCACAAACAGAAACGCGCCTGTCAAGATCAAAGACGGCACAGCGTTCGCAAGCGTCTCGGCGGGTGGTTCCCACACGATGGCGATCGACGCGGACGGCGGTCTCTGGGCTTGGGGAATAAATGATTGGGGTCAACTTGGCGACGGCACTGCCGTGGACAAACTCACACCGGTCAAGATCAAGGACGGCACAGCGTTCGCGAGCGTCTCGGCGGGTAGCATGTACACGATGGCGATCGACGCGGACGGCGGCCTCTGGGCTTGGGGGTATAGTTATTCCGGCCAGCTTGGCGACGGCACATACGGCAGCTACAAACCCACGCCGGGTAAGATCAAGGACGGCACAGCGTTCGCAAGCGTCTCGGCGGGTGAATATCACACGGTGGCAATCGACGCGGACGGCGGTCTCTGGGCTTGGGGACGTAATTACTCCGGCCAGCTTGGCGACGGCACTACCACAAACAAATCCACGCCGGGTAAGATCAAGAACGGCACAGCGTTCGCAAGCGTCTCGGCGGGTAGCAACCACACGGTGGCGATCGACGCGGACGGCGGCCTTTGGGCTTGGGGAAATAATAGCTCCGGCGAGCTTGGCGACGGTACAGGCGGTACATACGGTGATTACAAAACCACACCTGTAAAGATCATGGACGGCACAGCGTTCGCAAGCGTCTCGGCGGGTAGCATATACACGATGGCGATCGACGCGGACGGCGGCCTCTGGGCTTGGGGAAGTAATGTTTACGGTCAGCTTGGCGACGGCACTACCATGTACAAAACCACGCCAATAAAAATCATGGATGGCACAGCATTCGCGAGCGTCTCGGCGGGTTGGGGCCACACGGTGGCGATCGACGCGGACGGCGGCCTCTGGGCTTGGGGACGTAATTTGAACGGCCAGCTTGGCGACGGCACATACGGCGGCGGCTACAAACCCACGCCGGGTAAGATCATGGACGGCACAGCGTTCGCGAGCGTCTCGGCGGGTATCATGTACACGATGGCAATCGACGCGGACGGCGGCCTCTGGGCTTGGGGGTATAATGGCTCCGGCCAGCTTGGCGACGGTACAGGCGGTACATACGGTGATTACAAACCCACGCCGGGTAAGATCAAGGACGGCACAGCGTTCGCGAGCGTCTCGGCGGGTGATGAGCACACGATGGCGATCGACGCGGACGGCGGCCTCTGGGCTTGGGGACGGAATAACTACGGCCAGCTTGGCGACGGCACAAGTGGCTACTATAACTATAAAACCACGCCGGTCAAAATCAAAGACGGCACAGCGTTCGCGAGCGTCTCGGCGGGTGGTTTCTACACAATGGCGATCGACGCGGACGGCAACCTCTGGGCTTGGGGGCGGAATTACTACGGCCAGCTTGGCGACGGCTCGGCATGGCGCGAAACACCGGTGCTGATATGGAAAGGTGGCGGCGGTACTGACCCGACCGACCCCGGTCCCGGCGACCACGTCCTTGTCCCCTCCGACACCCCCGACAACGCCGTTATCAACCTCACCGCCGAAACAATCGACCTCGCGGGGTTCTTTGTCGAGGCGTACAGCGTCAACGGCGGCGCGAAGTGGAAGAAGGGCGCGCTGCCGGAGGGCGCGAAATTCCAAAAGCTGCTTGACAAGGGCATGACCCTGTGGCTCGCCGACAAATGGAACGCCAAAGACGTCAAGGACGGCAAGACGGTCATTGACAAAAAAGGCGTCGCAAAGGACGCGGCGGTGGTCAAGTTCCCCAAAATCAACGCCCGCCCCAAGGCGAACACGGAAAAGCTGAAACCATTCTATTTCTCCGAGACGTGGGAACCGCGCAAGGGCGGCGCGACCGCGGCCGCGACGGCTTACGAGTGGGCCAACACCGACAACAAAAAGACCCCCAGCGGCGACTGGCAGAGCCTGCCCGACAATGGCTTCCCGGTGCTGTCCGGCAAGGCGAAAACGACCTATCTGTTCCGCACGCCGCCCAAGGCAAGCGGCAATACATACACCCCGGCAAGCAAACCCTTCAAGCTGAGCCCGGCGAATTTCGGCAAAGCGCCGAACTACGCGGTAAAGACGGACAAGACAGGCAAGCAAAGCGTCAAGCTGAAGGCAAACGACTGGGTTCAGTTGGGAAGCGACGCGCCGGTGAAGGTGACGTCGGCGAAGGCGCTGGACGTGACGGGCCGGACGGGGACGCTGACGGTGTGGAAAGGCGAGACGGGCAAGAAACCGCGAAGCGAAAAGCAGGAGATCGTGTTGGGCTAGCTGCGCACACGTTAAGCCAGGCGTGCGCAAAAGATATACTTGACAAACCGGCCCTGTCTCTGTATACTCTTACTTGCGCATAAGCGCCGTTAGCTCAGCTGGATAGAGCGTCTGGCTACGGACCAGAAGGTCGGGGATTCGAATTCTCCACGGCGCGCCACAGGCAAACCCCGCAACCGTGAATGAGGTTGCGGGGTTTCTTTCGCGTATTATGCCGGGGTTCTCATTCCTTTCCATGTTTTCCAGGCCGACGTGCCGATTTCAATGGCCGCGGCGGCGGCCAGCAGGACGGCAAAGCCGGTTTTGATCCCTTCCGCCGTGATGTGGGGGACGGTGTTGAGCCTGCCGGCAAGCGTATCGGTGAAGGCGATCATCTCCGCGCTGAACAGGTCGGGCCAATGCAGGATATGGACCGTGACGCCGAGCCAGAAGGCCGTATAAGCGGCGTTTACGATACAGAGCGGGAGGTTCCACCGCGCCCAGTATAGCTTCAGAGCGGACACGGCAAAGGAGAGGCTTCCCTGGATAATGATAAAAGGAATCAGCCTGAGCCTTGCGGCCGGTGAAAAGAGAGGGATTATCTCCGAATTGTTTGCGAACACCAAAAACCATTCGTCGCGGAGAAGCATTATGACGATCAGGCCGGTGAAAAATACAGTCAGGATCAGGCCGGTAACGGTGGAGGAGCGCGGGATTTTCACACCCTTTTGGTCCCTTGGGCGCGGCAGGTCTGCAACCGTCCACGGTTTTGCCTTGTAACCGCGGCGTCCGGCAATGGCGAACACCAGCGTGACCCAAAACGCGGCCTGCATAGCGCCCGCAAGAGCAGCTTCCGTCGCTTGCGCAAAGATTTGAACAACGCGTTGAAAATGCGCGTATGGAACGGACCCCATTGTCCTCTCGCCCGTCAGCAGGGCGAGTACGATAAAAACGCCCGCGACGACCGGCGCCACCACCTTCAATACCGAGATGTAGGGATCGAACATGGCGGGGGAAATTAAATACCGCGCTTTCTGCCGGTACCGCTCCGCCAATATGCGCGGCTCGCCGAGCGTTGTCAGCGCGGCAATAACGTCCTGCTCGCCGGGGTTATCGGGGAGCATGTCGTTTATACCCGCCTCCAGTTCCCGCCCGACTTCGCCCCGCTCCTTCTCCGGCAAACGGCGCGTGACGTCATAAATATAGCGTTCCATCATCTCATTCATAGTCCTTCCTCCCCTTCCAACATATTTTCCATCTCCCGAACCATGCTCCGCCACTCCTCCCGCAGCCGCGCGCAGAGGGTCCGGCCCCGGTCGTTGAGCGCGTAATATTTGCGCGGGCGGTTTTCAGCGGTATCCCATTGGCTTTGCAGTAATCCCTGCGATTCCAGACGCCGCAGCAGCGGATAAAGCGTATTGGCCTCAATGCGTATTCCCCGCGTCTCCTGCAGCAGAGAATACCCGTATTTGGGCCGGTTCAGGCTGCTCAATACGGCCAGCACAAGCGTACCGCGCCGCAAATCGGCAATCAGCCCCTGAAGCAGTTCGTCCTCCGCCATTCCCGTCACCTCCAAAAGCATTATACTGTGTGTAACACACTAATGTCAATAATAAATTATAATATTTTTCATTTTATTTTTACAGTGGATTTCCTTCCGGTTTTTCCCGGCGGCTTCTGTCCTCCGCAAAAAAAGAAAGCCACTCCCGTAACCGCGGGAATGGCTGTTTTAATGAATGAAAAGCCCCGTCACTCCGTTCGCAGCGCCACCACCGGGTCTTTTTTGGCGGCCATCTTGGACGGGATAAACCCGGCAATGACGGTAAGGATCATGCTGAGCAGGATCAGCCCGACCCCCCCGGCAAGCGGCAGGGCGGAGAGGTCCGATATGTCGGCCAGCCGTTTTATGATGGCGTTTATCGGGATATTGAGAAGCAGGGTTATCAGGATGCCGAGCACGCCCGCCACAAAGCCCTCGATCAGCGTTTCGGCGTTGAACACCCTTGAAATATCGCGCTTGGCCGCGCCGATGCTGCGCAGGATACCGATTTCCTTGGTGCGCTCAAGGACGGAAATATAGGTGATAATGGCGATCATGATAGAGGAGACAATCAGCGAGATGGAGACAAACGCGATCAGGACATACGACACAATATCGATGATGGAGGAGATGCCCGACGTCATCAGCCCCACAATATCGGTGTAACGGATGGCGTATTCCTCATTCCCCGCGTCCTCCTGGGCTTTGTTGTATTCGTCGATCAGGGCGACGAGCTCCTCTTTGGAGGCAAAGTCTTTGGGGTAGAGGCTGATGGAGCCCGGATTGTCAAAGTCCGCGATCCCCAGTAACGCGCGGTTGCTGTCATAGGTATCCCATTCGCCGGACTCGGCCCTGACCCGCGCCTTGAAAAAGGCCAGAAGCTCCTCCTCGGGCATTGTGGCCGTCATCTGCGCGAACAGCGCCTGTTCTTCCTCCGTATGTCCGGCGATATACGCATACACGTCTTCCATCGTGAGCGACTCCACATACCCCGCGACGTCAAACGAAATGCCGGTGAACACGTTTGTTTCCGGGTCCGCCAGCTGCTGTTTTGCGATCTCGCTCTCCCGGACGGCGCTGACCACATATTCGGTCAAAGCGGACGTATACCCCACCGTGCCGTTGATAGAGGACGCCATCGCCTGTTCCGAGGGGCGGATGATGCCCACTACCCGGATGTCAAGCGCGCTGTCGACCAGCTTCTTCATAAAACCCCCGTCGTCGCGCATATCGGCCCAGCGGCCGCCGTCCTCCGCGTAATAGCCGGTATTGAGAACGAGCTTGAACGTGAGGGCGAGCAGTTCCTCGTGGGTAAAGCCGGCGGGCTCCGATTCCTCAACCGGCTCGCCCCGCATCAGTTTTGCGAGCATCGCGTCCAGCTCGTCCGCGTCGAGAAGCCCCAGCGTATAGAGGTTAAAGTCGCTGATCTCGTTGTGCCTGTTGACGACCAGCACGACCTCGTCAAACGCCTCCGGCCATCTCCCGGCGACCACGTCGTACTGCGAGTGCAACAGGTTTGAGTGTATCAGATCGTCCTCCCCGCTCAGCAGCTCCGTCCATACGCTGCCGCTGCTCATGTTCATGCCCATCCCCATATTCATGTCCATTCCGCCGGCCGGACCGCCCATGCCGAGACTCGCCATGACCTCGCTGGGATTGACCTGCAGGACGCCCTTTGACGTATCCGATTTGTAGACTTGCAGTTCCACGTCATAGCCGTATTTGATCGAACTTGTCATTTCCCTGATCCGGCGGCCGTCGCCGGTTTCGATATACGCCTTAAATCTCGCCAGATCGTTGCGGGTTATCATGGTCGACATCGACTCTATGATGCGGGTCATGATGTTGTTGGCGTAAATTTTTCCGGGGTCACGGCCGTCCCCGCGGTAAAGGTTGCGGTCCATCATCGAGGTCATCATGGCGGTCATGTCCATCGTTTGGCTCTGCAGGCGGATGGGGTATGTGGACAGCGTATCCTGTTCCAGCGTGTCGATATACCCCTGCATACCGCTGGACAGCGACATAATCAGCGCGATGCCGATAATGCCGATGCTGCCGGCAAACGCGGTCAGGACGGTGCGCGTCTTTTTGGTCAGCAGGTTGTTGAGGCTGAGCGACACCGCCGTGAGGTAAGACATGGACACCTTCTTCCTCTTGTTCCTGGTTTTGGTTTCCAAGTCTTCCATGCGGAAGGGATTGGTGTCGTCGGTGACCCGGCCGTCCAGCAGCCGTATGACCCTGTTGGCGTATTGATCGGCCAGATCCGGGTTGTGCGTGACCATAATAACAAGGCGGTCCTTGGCGATTTCCCTGAGGATGTCCATGATCTGCACGCTGGTTTCGGAGTCCAGCGCCCCGGTCGGCTCGTCGGCCAGCAGGATGTCGGGGTTGTTGACCAGCGCGCGGGCGATCGACACCCGCTGCATCTGCCCGCCCGACATCTGGTTGGGCTTCTTGTGCAGCTGGTCGCTCAATCCCACCTTTTCGAGGGTCTCGACGGCCCTTTTGCGGCGTTCGCCCTTGGATATGCCCGCCAGCGTCATGGCAAGCTCCACATTGGCCAGCGCGGTCTGGTGCGGGATAAGATTATAGCTCTGAAACACAAACCCGATGGAGTTGTTACGGTATATGTCCCAGTCAACGTCTTTGTATTTCTTTGTGGAAATGCCGTTTATAATCAAATCGCCGCTTGTATACCGGTCAAGGCCGCCGACGATGTTGAGCAGCGTCGTCTTGCCGCAGCCGGACGGCCCCAGGACGGCCACAAACTCGCTCTTGCGGAAATCAAGGCTCACGTCCCTCAGCGCCTCGACCGTCATGTCCCCGGCGGTGTAGTGCTTGACAATATTTTTCAGTTGCAGCATGGCGGCGTTTCCCCCTGTGTCAATATATTTTCCGCCAGCCTGCCCGTAATACGAACATACTCCACGGCGTCACGCTCACCCAGCATGGAAAGCAGCTCCGCCGCTTTTTCCAGCATGGCGCGGTACTGTTTTTCGGCAAAGTCCCGCCCCTCCTCCGTAACTCCCACCAATACCTTCCTCCGGTCGCTGCTGTCGGTCCGGCGGGTGATCAGCCCCTTGCCCTCCAACCCGTTCAAAGCCGCGGCGACCCGCGCGGAACTGACTTCCATCTCATGGCTTATCTCGCCCGGCAGCACGTCGCCGCCGCGAAAGGCGATGTAAAGGAGGACAAACATCTCCCCGTGCAGGGCCTCGTTTATATGCTTGTGCGGCTCGACCTTGCGCAGCGACTGCATTTTGTCCAGCAGGTCAACCGCCAGCGCGGTATAGTCCATCGTGATCCCTCTCCCCCGGCAATATCTAACACTGTTATATTATAAACATGTTAGCAACTATCCGTCAAGACTTTTTCCTTTTATTCAAACTTTTTTTACATTTGACGGCCCGCTTTTCCGGTTCATTGAGGAACGACCGTGTATCTGTCGCTGGGAGGGAAGCCGCCGGGGCGGTGGGTTTTGATGATGTACCGGTTCCCGCCGTCAAAACGGATGGTGACGGATTTGGAGAAGGCGCCGCCCGGTTTGTTCTCCCTGATGATAAGGCTGGCGCCGCATTCCCGCATGGTTTCAAACGTGGCCATGAAGCCGAACCCGCTGCCGCCCTCTCCGGCGCGGGTGGTCACACGCTCCGCGCCAAGCCGCGCCAGCGTGTCCGCCTCGAAAGGAATGCCGCTGTCGTGTACCGAAAACTCATAACAGTCCCCGGCTTCCCCGATCACCGCCAGAATATTGCGGGTCCCGCCGCCCGCGCTGACCGCGATCAGCGCGTCCTGAAGGTGGTCGCCGATCAATGTCTCCAGCCTGTCCCGCGCAATCGCCTTTTCAATCATGGGAACGACGCTGCCGTTGACTTTGAGGGTGAAGTCTATGCCGCTGTCCGCGCATTTTTCCGCGAAATGCGCGAACAGGGCGTCCGCCGTTTTCACATTCGTGGAGGGCAGCGTCTTATTTGTATTTACCCGGCCGACCTTTTCCCCGTACTCCCGCGACAGCCCGCGGACGTCTTCCAGCGCCTCCGCCAGTTCCCCGCGGAGTCCGGCGTCAATCCCCGGTTCCGCCATCCTTTCCAGGATTTCCGCCACGCGGCGCTCCACGGCGGCCTGCCGGTGTATCATGCCGTGATTCGCCGCCCTCACCGTCTCGCACAGTTCCGTCAACCGCCGGATCTCCCGCTCCTTCTCCTCCAGTTCCCGGCGGTACAGCTCCTCGTTATTCTCCCGCACCCATTTTTTATAAAACGCCTTTATCCCCCTCCGTATCCAGATGAAAATGCCGACGCCGATAATCAATATACCCACGATAAACGGGAAAAAGGCAAGAAAGCTGTTCTCATATGTTTCACGGGGCGCGGAGAACAGAGATACAAGTGCCAAAACGATACCGGCGGCGACCAGAGCTATAACGACTGTATACTTTTTGAATAGAAAGGGGAATCCTTTCTTAAAACGCCTTATTTTGAAGAAACCGTACGCCATCAGAAACTGAACGGATGCCACAAGAATATATGACAGTAAATAAATGGGTTCGCTGAACTCGACAATCTTTTCAGCGGTATGTTCCGCGCCTAAAAACGGAGCGAAAGCAAGACCAATTGGGATTCCCGCAATGAAGTAAAGAAAATAACTGCTGCCATATGAGAGCAAATATGCCGACACCACCGTGTCGGGCTTGATTTTGAATGTTACCCTGATGACTACAACAAACACGATGCAAGTGACCGGCCGTACCGCCAATGACGGCAGCCAAGGAAGATCAATGGCATAGAGCAATGCCCATATAAAACACCAAGGAATGGATAACACATTTAGCAAAGGAGACGTCTTATGGCTGACGGCTTTCCGGCATATGTATATACTGGTAAAAAGTGTTCCCATTGTGCCGATCATATTGCACCAAAACAATACAGTCATCGCGTTTACCTTCCCGTTTTTTACAATTCTACTCCATTTTTGGCAAAAAAACAAGAGAAACCGGTTTTTATCCGGTTTCTCCCCAGTTGTTAGTACGGGATTAGCAGCCGAGAGCTAAGAATTGCCAGAGCCAACTCCACATGATTTATGTCCTCCATCTTAATATTTTTCGGCCTTTCAGCCTTTATTGACAAAAAAATACCATACGGAGATAAAATCTCCGTATGGTAAGGATTGTCTAAAATTACATCAACATGTCTATACGCGGATAAGATAAATAGGAATCAATAGTCATGTTTTTTCACGCTACATAGTCTTGCGTATTTTGTCGGCGTAGAAATAGATGAAATCGGTGGCGGAGGGGACGCCGGTTTTGGAGCTGATGTGGGCGGTGTAGTATGTTTGCAGTTCCCCGATGCTTGCGTTGTCCCAGGCATTGTTAATGGCCGTCTGCATGACCTTGCTGACGGTGGGGTAGGCGTGATGGTGTTTTTGGGCGACCTGTTCGATCGCCGAGCCGGCGCCCTTTTCATCATTGAGTTTAAGGTAGATGGCGTCGCGGAGGTATTCGTGGCCCTTGAAGCGCACGCGGACGCCGACCAGGTTAAGCTCGGTATCAATACGGTTGTATATGCGGGTGTCCCGCTCCTCCGGAGATTCTATGAGCTGCCGTTCCTTCGACGCGCCCCCGCGCTGCTTTGTATGCAACGATTCCCGCAGCGAGAGCATCGTCTCTACGACAAAGGATTCGCTGTAACCCTTCTGTTTCTTGCAGAATATCCAATCCGCGCCCAACCCCTCGATACGGTCGTAAACCAAATTGGACTGGTTGCTGGTGGTGATAATGACAATCGGGCGGAACGCCAGCTCGGCTTCATTCAGGATTTCCAGAAACCGGAGGCCCGATCCCGCCCCTTTGACCAACTGCAAATCCAGAATAACGCCCTCCGGCAGCCGGGACTGTACCAGCTTTATCCCTTCCTCGCACGAATCGGTCATGCCGACGAAGATGACGTCGGTCCTGCGGTCGGCGCACTCCTTAAACCGGGCGCAGTCGCTCACCTCGTCCTCGATCAGCAGCAGGGGCATCGGTCTTACCTTGTCCATTGCGCTCAAACCTTTCTGAATATAGTTTTGCATAGATTAAGACTGAGGGAATATACGGCGTTTTGTGTCGTATATGATAAAATTTTAGCGGTCGGTATAACGATAATACCAAAATATCCGCCCTTTTACAAGCGTTTTCAAAACGGCGCATTGACGGACAACATAACGGAAAGGCGGGGCCGTTCATGGAAGACACAAATATCATCGGTAAGAGGATCCGGCTTTACAGAAAGAAAAACGCGCTGACACAGGAACAGCTGGCGGATAAGATCGGCGCCTCGACGCTGCATATCGCCAATATCGAGCAGGGCCGCAAGGGGATCAGCCTGAATAAGCTGGTCGAGATATGCGGGCTGTTCAACATAGGGCTGTCGGATTTACTGCCGATAGAGAGGCAGGATAACACGGGAGACAAGGAAAAATGGATCGGTGAGATCGTGGGCGCGCTGAGGGGTCTGGAGGCCGCGCAAGTGGAACTTATCAAAACAATGGTCTGCTCGCTGGGGATCGGGAGCGGTATATAGTTCCCGCGCAGCTCTATTTTGGAATCTCCGTTAAATTATGTATAATCCGCGCCTCCGCCGTCGATACTAGCGGCGGAGGTGTTACCATTGAATCACAAGCAAGGAAAAGCGCACAGACTGCTGGATTTTTTCGCGGGCAAAGGGTTTTACGTGGTTTTGATCCTTTGTGTGGCCGCCATTGGCGCGTCCGGGTACATGCTGTTCTTCGGAGGCTCGGGCGAAACGCCCGATCCGCCCAGTTTGGCGCTGGTGTCCCCCGGAGCGTCGCCCAGTCCGGCACAGCCCCGGATTTCAGCTGCTCCGGCCAACCCGTCCCCGTCGCCGGCGCTGCCGCCGTCCTCACCGCCGCCGCTGACGGTTCCGTCCCCGTCCGGAGGGGCGCTGCCGCAGAGCGGAGCCGGTCCCAACGACGCCCGGGGTACCGTCAATGTGGACGGTATGGAGGAAGGGGAAGGTATGGAGGTCGCGGGGAACGCGCCGGAAATGCCGGCCGTTCCGGACGAGCCGCCGCAGCCCGCCGTTGCCGCAAAGCCCGATTTCTATCCGCCTGTCAACGGTGATATACTGGTGGGCTTCAGCGAGAGCGCGGACGTCTTTTTTGAAGCCCTGCGCGAATGGCGCTATCATCCCGGCGTGGATATTGAAACCAACGCGGGCGCGTTGGTGCAGGCCGCCGCTGACGGCGTTGTCAAGGAGGTCATTGACAGCGCGGCGCGCAACATGGGCGCGAGCATTGTTATCGAGCACTCCGGCGGATATACCACCGTTTATTCCAACCTGTCGCCGGCCTCGACGGTCACGGAGGGCAAAAGCGTGAAGGCCGGGGACACTATTGGCGCGGTGGGGGAGACGGCCGTCGCCGAGCAGGCATTGCCTCCGCATCTGCATTTTGAGATCCTCAAAGACGGCGAGCCGGTCGATCCGACGGAGTATCTGCCGTAAAGCGCCGGCCGCTGTGACACAGAGCCGCGCCGCCCGGAGGCGGCGCGGCAATTTTGTGCGCGGGACGCAAAAACCGCTTGACAGACAGGGTTTTCCGTGTATAATAAAAAGTGTCCCGGACGATTAGCTCAGTTGGTAGAGCATCCGCTTGACGTGCGGAGGGTCAGGGATTCGAGTTCCTTATCGTCCACCAACGGAACGCTTGAGCCGCAAAGGTTTGGGCGTTCTCTTGTTTTGTTGTCAAGGTGCGTTTTTGGATTGTGCGCCAACGGTACGCCATCCGCTTCTAAAACGGCAACTCGTCAATCTCGCCCTGCTCCGCTTCACGTACCCACTGTGGCACACTGCCGTTCGATGGGGCACTCGCCCCTTCTGAGTTTTTCGAGGCCGCTTATGAAGCATTAGTCCCGCTATGTATTGTTTACTTTTTCGTACATACTTTTTGGGGGAATAAATTTCAAACATCCGATTGACAAACACCCGGGCATTTGATATAGTCATTATCGATATATGGGGTATCGATAATGACTATATCAAATTGCGGTTGATTTTTTGACCGTTTTAGTCATGACGGGAGGTGGACAAATGGGAAATATTAAAAGAACGTAGTATGTACCTGTTTAAGCTCATGACCCAAAAAACTATTGTAAAAGGAGAAATTACTATGTCTTGGGAGAAAGCGGTCAACGTAAACAATGTCAGCACAATTATCTGCGGCAGCCACATATTTTTGGGGGCGGGAGCCATTGAGAAGATGAACTTTGTTGCGGGGCAGCTCAAGGACAAGGGAGTTGACAGCGTCATAGTTATGACCGGAAAAGCCGCTTACGCCACAACCGGCGCTTGGGATCATGTGACAAAAGCGCTCGGCGCACAGGGTATCCGTTATACGCTCTACAACAAGGTACAGCCGAATCCGGAAACCCATCAGGTTGACGAGGCGGTAAAAATCGCAAGGGACGCAGGAGCGAAAGCCGTTATTTGTATTGGAGGCGGAAGTCCCATAGACGCGGGGAAAAGCGTGGCGGTTCTCATGGAATACCCAGACAAAACCTGTCAGGACCTGTATGAGATGAAGTTCACCGCCGAAAAGGCTGTGCCGATCATTGCGATTAATCTCACTCACGGAACAGGCAGTGAAGCGAACAGGTTTGCGGTCGTCACCATCCCAGAAAAGGAATATAAGCCCGCGATTGCTTACGATTGCATCTATCCGATGTATTCCATTGATGACCCTGCCCTGATGACGGGCCTGCCCGCCGACCAGACCCGTTATGTGAGCATTGACGCGGTTAACCATGTGGTGGAGGCGGCGACCACAGTCCTCAATAATCCATTTGCGATTTCTTTGGCCAAAGAAGTCATTGGGCTGGTCGTAAAGTATCTGCCAGCCGCGTTAAAAGACCCGAAAGACCTTACGGCCAGGTATTTTCTTACCTACGCCGCCCTAATCGCAGGTACGTCGTTCGATAACGGTATGCTTCATCTCACGCACGCCCTTGAGCATCCTTTGAGCGGCATTAAGCCGACATTGCCTCACGGTCTTGGTTTGGCTATTCTCCTGCCCGCCGTGATCAAGGCGATCTATCCTGCGTGCGGCGTTATCCTGGCTGATATTTTTAGCTCCCTTGTTCCCAGTCTTACAGGCGACGCCAACGAAGCTGAAAAAGCCGCAGACGGTGTGCGCGCGTGGTTGCATTCCGTGGGCGTAACCCAGACGATGACTGATGTCGGTTTCACAAAAGATAATGTACTCAAGCTGGTAAATCTCACCTTTGAAACTCCGGGGTTGACTGGACTTTTAGAGTGCGCGCCTGTCGCTTCCGGCAAAGACGTTGTTGAAAAAATTTACACGGAGTCACTTTAGAAAATTTAGAGATTTTCGTTTTTCAGAATAACCGCTTATTCATCTGGAGCGCCAACCCCGGTTTTACTAAGCTGAGAACTATGGGTAAATTGTGTTGATTGAGCGGTACTATTAAAGCAAAAGGCTAAGAGTGGAGAAGGCTGGTATGCGAAAGATCATTCACAATAATTTGGACAACTGCGTGGGCTGTAACCGCTGCGTCAGAGTATGCCCTGTTGACGAGGCAAATATCACGCGCGTAAAAGACGGAAAGATCATCGTTGAGGTCGATAACAGAAAGTGTATTGCCTGCGGCGCGTGCCTGACCGCCTGCCGTCACGGGTCAAGGCGGTATACCGATGATACGGAGCGGTTCTTTGATGATTTGAGACAAGGCGTACCAATCAGCTTGTTCGCGGCCCCGGCGGCAAAGACCAATTTTGAGGAAACAGGGCGGCTGTTCACGTGGCTGCGCTCGATAGGGGTGCGGAAAATATACGACGTATCGCTGGGAGCGGACATCTGCACTTGGGCGCACATCCGTTACATACGGAAACACGGCCCAAAGCCTGTCATATCACAGCCCTGCCCCGTCATCGTGAATTACATTTTGATGTACCGCAATGAGCTTTTGAAATATCTGTCCCCCGTACATTCCCCCATGCTCTGCACCGCCGTATTTATGAATAAATACGAAAGGGTAGGGACAAAAATCGCGGCACTCTCCCCGTGCGTGGCGAAAACACATGAGTTTGAGGCCACCCGTCTTGTCGATTACAATGTGACGATGAACGGCCTGTACGGATACATAGAGTCCCATAATACTGTTTTCCCGCGTGAGACAAGCGGTTTTGACCATTATGAGGCCGGGCTTGGCTCGCTGTACCCGATGCCGGGCGGCTTGAAGGAAAGTGTCGAGCATTATATCGGCAAATCCCTGCGGGTTGATAAGTCGGAAGGACAGCAGACCGTTTACAAGGCTTTGGACGAGTATGCCAAGCAACAGGTATCAAAACTACCCGTTCTGTTTGACGTATTAAACTGCGCCGAAGGGTGCAATATGGGTACGGGGTGCAGACATGGCGGGGATATTTTTGACATTAACACCAAGATGGACGGGTTGCGTCAATCGGCCATTCAAGATTCCGGCTACCTTGACAAACTCTTTGAGAATTTTGACGAAACGCTGCGGCTGGAGGATTTTATAAGGATATACAGCCCGGTTCCGATCCGCTCGGTCCCGGTCACGCCGGCAACTCTTGAAAAGGCGTATGTTTCCCTCGGAAAGCTGGATGAAGAGTCAAGGCATTTTGACTGCGGCGCGTGCGGATGCGATTCATGCCGTGAAATGGCGCAAGGGATAGCCAAAGGCATCAATACCCCGGCGAACTGTATGGAAAAAGCGCGTAACGATATTTCACGGGAATACTCGGATGCAAAAGCCAATCTGAGCAGTTTTGAAACGATACTCTTGGATACCTCCGGGATAAAAGGAATAACGGAGCATATCGTAGACAATATTGATGATATAACAGAGTCTATTTCTGCGTACAACCGTACAATAGCCGATGTGGAGGAAGTTGCCGCGATGGTCAATGTTATAGCGATCAACGCCTCGATTGAAGCCGCGCGCGCGGGTGAGCACGGAAAAGCGTTCGCGGTGGTTGCGGATGAGATACGAAAACTCGCCAAACGCTCCAGCGACTCCGCCAACCAGACAAAGGACGCTTCGGTAAAGGCAACCGGCGCGATAGGGTCTGTCAATGAGATGATAAGAGAGATCAGCCGGAGCGTAAACACGGCGTATGAACATATATCCGGCGTCGCGGAAAGCACAAGGAAACTCTTTGAAACAACAGATGGGTAACCCTTTCGTCCAACAACGCAGTGATTTGTGCGGTAAAGGCCAAACAAAACAAAATACCGCTAACAGATGAACAGGCAAAAGAACTCGCAATATATGTGGCAACAATAAGATGTAAAGCAAGCCGGGAGCAGTAAACGCTCCCGGTTCTCTTTTTGAAAGTTATCTTTCAATATGGTGTTAATTTTCTCAAAAAATGAAGAGGGAGGAGGGAAAAGGAAGCGAAATAAATAAGACGAGATAAAATAAAACGCAAAAAAGCACTCCTAAAAAACGCGCGCGAAAGGGCAATACATCCTTTATCTTTTTGACGTGCGGAGGGTCAGGGATTCGAGTTCCTTATCGTCCACCAACGCAAACCCCGCAGTTTCAAAGGCTGCGGGGTTTGTGTCCGTTCGCGCTTTTTGACATCCGCCAGATTAGCGTACACTTTACAACGGAAACATTATAGGAGACGGGGCCCGATTCTTGACCTTTTTACGAAAGCTGTGTTACAATACACACAGACGCGGAAAAGGACACCGCCGTGACGGAATAAGGACAGAGGGGGCGAGCGGTTTTGGTGGTTTCCGTCAATATGCCCGTGAAGGACAGCTCGCCCTGGCCGGGGATCATCCTCCTGCTCCTGCTTTTCGGGTTCACTCTGGTAATTTTTGCCCTCTACCTGAAGCGGACGCGGTTTTCACGGATGGCGCGCGGGGGACGTCTGCCGGAATACACCAAAATCAAGCCGGTAAAGCAGGGCGACTATTACAGTATTCTGAGTTTTTGGAGCACAGACCCCACTTCCCGGGAAATGATCATCCACAACATCGATCCGGACGCCCGTGAGGCGAAAATGATCATACTTAAAACGGAAAACGGCTTTGTGACGCGAACGTATGACAGGGACGGCGGCCTCATAGATGAAAACACCAGAACGACCTTGTTTGAAATGGCAAATAAATTTATGGAAATGCGCCGTCCGCCGCAAACCGAACAGCCCCCGCCGCCGGATGAACCGGCGGAGACGAGAACCGTTGAATTCAAGTGACCTGTAAACGCCCCCGGTACCGCGCCAAAGACACCCCGGCGGGCGGGGTTTGCCGGCAGTCAGCGCGGGGAAAATGAGCGGGCGGTCTCCAGTATGATCTCCATCGCCGCCTCCAGTTCCTCCATCGCCGTAAACCGTGAAAACGACAGCCGTATCACACTGTCCGCCACCCAGGCGGGCAGTGTTTTGATGGACAGCAGCGCCGCACTCCGCCTGCCGCGCGAGCAGGCCGAACCGGACCCGGTCAAAACGCCCCTGTCCGACAGCGTCCGCAGCAAAGCCTCGCCCGGCACGCCGGGAAACGCCGCCGAGAGGATCGGCGCGTCGCTTCCGGGCACAAGCGTCCAGCCGGACGTTTCGAGCCGCCGCGCCGCGTAAGCCGTCAGGCGGGAATCAACGGGCGACCACGCCCGCGCCGCCGCCGCCAGCGCCGCGATCAGCGGCAGCGCTTCCGTGCCGCCACGCAGGCCGTTCTCCTGCCCGCCGCCGGTCATTTGAGGGACAAGGCGCACGCGGGGCGCGACGGCCAGCGCTCCTGTCCCCATCGGGGCGTGCACTTTGTGGCCGGAGATCGAAAGCAAATCTATCCCGGACTTTTGCACACTTACGGGAAATTTCAGAAAACCCTGTACTGCGTCAACGTGCAGCAATAAGGAGCCGCCGTCCCGTTCCGCCGGGGCGGGCGCGTCCCTTTGCCCGCGCAGCAGGCGGGCGAGGGCTTCAACGTCCAGAAGCGCGCCCGTCTCCCCCGCGACCTGCGTCACGGTGACGAGAAACGTCTCCCCCGTCACGGCGGCGGCGACGTCTTCGGGGTGTATCCGCCCGTCGGCGCGGGGGGGCACTTCGGTGACGGAAAACCCCGCGGCCTTGAGCGCGGAGAGGGTGCTGACCGTCGCGGGGTGCTCAAAGGTTGTGGTGACGATATGTTTTTTCTTTCTGCCGTACGCCCCGGCCGCGCCGCGCAGGGCGAGATTGATGCTCTCCGTGCCGCCGGAAGTGAAGACAACGCGTTCGCAGTCCAGCGCGGTTTGCAGCACCGTCCGCGCCCCGTCCAGACAGGCGCGGGCCGCCCGCCCGGCGGCATGGAGCGACGACGGGTTGCCCGGCGCGAGCGCGTCAAGGAACGCCTGCCGCGCCTCGGGGCAGACGGGTGTGCCGGCGGCGTTGTCGAGGTTAATCACCGAGCCGTATCCCCAGCTCGTCCAGCTGCTTCCGCTCCACCGTCACCGGACAGCCGGTCATCGGCTCGGCGGCCGATTGCGTCTTGGGAAAAGCTATCACGTCGCGGATATTGGCGGTCCGGCAGAGCAGCATAGCCACCCGGTCGAAACCGAACGCGATGCCGCCGTGGGGCGGGACCCCGTAGGAAAAGGCTTTGAGCATATGCCCGAAACGCAGGTCGGCGTCTTCTTTGGACAGGCCGAGCAGGTCGAACACTCTCGCCTGCAACACCGCGTCGTGGATACGGATCGAACCTCCGCCGATCTCATAGCCGTTGCATACCATATCGTAGGCTTTCGAGCGGACCTGGGACAGGTCTTTCTGCGAGAGCAGCGGCACATCCTCGTCCATCGGGGCGGTGAACAGGTGATGCTGGGCGACATAGCGCCCCTCCTCCTCGCTGTACTCAAACATGGGAAACTCGGTAATCCAGAGAAAATGATATACGTCCGGGTCGAGCAGATTGAGGCGGCGGGCGCATTCAAGCCGCAGGGCGCCGAGGGATGTTTTGACAAGCCGCTCGTCGTCGCCGGCGACGGCGAACAGAGTGGAGCCGGGGGCAAAGCCGGCGTGTTCGCAGAGGCGTCCGAGGGCGTCGCCGGAGAGAAATTTCCCGAAGGAGGAGCTTTCGGCCTTGTGCCATGCCAAGCCTTTAAGGCCAAGCCCTTTGATAAAATCCGTCAGCGCGTCGGTCTCCCTGCGGGTAAACTCGTGACCGACGACGATACAGCGCACCGATTTCGCGCTTTCAAAAACGGCGAAGCCGCATCCGCGTGTCAAATCTGTCAGATCTTTGAGTTCAAAACCGAAGCGGGTGTCGGGCTTATCGCTGCCGTAACGGTCCATTGCCTCCCGGTAAGTCAGCCGGGGGAGCGGGAGAGGGACGCTGATCCCGAACGCGCCGAACAGGTCCGCGATCATGCCCTCGCTGACGGTATAAATGTCCTCCATCCCGACGAAACTCATCTCCATGTCGATCTGGGTAAAATCCGGCTGCCGGTCGGCGCGGAGATCCTCGTCGCGGGCGCAGCGGGCGAGCTGAAAATATTTATCCACCCCGGCGACCATCAAAAGCTGTTTATATTGCTGCGGCGACTGCGGCAGGGCGTAAAACTTCCCTCTGTGGAGCCGCGAGGGGACAAGATAATCCCGGCTGCCCTCCGGCGTCGAGGCGGTCAGCATCGGCGTCTCGATTTCATAAAACCCTTCCGCGTCCAGATACCGCCGCACCGTTTGCAGGGCACGGTGACGTATCATCAGATTTTTTTGCAGGACCGGCCGCCGCAGGTCGAGGTAGCGGTATTCCAGCCGCAGCAGTTCGTTTGCTTTTGTGTCGGCCTCGATTTCAAACGGCGGCGTCTGAGCGCGGGACAGCACCCTCAGTTCCGCCGCCTCGATTTCCACTTCGCCTGTGGGAATCGTGAGATTCTTGTTCGTCCGCTCCCGCACCGTTCCGGTCACGGCAAGGCACCATTCGCTTCGCGCGTGCGCCGCCTCGCCGGACAGCGGGTTTTCAGAGTCAAAAATGCACTGCACGATCCCCTCGCGGTCGCGCAGGTCGATGAAGACCAGCCCGCCCAGATCGCGCGCGCGCTGGACCCAGCCGCAGACAGTGACGGTTTGCCCGGCGTGGGAGAGACGCAATGCGCCGCAGTAATGTGTGCGTTTCATTTCTTTCCTGCCTCCTGTTGTATGGGCAATTGCCAACCGCCCGTACGCGTTTGCGGACGGTTAAGAACCGTCCCTGTATGTGTGCGCCATCGCCCCGGCGTCCAATTTACACGGCGCCGTTTCTCCGGTCCGCATGTTCTTGAGCATGACCGTGCCGCCCGCGATTTCATTTTCGCCGATCACGGCCGTGTATTCCGCGCCGGTTTTGCCGGCGTATTTCATCTGCGCCTTGACGCTCCGCCCGCACAGGTCGGTTTCGGCGAAAACACCCATACCGCGCAGTTCGTTGCACAACTTAACGCAGGTTCCGGCGGCGGCGTCTCCCATCGGCGCGAGATACACCGCGGGACCCCGGCTCTCCGGCTCCGTCCCCGCCGCTTCCATCGCCAGCAGCAGGCGTTCCAGCCCCATCCCGAACCCCAGCCCGGGTATGGGCGGCCCGCCCAGTTCCTCCACCAGCCCGTCGTACCGCCCGCCCGCGCACACCGCGCTCTGCGCCCCGATGCCGCCGGAGATAAACTCAAACACGGTCCCGGTGTAGTAATCAAAACCCCGCATGATCAGCGGGTCGCGGACAAAGGGGATGCCGGAAGCGTTGAGCAGCGAGTCCAGCCTTTCCGCGAAATCCGCGCAGTTTCCGCAAAGATGCCCGGTGATGACCGGCGCGTCTTTGACGAGGGCGGCGCAGGTCTCCTCTTTACAGTCCAGCACCCGCATAGGATTCCGCTCCAGACGGGAAAGGCATGTCCCGCACAGCCGGGCCGACCGTTCCCCCAGCCACGCGCGGAGCGTTTGCTGGTATTCCGGGCGGCATTCCTTACAGCCGATGGAGTTGATATGCAGCGTCACGTCCAGTCCTTGCAGGATGGCGTGCGCGAGGGAGATGACCTCCGCGTCGGCCTGCGGCTCCGCCGCGCCGAAACACTCGCAGCCAAACTGCACATGCTGGCGGAAGCGCCCCTTCTGCGGCTTTTCATACCGGAAGTTCGGCGCGATATAATAGCATTTGAACGGCAGCGCCGACATATGCAATCCGTGTTCAATAAACGCGCGCGCCACCGACGCCGTGCCCTCGGGCCGCAAAGTCAGCGAACGGCCGTCCTTATCCTGAAAGGTGTACATCTCCTTCTGCACAACGTCGCCCGTTTCGCCCATACCGCGCCGGAAAAGCTCAGTATGCTCAAACATGGGAAACCGTATTTCCCCGTAGCCGAACAGCGCGGCGGTGCGGCGCAGTTCAGTCTCAAGCCGCTGCCAACGCGCGGTCTGTCCGGGCAGCAGGTCGTATGTGCCGCGCGGCGCGGATATGTTCATATCCCGTTCCCTCCCGTCTCTTTGACGCCCGGATTTCCCTGTTCGCCGCCGGGGGAGCAGAACCGTTCGATCACCCGCCGGTAAAACCGTACCGCCGCGCCCAGCGAGGCGACGGCAACGCGCTCGTTCTCGGCGTGGACGGCGGCCAGCTCGTTCAGCGTCACGATAAAAGGCGAGAAGCGCAGCACGGCGGAAGAAAACGGCTCGTAATGCCGCGCGTCGCTCGCGCCGCAGCACAGGCCCGGCACGGCGGGAATGCCGGGGAAGACGTCGCTGACGGCCCCGGCCAGCGCGGAGAACGCCGCCCCTTTATAATCGGAGACCCCGGAAGGCTCTTCATTCAGTACGATCTCGGCTTTGACGCCCAGGTCCCGGGTGAGCGCGTTGATCCATGATACAAGCCCCTCCGCGTCGTCGCCCGGCAGCAGCCGGATGTTGAGATTGGCCTCGGCGGACGGGGGCAGGACATTGGGCGCGACGCCGCCGGTCAAAAGGGTCGGAGCCACCGTTGTCCGCACCAGCGCCGCCGTCCTCTCGTCCGCGCAGAGGCGGGCGAGCAGCTTTTTTCTGTAAAAACGCGGGGTGGCGGCGTAACGGCGCAGCGTGCCGTCCAGCAGAGGAGCGATGGTGTTAAAATGGTCGTATACAAGCGGGAGAATACGGGCCGGGCGCAGCTTGAACCCCACGCGGCAGACGGCCTCGCAGAGCAGGCCCGCCGCCGTGCGCTCCGGCGGATGTGACGAATGACCGCCCGGCGCGGTCACCGTAAGTCGGACGTCCATCACGCCCTTTTCGGCGGCGCATATGTCCGCCACCGGCTTACCGGCCGGAAACGCGCCGTCGGTGATGAAACCGCCCTCGTCAAGGACCAGCGAAAAATGTATGCCATGCTGGGCAAAATACCGGGCGAACTGCTTCGCTCCTTCGGGACCGCCCAGTTCCTCGTCGTGCCCCAGAGCCAGATAGATGTCGCGGCCGGGGACGAAACCGCCCTCAAACAGACTTTCCAGCGCGGAAAACAGGCAGACGACGACGTTTTTACAGTCAAGCGCGCCCCGGCCCCATACAAAGCCGTCCCCGATATGCCCGTCGAACGGGGGGACGTTCCAGACGCCGCCCGCCGGTACGACGTCGAGATGGGCGCAGAGCAGGATGGGCTCGCCAGCCGGTTCGGGAGACTCCCATTTATATAGCGTGGAAAGCCCCGCCGTGTGCTCCGGGATCATGCGCTCATGGCTCAAAGGATACCGCTCGCGCAAGACCCTGCGCAGCGCGACCCATTGGGAAAAGTCCCGCCGGGTGACGTCGGGGTACGAGACCGTCCGGCAGCGGATGGCTTCGGCCAGAGCCTCCGCCGCGCGGTCCGCCTCGCCGGGGTCATATTCGGGGACGCCGGGCGCGGAAAACTCCGCCGCCGGGACCTTGCGCAACACAAGGAAAGCCGCGGCAATCAGCAGCAGCGCCGGCACGGCGGCCCCCGCGTAATAAAGGGCAGGAAAAGGCATAAAAATTTCCTCTTTCGGGTGTACGGCTTCCCCGCCGCCGGCGGGGAATAGAGATTGTCTATGAAGTATACCACAGTTTTGAGTGTTTGAGAAGTCCTTTGTTGCGCGGACGCGCTGTGTGTGCTATGCTGTTAACAGCCAACGGAAAGGATGGGGGATATGTTCAGCGTTGATTCCCTTGTGGTGGGAGTGGTATCCACCAACTGCTATATCGCCGCCGACACGGAGACGCGCGAGGCGGCCGTGATTGACCCCGGCGACAAGGCCGGCCTTATTTTGGGGCGCGTGCGCGAAAAGGGCCTGACTTTGAGGTATATCTTCCTTACGCACGGGCATTTTGACCACACCCTTGCCCTGGAGGAGGTGCGCCGCGCGACCGGCGCGAAGGCCGTCATCCATGAAGCCGACGCCGTTTATCTGCGCGACGCGGGCCTGAGCGGTCCGTTCGGGCGCGCGAAAGCCATAACCGCCGAGGCGGACGTCCTGACGCGCCACGGAGAAACCTTTCCGCTGGGCGCGTATACGTTTGAAGTGCTGCATACGCCGGGCCACACGCCGGGCAGTATCTGCCTGCGCGTCCCCGCGCCGGAGGGCGGAACAGCCGGCGTCCTGTTTACAGGCGACACGCTGTTTGAAGACGACTGCGGGCGGTGCGACCTGCCCGGCGGCGATTACGCCGCGATGCTGGCGTCCCTGCGCCTGCTGGCGTCGCTGGAGGGAGACTATACCGTCTATCCCGGTCATGACGTGGCCACAACGCTCTCCCGCGAGCGCAAACGCAACGTCAACATGCGCGAGGCGCTGGAGGGATAGATTTACGCGGCTTCTGTCACCTTGCGTCACGCCCGGCGGACGGTCAGGGAAACACTATGCTCGCCGCCGCTCGCCAGGGTTTCCCTGACCCGCCGGGCTACGCAAGCGCTCTTTTGCCTTTCAGCCGTTTCATCACATCGTTCGCGCCGCGCCCGAAGTAGTCGTGCAGGACCTTATACTCCGCGTACAGCGTATCGTATGCCGCCGCGTTTTCGGGGCTGGGGCGGTATACGGACTCTTTGCGCCTGCCCAGCGCCCGCGCCGCCGAAAAGATGTCGCCGTATCCCCCGGCCTCTTCCCCGGCGGCGACGGCGGCAAATATCGCGCTTCCGTAAGCCGGGCCGTTTTCGCTCCCGGCGAGCCCTATGGGCAGGTTGAGCACGTCGGCGTAAATTTGCATCGCCATGGGGTCTTTTTGGCTGATACCGCCGGCGGCGACAAAGGCGTCCACCGCTATGCCGTGCGCGCGGTAGTTTTCGATGATCTCGCGGGTCCCGTACGCCGTGGCCTCTATCAGCGCGCGGTATATCTCCTCCGGCTTTGTCCGGAGCGTCAGGCCGAGCAGCGCGCCGCTCAGGTCCGCGTCAACCAGCACGCTGCGGTTGCCGTTCCACCAGTCCAGCGCGAGCAGGCCGCTTTCGCCGGGGCGCAGTTTTTCCGCTTTTTCGCGCAGCAGGGCGTGGAGGGTTTCCCCCTTTTCCTCAGCCTCGCGCGCATAGGCGGCGGGGACGCAGTTTTCCACAAACCACGCGAAATGGTCGCCGACACAGCACTGACCCGCCTCATATCCGTAAAAGCCCGGCAGGATGCCGTCGGCCACGACGCCGCAGATGCCCGGGACGGCAATCTCCTCCGTCCCCATCAGCATATGGCAGCCGGATGTGCCGATGACCTCAAGCATGGTTCCCGGAGCGCCGATCCCCACCGCCGGCACGCAGACATGGGCGTCGAGAATGCCCGCCGCGACCGCCGTCCCCGGCTTCAGCCCGAGTTTGGCCGCCATGTCCGGCGTCACGCCGCCCGCTTTCGTACCCGGCGGGATGACGGGGAGGTTGAAAAACCGCTCCGCCACGCCGCCGAAGCGCGGGTCGAGGGCTTTATAGAAATCATTTGCGGGGAAACCCGCGTTTTTGTTGTACATGGCCTTGTATCCCGCCGTGCAGGCATTGCGGGTCTCGGTCCCGGTCAGCTGCCAGACAATCCAGTCGGCGGCCTCGATCCAGCGGTCCATCGCCGCGTAAACCTCCGGGGCCTCGTCCAGTACCTGCCAGAGCTTAGGGATGTTCCATTCGCTGGAGATTTTACCGCCGTAATATGAAAGCCACGGCTCGCGGCGGGCGGCGGCGATCTCGTTGAGGCGGCTGGCCTTGTCCTGCGCGGCGTGGTGTTTCCACAGTTTCACGTAGGCGTGGGGGTTGTTTTCAAATTCCGGCAGAAAACAGAGCGGCGTCCCGTCCGCCTTGACGGGCAGGACGGTGCAGCCGGTGAAATCCGTCCCGATCCCGACGACGCGTCCCGGGTCGGTATCGCTCTGCCGGAGCACGTCCGGGACAACATGTTCCAGCGCCTCCAGATAGTCCCGCGGGTGCTGCAGCGCCCAGTCTGGGGGCAAAACCGCCCCGCCCGGCAGCCGCGCGTCGATCACGGCGTGCGGATAGGCATATTCGCTTGACGCCAGTTCCTCGCCGGTAGAGGTGTCGATCAGCACGGCCCTCGCGGACAGAGTGCCGTAGTCTATGCCGATGGCGCAGGCTGCCATGAAATATTCCCCCGTTCCCGTTTTGGGTTTATTATAGACCCATATCCCCCTTATGGCAAACGGAAAACGCGCGCCGTCCCGCCGCAGACGCCCAAAACTTGACAGGGCGGTCACGGCGGGGTATAATCCATGTCATAAATACAGGGAGGTGAACGCTCTTTGGGGGCCTTAAAATCCATATCCGTACAGGGATTCAAGACCTTCCCCGACCGCGTTGACCTCGCGGTGCCGGACGGGGTGACGGCGGTCGTCGGCCCCAACGGCAGCGGCAAGAGCAACATCGCCGAGGCTGTGCGGTGGGTTTTGGGTGAGCAGAACGCCCGCGTCATGCGGTGCGAAAAGAAGATGGAGGAGGTCATCTTCCACGGCTCGGAGCGCCGGGGCGCGCTGGGCTTTGCCGAGGTATCCCTGGTGATCGGCAACGAGGACCGCGTTTTCGCCGCGGACGCCGCCGAGGTGGCGCTGACGCGCCGCCTGTACCGTTCCGGGGAGAGCGAGTATTTTAGCAACAAGGCCGCCGTGCGCCTCAAGGACATCACGTCCCTGCTGATGGACACGGGATTGGGGCCGGGCGGCTATTCCATCATCGCGCAGGGTATGATCGACCGCATTATGACCGAGAAGCCCGCCGACCGGCGCGGCGTATTCGAGGAGGCCGCCGGTATCGCGAAATACCGCAGCCGCAAGGAGGAGGCGCAGCGCAAGCTGGCCTCCGCCGAACAAAACCTTTTGCGTGTTTCCGATAAGATAGACGAGCTTGAGCCGCAGGTCGCGCTCCTGCGGGAACAGGCCGGGACCGCGAGGCGGTTTTTGCTGCTGCGCGACGAACTGCGCGGCATCGACATCAACCTCTGGCTGAGGCAGATCGAGACGATCCGTTCCGGCAGGGACAGGCAAAACGACCAGTACCGCGAGGCAAAAGAGCGGTTCGAGCGGAGCAAGGCGGAGCTTGACGCGCTGTACGCCGATACGGAGCGGATGGAGCGGGAGTCTTTGGATCTGGCGCAGGCCGCCGAAACCGCCCGCGAAAAGCTGGCGGAACTGGAAAGCCGGCGCGCGGATGCCGAGAGCGGCTTAAAGGTGTGCCAAAACGACATCGGGCATATGGAGCGTCTGCGGGAGGAACTGAGCCTCGCCGCCGAGCGGCACGACGAGCGCGCCGAGGCGCTGCATAAACAGCGGGAAGACCGGTCCGCCGAACGGGACCGGATAGAGGAAGCCCTCAGAGCCGAGGAACTGGCGCTTTCGGAACTGGCGCTGGAGGCGAAAAACCTCGCCGAACAGACCGGCGACCTGTCGGCGCGGGCTGACGCGCTCCGTACGCAGGCGGCGCTGGAACAGGCGGCGCTGGGAGAGAGCAGGCTTCGTCTGACGGCGCTGGAGGCGCGCCGCGGCGAGCAGGCCGCCCGCCGTCAGGCGCTGCTGGCTGAGCGGGACAGGGGCGGCGAGGCGCTGACGGAGGCGCGGAACGGCCTTGCCCGCACGCGGGAGAAGCTGGCGGAGGCGCGGGAAACTGTAGACGGGCTGGACAACGTCCTCAAGGGCTACACCCTGCGCGCGGAACAGCGGGCGCAAAAGCTGGCGGAGGCGCGGGACGGCGCCGAAGACATACGGCGGGGCCTGCATGAAAAAGAGTCGCGCCTTGCGCTGCTGAGCGATCTGGAGAAGGAATACGAGGGCAATCAGGCCGTCGCGCTGGTGATGAACAGCGGCCTGCCGGGGTTGCACGGCGTGCTGAGCGGCCTCATCCGCACCGCGGATGAAAACACGATCGCCATTGAAATCGCTCTGGGCGCCGCATTGCAGAATATCGTCGTTTCCGCCGAAAAGGACGCCAAGGCCGCGATCGGGCTGCTCAAAGAGCGCCGGGGCGGCCGCGCCACGTTCCTGCCGCTTACGACCGTTGACGGGCGCGAATGGGACGACGTTCCCGAAATGGGGGACGAAGTCGTGGGATTGGCTTCCCGCCTGGTAGACTGTGAGGAACGATACCGCGGCGTCATCCGCAACCTGTTGGGACGCACCGTCGTCTGCCGGACATTGGACGGCGCGATCGCGCTGTCGCGCAGAATGGAACAGCGTGTACGCGTCGTCACGCTGGACGGGCAGGTCATCAACGCGGGCGGCGCCATCACCGGAGGCAGCGTCGGCAGGAAGGTCGGCGTGTTGAGCCGCAAGAACGAACTGGCGCGGCTGGAAACGGAGCTTTCCGCGCTGGCGGGGCAGGCCGCGGGGGCGGGAAAGCTCTTTGAGGAAGCCGAACGCGCCTGTAAGGCGGCGCAATATGACCTTGACGTGGCGGGGGGAGAGCGGAGGCAGGCGCAGGAGGAGCTTTCCGCCCTGTCCGCGGAGGAGAGCCACCGCGCCGCGCTGCTGAAAAATCTGGAGGACGCCGGGGAGCTTTGCGGGAGCGAGCTGGCGGAGCTGGACAGGAGCCTCGCGCAGATCGGCGCCGAGTGCCGGAACGAAACCGCCGCGATCGGGGGGCACGAGGCCGGTATCGCGCGGTTGGAGGATGAAATTGCCGCGCTGTCCGAGGGGCACGGCGCGCTGGACGAATCCCGCGCCGGATTGGGGGAGCGCCAGTCGGCCCTGCGGGAACGCGTGGCGTCGCTGACTGCCGGGCGCGAGGGCGTCGTCAAGGCGCTGGAGGAACTGGAGGAGCGCGGGCGCGACCTGTCGATGGACGGCGAAAGCCGCGCCGCCGCGCTGGAGGGCTACCAGAAACGCATCGGGGAACTGCAGGTCCTCTGTGAAGAACATCGCCGGGAAATTGACGGCCTGACGCGGGATATTTCGCAAAGCCGCGCGGAGATGGACGCGATCGTGGATAAGCAGCGTTCTCTGGAAGCCGGCCGGGTGCGGGCCGGGCGTATGGTCAAGGACGGCGCGGAGCAGAATATGGCGCTGTCCCGCGCGGTCGATAAACTGGAAAACTCTCTGCTGACCACCCAAAAAGAAGAGGACGCGCTGGTGAGCCGCCTGTGGGAGCAGTATGAGCTGACCGTGACCAAGGCGCAGGAACTGCGCACCCCGATCGAGAGCGTCGCGCGCGCGCAGAAAAAGAGCGCGGAGCTGAAGCGGGAAATCAACGCGCTCGGCAGCGTCAATCTGGGCGCGATCGAAGCCTACGAGAGCGTCGGGGAGCGCTACCGCTACCTGACGGGGCAGCGTGAGGACGCGCAAAAGTCCAAGGACGAGCTGGATGCGATCATCGGGCGCATTACCGGGGAAATGCGAGGGCTTTTCGCCGGACAGTTCGCGGCGATCGCGCAAAAATTCTCGGAGACATTTGTGGAGATATTCGGCGGCGGCGAGGCCGCGCTGGAACTGGACGGCGACGCGGACATTCTGGAGAGCGGGGTTGAGATAAAGGCGCGGCCGCCGGGTAAAAAGCTGCGCTCCATATCGCTGCTGTCGGGCGGCGAGCAGTCGCTGTCGGCCATCGCGCTCTATTTCGCCATTTTTAAGGTGCGCCCCGCGCCGTTCTGCGTGCTGGACGAGATCGATCACGATCTGGACGATGTGAATGTGGGGCGGTTTGCGGCCTACCTCAAACGCCTGTCTCAAAATACCCAGTACATAGTCGTCACCCACCGCCGCGGTACGATGGAGCAGGCGGGGATGCTGTACGGCGTGACGGCGCAGGAACCGGGAGTGAGCAAGGTCATCAGCCTGCGGCTGGACGAGGTGGAAGACGGCTATACGGATTAAAAGGAGCGTCATATGGGGCTTTTCGACAAATTAAAAGGCAAGCTGGGCGGGCTGTTCGTAGAGGGGGAAAAAGTCTCCGACGGGTTTTACGACGAGCTGGAGGAGGGGCTGATCCTCTCCGACGCGGGCGCGGTTTTGGCCGCGGAAATCGTTGACGGTTTGCGGGCGCGCTGCAAAAAAGAGGGCGTCAGGCTGCGGCAGGACGCGCGCGCCGTCCTGCGGGGACAGCTCACCGAATTGCTGGAAAGCGCGGGAAGCCGGGAGATGGATCTCTCGTCCCGCCCGTCGGTCGTGCTGGTCACGGGCGTCAACGGCGCGGGCAAGACGACTTCCGTCGGTAAGCTGGCCGCGCGGCTTGCGGGGGAGGGCAAAAAGGTATTGCTCTGCGCGGGCGACACGTTCCGCGCCGCCGCCGCCGACCAGCTGGAGATCTGGGCCGGACGGGCGGGCGCGGACATTGTGCGCCAGCAGGAAGGGGCCGACCCTGCCAGCGTGCTGTTCGACGCGGTAAACGCGGCGCGCGCGCGCGGGACCGACGTCGTTATTTGCGACACGGCGGGGCGGCTGCAGAATAAACAAAACCTGATGAACGAGCTGAATAAGATAAGCCGCGTCCTCGACCGCGAACTGCCGGGCTGTTCCCGCGAGACATTGCTGGCGCTGGACGCGACGACAGGGCAGAACGGGCTCTCGCAGGTCAGGGGGTTTGCCGGGGCCGCCGGGCTGACCGGCATCATCCTGACAAAACTGGACGGCACCGCCAAAGGCGGCGTCGTGCTGGCCGTGGCCCGCGAGACGGGCGTGCCGGTCAAATGGGCGGGCGTGGGCGAGCAGATCGGGGATTTTGCCCCGTTTGACCCGGCCGCGTTTATCGAGGCGATCGTGTGAGGGCGCCGCCCGTTGCCGCGTATCCGGACGCGCCGCTGGAGGGATCTCATGCAGACGATAGTCCTGGCCACCCATAACCCCGGCAAGGCGCGCGAGTTCGCGCGTCTTTTGGGACCCGCGGGGTTTACCGTCAAGACACTGGCTGATTACGGGGTAACGGAAGGACCGGAGGAAACGGGCGCGACCTTTTTGGAAAACGCCCGCATCAAAGCGCGGGCGGCGATGGAAGCGACGGGCTTGCCCGCTCTCGCCGACGATTCGGGATTGTGTGTGGACGCGCTGGGCGGCGCGCCGGGGGTCCTGTCGGCGCGGTTTGCTCCCAGTGGGAAACGGACGGAAACCCTTTTGCGGTCGATGGAGGGCAGGGACGACCGCAAGGCGCGGTTTGTCTGCGCCCTCGCGCTGGCGTATCCGGCGGGTGACGGGTATCCGGACGGACGCGAAATAACTGCCGAGGGGTTTTGCGAGGGGGAAATCGCGGAGGAACCGGGGGGGACAAACGGGTTTGGCTACGACCCTATTTTTTTTCTGCCGGAGAAAAAGCGTACGATGGCGCAATTGACGCCGGAGGAAAAGGATGCGGTGTCACACAGGGGCGCGGCGATCCGGGCGTTATTAAAGAGTTTGAAAGGGACGTAAGAAACCCGTTCAAAGGGTTTCTTACACAGCCGGAGGGAAAAATGATTTTAGGGTTATACGGCGGCAGTTTCAACCCGCCGCACAACGGGCATGTCGCGCTGGCGCGGAAGGCGCTGGACGAGCTGCGCCTTGACAGGCTGATCTGGATGCCGTCCGGCTCTCCCCCCCACAGGGAGCTGCCGGACAACACCCCTTCCGCCGCGCACCGTCTGGCGATGAGCAAACTGGCGGCGGGGAGGCTGCGGGATACGGAAGTGAGCTCTTTTGAGCTGTACGGCGGCGCGCAATATACGTATGACACGGTCAAGACGCTGTTGGAGCGGGAAAAGCCGGAGACGCTGTGGCTGCTGATGGGCTCTGATATGGGGGACACCTTTGACATGTGGGTTCGGGCGGATGAGCTGCGGGCTCTCTGTAAAACGTATGTATGCCCGAGGACCGCCCTGCCCGTTTCCAGTACGGAGATACGCGGCCTGCTGGCGCGGGGCCTGGGGGGGGATATGCTGCCGGCTGAAGTCTATGACTACATTCAAAAGGAGGGACTGTATGGCTGTCCCAGGCCGTGAGGCGCTGTTGCGCGATATGACAAAAGAGACGCCGGCCCGGTTGCAATTATTGCGCCGTTATGGTATACTGTTTTCTGAGTGGGAAGAAACGGCGCCCAACGCCTGTCATACGCTGACCGGAAGGAAAGAGGACGGATTTACGGAGGAAGCGTTACTAGATATTGAAAGAACGTGGGAAAATGGCGATCATTAAGCGCCCTTATTCGGGCAGGCGGGTGGCGAAAAGGCAGGCCAAAAAAAACGCGCCCGCGCGGGCCGGCGCCGTCCGCCGCAAGGGCTTCGCGGCATGGTGGGGCCGGCGGCGCCTGTCCGCGCGCATCTCGTTGATTATTGCGGCTCTGCTGCTGATATTTATTGGGGGAACAGCCCTTGCCATCCGGCTCTGGATCAGCAGACCCCCCGAAGTCCCCATTGTACCCAACCGGCCCTCGCCGTCCGGCGAAATCCTGCCGTCCGGCGCGTCGCCCGCCCAGCCCTCCGGCGGCGCTGAAGTTTCCCCGCAGGGCTACGTCAAACGGGATGGCGTTTATACGTTCATTCTCGCGGGCGCAAACCAGGGACTGACCGACACGCTGATGGTCGCGACGCTGGATACCAAACAGGGGACGTGCCATGTGCTCTCCATACCGCGCGATACGGCTGTCGAAAGCGCGCCCCGCACGATCAAGAAGATAAACAGCGCGTATTCCCAGCAAAAGAACGTGGACGAACCCGGGATCGCCCAGATGAAAAAGGAAATAGCCACTTTGATCGGCTTCCAGCCGCAGTATGCCGCGGTGGTGGATTACAACGGGTTTAAGCGGCTCATCACCGCCATTGACGGCATCGATTTCAATGTGCCGATGAACATGCGCGTGGACGGGGAGGGCATCAATCTCCAGAAGGGCCAGCAGCACCTCAACGCGGACCAGGCCCTGCAGCTGGTGCGGTTCCGCGTGAATTACATCGACGGGAAATACGGCGCGGGGTATGACGACTACGGGCGGATGGCAATGCAGCAGGAAGTCCTCAAGGTGGCTGCCAAGAAAGCCCTTGCCAACTGGACCAAATTCCCCGAATATATCAAAATCGCGCAGGACAATCTGAAGAGCGACATCGACTGGGGCAACCTGCTGTGGTTTGCGGAGCAGATCAAGAATATCGGCATGGACAATGTTGTTTTCCACTCCCTGCCCACCTATACGGTTCACAACGCCAATGAGATCAGCGGAACATATTATGAAGCCGTACGGGCCGAGGAGGCGCTGGCGCTCATTAACGAAACAATAAACCCCTTCAGCACTCCCATAGGGGCGGAGATTGTGGAATATATAGCATTGACGGAGAAATGAATAAGGCTCCATTTGAGGGGTCCCTGAGGAAGGATGAGCGTATGGAACCCAGAGAACTGGCCAGAAACGCCGCGCGGAGCCTGTCGGCCAAGAAGGCGGCGGACATCCGGATTCTGGAGGTCACCGACCTCACGGTGCTGGCCGATTACTTTATCATTGCCACCGGCACGTCGTCCACCCACCTCAAAACCCTCGCCGACGAGGTGGAGGTTATTCTTAAAGAGCGGGGCGTCGCGCCCGGACACATCGAGGGGCGCGGCGGCGGCAATTGGCTGCTGCTGGATTACGGCGCGGTGGTCGTCCATATACTGTTACGGGACGCGCGGGAATTTTACTCGATCGAGCGGCTGTGGGCGGACGCCAGACAATATAATGAGGATGAGCTTTGATGGAACGGTACGAGCCTAAAAAGATTGAACCAAAATGGCAGAAAACCTGGCTGGACAGAGGGTGTTTCCGGGCCGCCGACCGGGATGAGGGGAACAATCAGTACGTCCTTATAGAGTTCCCTTACCCGTCCGGCGTAGGGCTGCACATCGGACATCCGCGTCCTTATACGGGGATGGACGTTTTAGCGCGCGCGAGGCGGATGCAGGGGTATAACGTGCTGTTCCCGATCGGATGGGACGCTTTCGGCCTGCCCGCCGAGAACTACGCCATTAAGAACAACATCCACCCCGCCGAGGTGGTGCGCCAAAACGTGGAGCATTTCCGGAAGCAGATACGGCGGCTGGGATATTCGTTTGACGATACGCGCGAGGTCAACACGACCGACCCGGCGTATTATAAGTGGACGCAGTGGATTTTTCTCAAAATGTTTGAGAAAGGGCTTGCGTATAAGGCGAATATGCCGGTCAACTGGTGTCCGTCCTGCAAGTGTGTTTTAGCCAATGAGGAGGTCATCGGCGGGCTGTGCGAGCGCTGCGAATCTCCCGCCGAACGGCGCGATAAAAGCCAGTGGATGCTGAAGATCACCGAATACGCCCAGCGGCTGCTGGACGACCTTGCCCTTTGCGATTTTCCCGCGCGGGTCGCGGCGCAGCAGAAAAACTGGATCGGGCGCAGCGAGGGCGCGGAGATCCTGTTCCCGCTCGCGGGGACGGAGGAGACATTGCGCGTCTATACGACGCGGCCCGATACGCTCTTCGGGGCGACCTATATGGTCATTTCGCCCGAACACCCGCTGATTGACAGGTATAAAGGGATGATACGGAATTTTGCCGAAGCGGACGCCTACCGCAAAGCGGCCGCGCGTAAGAGCGATTTTGAGCGTACGGAGCTGATAAAGGAAAAGACCGGCGTGCGGCTGGACGGTATCAATGCCGTCAATCCCGCCACCGGCGGGGAAATCCCCGTTTTCGCGTCGGACTATGTGCTGATGAGCTACGGTACCGGCGCCATTATGGCGGTGCCGGGGCATGACGCCCGTGACTGGGAATTCGCCCGGACGTTCGGGCTGCCGATCGTTGAGGTTGTTAAGGGCGGCGACGTGACAAAAGAGGCCTTTACAGGCACTGAGACGGGGATCATGGTCAATTCCGGGTTTCTCGACGGGCTGGAAGTGGACGACGCGAAGAAAAAAATCACAGGCTGGCTGCGGGACAAAAGTCTCGGCGAGCCTGTGGTACGGTTTAAGCTGCGCGACTGGGTCTTTGCCCGCCAGCGTTACTGGGGCGAGCCGATCCCCATTGTACACTGTCCCGCATGCGGCATGGTCCCGCTGCCGGAGGAAGAGCTGCCGCTGCGCCTGCCGGACGTGCGGAATTACAGACCCACCGACACCGGCGAGTCGCCGCTGGCGGCGATTACGGAGTGGGTCAATACAACCTGCCCCAAGTGCGGCGCTCCCGCCAAACGCGAAACGGACACCATGCCCCAATGGGCCGGGTCGTCGTGGTACTTCCTGCGCTACACCGACCCGGACAATCCGGACACGCTGGCGTCTAAAGAAGCGCTGCGCCGGTGGATGCCGGTTGACTGGTATAACGGCGGCATGGAACACACGACGCTGCATCTGCTGTATTCCCGGTTTTGGCACAAATTTCTGTACGACATCGGGGTCGTGGAACAGCCGGAGCCGTATAAAAAACGCACAAGCCACGGGTTTATATTGGGTTCTGACGGCACAAAAATCTCCAAAACGAAGAATAACGGCATGGACCCCGACGAGGTGGTGCGCGATTACGGCGCGGACACGCTGCGCCTGACGATTTTATTCATTGGGGATTTTGAAAAGGGCTGCCAGTGGTCGGATAAAGCCATCAAAGGCTGCCGCCGCTTTTTGGAACGTGTGTGGGTGACGGCGCATGAGGCGGCGGAGCGCGGCGGTTCGCTCACGCCCGGGGTTGAGATCAAGTTGCACCAGACCATTCAAAAGGTGACGGAAGATATAGAGGAGCTGAAATTCAACACGGCCATCGCCGCGATGATGTCGCTGCTGTCGGCTTATGAGAAGGGCTGTACGAGGGGCGACATGCGCGTCCTGCTGCGGCTGCTGAGCCCGTTCGCGCCGCACATCTGCGAGGAACTGTGGGCGGCTTACGGCGAAAAGGGGCTGTGCTGTGAAGCGGGATGGCCGCAATATGACCCGGCGAAGACGGTTGAGGACACGGTGGAATTGGCGGTGCAGATCAACGGCAAGCTGCGCGGCACCGTCGTCGTACCGCGCGGGTGCGGCGGCGACGAGGCCGTCGCTGCGGCCTTGGCGACAGAGCGCATAGCCGCCGCCGCTGACGGGCGCGCGCCGTTCAAGAGCTTTGTGGTACCGGATAAGCTGGTAAATTTGATTTTTAAGGGTTGACAAACAGAGGGGGCTGTGGTAGAGTAGCAACGCTGTCACGGCTTTCAAATGGGGGAATTCCCGAGTGGCCAAAGGGGGCAGACTGTAAATCTGTTGGCACCGCCTTCGGTGGTTCGAATCCACCTTCCCCCACCAGACGGATGAAACGCTTGCAATCAGTGGATTGCGGGCGTTTTGCTTTGTCTTGGGAAATTGGGAATGGCATACATTTTTAATGGCTTTCTAACCATCTTCTAACGCCTGCCCGATCACGAGTTTTCTCCCCAGTGTGGTGGCCAGAGCAACATTGTCAAGGGTGTAAATTTTAATCAAGGGACTAAAAAACAAAAACCCCTGCACAGCCCATATCTTTGTCTGTACTCATTCGTTAAGGACTTTAATGGTACTGATTTAATCAGCGGGCGTTTAACATTTTTCTTGACAAAGCGGAAAGGATTATGTACAATACAAGAAAAGACTAAAGTAGTATTATAAACGCTGATTAGCCAGCAGAGGTGATGTTTAAGTGGCGATGAAAAGACTGCCGGATTCGGAATTTGAAATCATGGAGATTATATGGGGCAATACACCGCCCATAACAACTTTACAAATAATGGAAAGAATGAAACCCGACAGAAACTTGAAATTGCAGACATTATTAACAATGCTGTTACGTTTGACTGAAAAAGGATTTTTAACAAGCGAACGGGTAGGGAGAGCACGAAATTACAGCCCAACCATATCAAGAGAGGATTATATGCGGATTGAAACTGGGGCTTTTATGGCGCGGCATTATATAAATTCTATGGGAAGCCTGATAAAAACATTTTATGACGGGCAGAACCTTTCACCGGAAGATATACGGGAACTCCAGAATTGGCTTTCTGAAAGAGATGGTGATGATAAATGACGGTGTATACCTTATCTTTTTTGCTGAAATCTTTTGTTATGAGCGTAATCATTCTTGTCTTCTCAGCATTTAGCGCGTTGTTCTTAAAAAGATTTCGCGCAAGCCTGCGTTATGCTGTTTGGGTAGTGTTTCTCATAGGACTTCTTATTCCCATGAGCCAAGTATTTGACGGCGGCTTTATTACTGTTCCGCTTTCTGTTGAGCCGCAAGCGCAGCATACCGTTTTTGAAGCCTTACCGAATAAACCGCCGTTGCCGAATGAACTGCCAATACCGAACGAACCGCCGTTACCGAATAAATTACCGCTTCAACCGGATTCCGTGCGGGAATCCACA
The DNA here is from genome assembly GCA_031254575.1 of Oscillospiraceae bacterium. GTDB lineage: Bacteria > Bacillota > Clostridia > Oscillospirales > UBA929 > UBA929. The sequence goes on along the minus strand of JAIRUE010000069.1, from coordinate 30,418 downwards.
ACCACATATACGACAAAAGATACGTTTTACGATTGGGTCATTTCGCCTTTCATGGTTTGTATTCTTGTTTGGGGCATTGTTGCAATAGCGATTTTATCGTATCATATCCGGCGGTATTTTCGGTTCACCAGTATGATACGGCGGTGGGGTGAACCGATAACAGATGAAACAACCTTGTCTGTATTCCGCTCCATTCAGGATGAGAAAGGGCTTTGCAATAAAAAAATAGAACTCAGAATATGTGAGTTTACATCAAGCTCCCTGCTCACGGGGTTTTTATACCCCATAGTGGTCTTGCCGAAAAAGCATTTTGAAGCGGATGAACTGGAACTCATATTTCGTCATGAACTGGTTCATTTCAAACGCCATGATTTGTTTATAAAATTGCTGTCGGTTATCACGGTATCAATATACTGGTTTAATCCTGTTGTCTACTGGATGTACGCTCTTATGCAGGCAGATGGGGAAGCATCCTGTGACGAAACCGTTTTGAGGGACGTTGGTGAGCAAAACAAACAATTTTACGCGGAGTTAATGGTGAAGATGATAGGCGGCAAGAGTACCGCAAGTACCATGCTGTCTACCTGTTTTTACGGAGGAAAAAGGGGCGCGAAAAGACGGTTAGACGCCATTTTGGATACTACAAGGAAAATGAAAAAACCGGCGTATGCTGTTTTCATTGTATTTGTAGCATTGACAGTGTTTTCCGGCTCCGTTTTCGCGCTCACTACGGCATACGAACCTCCTGTTGCGACAGTAGATGCGAATATATACGATACGGCAGGGATTATAGAAGCTGATGAAGCCAAAGCGATAGCCATTGAAACAGCGGGCGGCGGCGTTGTTACCGAGTGCAGATTAGAAAACAGACCGCTTGAAAAATTCTTGGTTTATCATGTTCATGTGGCGGTCGGACAGTGGGAACACTGTGTGGAAATAATCGCCGAAACGGGTTCCATCCATAAGCATGAGCCGAGATATAAACCATAAAGACATCACGGAAAATTTTTCAAAGCCTATTGACAAGCAGAAAAGACTATAGTAGAATGATGATGTAAACTGCGACGCTAACCTTGTAACGGGGAGGAGGTATATTGTTGAGAAACGGGATTAGCCGAGTTTTTCAAGACCACAAAATTAAAAGGGAGGTTTGTATGTATGAAACGAAAAATAAGCGCGCTGTTAATCGCTATGTCAATTATGCTGGCAATACCGCTCACAGCTTATGCCGCGAATATAAGCATGAATGACTTTATCAGCGACGAGGCAGCTATAGACATCGCGCTTGAATTGACGGGCGGCGGACAGATGACAGGTTCCAAGCTGACGTATAACCAAGGCGCAGCCGGTTATGAGGTCACAGTAACCGCCGGGAACTATCTTTATGTGGTATTCATAGACGGATATACAGGGCATGTGGAGAACTTCACACGGGACTCCGCGCCGCAGACATCCGTACCGCAAACATCAACGCCACAGACTTATGCGCCGTCTGTGAGTGTGACGCCGACAATTCCTGTAATGCCGCCGGCACCTGCCGCGCCAGGTATATATAATTATCCGCAGACGCAGGCGAACATAACCGCTGAAGCCGCCCAAAGCGCCGCGCTTGACAGAGTTGGCGGAGGGACGGTTGCCCGAACCGAAACACATTACCCGCCGCATGGCGGCATGGAATATAAAGTTATTGTCGTTAATGGCGACTATAAGTATTGCGTTCACGTTAGCGCATACGATGGAAGCGTCATAGATTATCACATGGATCAAATCACAAAAACGGGTCCGCAGACTAACTACGCGACGGCCACCGTCAGTGCGGACAGTGCAAAATCCATTGCCATTCAAAACGCGGGCGGCGGTATTGTCACTGACTGCCATTTGGATTACAAGCCGCATATAGGCGCTTTGACGTACCATATCCATGTGGCGTTCGGGCAATATGAATACTGCGTCGAATTAGACGCCTCAACAGGTGCTGTTTATAAAGTTGAGCCAAGGTATAAACCGTAAACCGCAAAACTGTTTAAGGCCAAAGATATACTCTTGTTTTTCTAACAGCTATACAAAGCCGGGTAGCCGTATTTGTCACTTGGGGTGAGGTATCCGGCTTTGTAGTTTATTATCAAATTTTACGAGGGGATATGAGAATGCCGCCACTGATTGCGCCGCACATGATTTCAGTGATTGCTACGATAGTCGGCATTGGCTGTCTTGTGTCAGTCGTTATTGTTCTGCTCAAACTGAATAAGGCATTGAATATCTGGCTTGAACAGAATAAAAAATAAACCTTATTCGTTTACCAAGTTTTAACTTGGCGTCAACAGCGGCGGGCGATTCTTCGCCCGCCGCTTCGCCGTTTACAGCGCAATGTCCCGCGCTCTTTCCGGCTCCGTCCTCTGCGGCTCGTCCCGCGTGATCTTCTTCGCGCCGCAAAACCTCCACGCTCCGCACATCATCACGCAATTTGTAGTATTGCTTGACTTGCGCGTAGTGTTCGGCAGGCAGCCGGTTTTTTTGTTGGGACGGCAAATCCGGCTCATTTTATTGGGGAGGGGTTATGATGGCGGCGGCGGTCTTGCCCGTGAACGAAAAATTTTGCAAAAAATCTCTTGACATTGAAATGTGATCCTGCTATACTGAACATGTTCAAAATCTGTTCAGTATAAGAATGTGAGGGAGTAAGGGATGGTTTCCAATGAACAGGACTTGCGGCATAAATTGGTCAAAGCGGCGCAATCCTTGATGAGTGAGGTTAAGGACGTTGAGAAGGTCACTGTCCGGCAGATCGCGGAAAGGGCTGGGGTCGGCACGGGTTTAGTAAATTATCACTTTAAGAGTAAAGACAACTTGATGAGCATTGCGATAGGCGACGTCATGGCGCGGGCCATTTCTGAGTTTATGGAAAGTGACGGGTATTCCCGAACGGAGCCAATTGTCAAATTAAAGAAGATGTTAAAAAAACTGTGTGATTTAGCAGGAAACGACAAAAAGCTGATCCGTTTCATGATGCTTCGGGAGATGACCGAAGGGAGTATGCAAGCGCCCTTATATATCGTGCCGTTACTCAAAGAAATATTTGGAGGACAGAAAGACGATATGCAATTAAGGATCATTGCCCTGCAGCTCATACAGCCGATACAGGCTTCCGCCCTCAATACCGCCGCGTTTTATATGTACAGCGGGATTGATCTGGGCAATTCTGAACAGCGGGGCCGTTTCATTGACGCGCTGATAGAAAACCTGACGGCAGCCGTCGATCGGAGGTCATAAAAATGAACAATCATCTGGAACAGGTTTTAAGCGATGGGATACAACGCCTTATCGGGGACGCGCTGAGAATCACGCCGAAGAATCCAAAGCAGAGCGCGTTTTTGCTGCAGGCCGCGGCCGCCGCCCGAAAGGCCGCCCGGCGCCGGCACGCGTTTGAGCAGGCCGGCGAACATATCCCTCCCATTTTGATTGCCAGCATCACGGGCAGCTGCAATCTGCGCTGCGCCGGCTGCTACGCGCGGGCCGGCCATGTCTGCCATGATTCTCAGGAACTGCCGCTTATCATGTGGGAACGTGTTTTTGCGGACGCGGAGGCGCTGGGCGTTTCGGTCATTCTGCTGGCGGGCGGCGAGCCGTTTCTTCGATATGACGTGCTGGAAGCCGCCGCCGGGCATAAAAAACTTCTGTTCCCGGTGTTTACGAACGGAACCCTGCTCGGCGACCGCGCGATGGGACTGCTTGATTCTCACCGCAGCCTTATTCCTATGGTCAGCATTGAGGGCGGCGAGGCCGCCACTGACGCCAGACGCGGCCAAGGCGTATATAAACAGACTGTGGAGACGATGCGCCGTCTGAGGCAATCCGGATTATTTTTTGGAGCTTCTGTCACAGTGACGTCGGATAACCTCGACGTGGTGACGGACAGCGTTTATATGGACAGCCTTGAGAAAATGGGATGTAAAGCCGTCTTGTTTGTGGAGTATGTCCCGGTGGAACGGCCTGAGCTCGCGCTTGGCGGCGATGACCGGGACAAACTGGCGGCCCGCGTCCGTGAAGCGCGGACCCGTCAAAAAGGGATGATCGTCATTTCGTTTCCCGGCGATGAAGCGGAATTGGGAGGCTGTTTAGCGGCCGGTCGGGGCTTTTTCCACATAAGCGCGGCCGGCGGCGCCGAGCCATGCCCCTTTTCACCTTACTCGGACGTTAATCTTCGGAACGTATCGTTGAGAGAAGCGTTAAAATCGCCGCTGTTTGCCCGTCTGCGGGAGGAAGGCGTTCTTACCGCCGCGCACACGGGCGGCTGCGTGTTGTTCGAGCAAAAAGAAATGGTATCGGAATTTGTGAGCTGACCCGTATGAAAATTAAGGGGCACAGGAAAATGAAAAAAGAAGTGTTTCGCATTGAAAATATCCCCGCCATTCTTTGGGGAGAAGCATCCGACCGCATATACTTAGCCGTCCACAGTAAAATGTCAGATAAATACGAAGCGCGCGGATTGGCTGAAAAAGCGGCTCAAAGGGGTTTTCAGACGATCAGTTTTGACCTGCCCGAACACGGAGACCGCAGGGACGAAAACTATCCCTGCATGGTGTGGAACGGCGTACACGACCTTAAAGTTATAGGGGATTATGTTTTCTCAAAATGGGATACGGTCTGTCTGTACGGGAGCAGTCTGGGCGCGTATTTCAGTTTGCTTGCGTATAAAGACTTGCCGCTCAGAAAGTGCGTTTTTCTTTCTCCCGTACTCGATATGGAACGCGTGATACGGAACATGATGGCCGGGGTCAATATCAGCGAGCATGATCTGAGAGAAAAACAGGAGATCCCTGCCCTTATGGGGGAAACGCTCTATTGGGATTATTATTGCTATGTGAGAGACCACCCCATTGACAAATGGAATGTGCCGACCTCCATCCTCTACGGTTCCGGGGACGCCATAACCGAATATGAGGTTGTCAGGGGCTTTACAAAACGCTTTAACTGTGACCTGACCGTTTTAGAAGGCAGTGAGCATTGGTTTCACACAGAGCGGCAGCTTAGGTTTCTTGATACATGGTTAGATAAACATATTTGAGTATTTTTAAGGCAATGAAAATGAAAAAGGATCTCCTGCCGACACAGACGCGGGGAAGCTGACTGTTCCGCAGCATGGAGACAGTAAAATATAACGACTATATTGCACTGGCAAATGCCATCAACGGCCGCTTCTCCAGTTCCTTGGAGCGGTATGAAAATTATTACGGGCTTGAGGAAGAGTTGCAATTCGGCAAACATGACGGCTATCTGTACGAGATTTCGCAGTATGATGTAGACATTATCGAGGCGGCCTTGTCCTTCGCCGGTGAAGAGCCGGCTATGCCGGCACTGGACTCCGCCGTAAAAAATCTAGCCCCGAAAATGCTTGATATGATTTCCCTTATCAATGAAATGAATACATATTATGACTTAAAGAACTATATAGATGACGTTTTCATACTGCGGATATAAATGAGGTTAAGCCTTATTATGATGCTTTTTCGGAGTCGGTGAACAATTGGTTTGACAGCATGAACGACCCTGAGCTGGTGGCTAACGAGTCGGATTTTGCCGAACATCACTTTACAAAAAATATGCTGAGCGGCGATATTGAAAAGTTGAAAAAGTGCGGCGCGGATTTGTATGAAAAGATTCGTGACGGCAAACCGGCCGGTATAACCGGCTCGGGTTCGCCTGATGATTTTTCCGGGAAATTAGACGACGTGATCAGCCGCTATAATTCTATTCTTAACGACGTATAATACTGAAACGCCCGCGGTTTCAGCCTTGAGGGTCTTATTTCGTTTTGGACTTCCCGCAGTCAGCGCGCTTGTCCATTCCCCCGGGAAATGAGGCTTGATTCCGTCGCGGAGACGTGATACAGTACGGTATCAGACGCGCGGGACCAGTTTTTACTGAGACAAAATAGGGAGGAAAGAGTATGCTTACAGCGGCGCAGAGGGAAAAAGCCGTGCGCGATACCGTCCAGGCACTGAAAACGGCGGGGATCATCCTCACCGGGGAGGAAACGGCTGACATCGAGGTGGCTGATTTCGGGCTGAACGACCTGGCCAACATCGGTTTGCAGCTTATTGTCTATATCAATACGTCGCGGGTGTGCGCCAAGGAGCTTGTCATGGCCCCCTGGCAGACCTGCCCCGAGCATCGCCACCCGCCCGTGAGGGGTCTGCCGGGCAAGGAGGAGACTTTCCGCTGCCGCGCCGGGTTGGTTTACCTCTATGTGGCGGGGCAGCCGAATTCCATGCCGCAAAGCCAGGGCAAGGAAGAATGTCTTGCTCCCGCGGCGGCGGGGCACAGGCTCATGGCAATCATCGACGGCGTGTATGAGTCGGCCTCCACAGGACGGGTGGCGGACGTGGTTCTTTGAGCAAAACTGCAAAAACGCTTTCACACAGAGAATAAACTGTCCCATAAACAAGCCCTACAGGGGTTTGTTTATGGGACAGTTGGTGCGCCTGCTCTCCGACGCCACGGATCATAACAATCAGATCGCCCGGCGCGTCAATGAAACGGACAGCAGAAATAAGCCCTCTACCCTAATAAATTTCTGCTTATCGGTTATTGCACGTTACAAGAGATATATTTATTTGTTTTATGCGATCATCTAAAATGCCCAGTATTTTTCTTCATTTATAGGCGGTGTTCATCGCCTTAATAATCAGCGGTGTGTAGAGTTTCATGTTGGTTCCTCCCTCAGTCTGCCGTGGTTGGGGCAGTCCTCCGAACGGGGGTCACCTCCGCACGGGCAGGGATACCACGCGTAGCTCTCCGGCCCGGCCCAAAGTTCTTCCGAGTCGAGAAAGGCCGGGGAAATGCCGATACAACAATAACCTCTGTCATGATAAAAGCACGGTTCGCTGATTGCGGCTTCTGGGTGTTTGAGCAGCGCATCTTCATTGATTTGGCGTAAATCCTAATTCCGCCGCTTTTTCAATCAACTTCAGTCCCGCATATTCATCTTTCGCAATACCAATGCCGTTATAAAGCAGCGCTCCCAGATTATAAAACGACGCGGGATGCCCCATATTAGCTGACGTTCCGTAGTATTTCGCGGCTTCAGCGGCGTTCGTTTCAATAACTCCGTACCCCGCCATGTGAAAGTCCGCTAAAAAGTAAATGGATCTGTCGTTTCCATTTTGCGCCGCTTTGATAAACCAGTACAGCGCTTCTTTGCGGTTTTGTGCCAGCCCGTCGCCGTTCATAAAGCAAAAGGCAGTGTTAAACATTGCCTCCACGTGTCCGTGTTCCGCCGCTACGGCAAAATAGGCGACGGCTTTTTTTCTGTCCTGTTCCACGCTTTGCGCGCCATTGCCGGTATAATATAACAGCCCCATCCCAAACAGCTTTGCCGCCCCCAACTCTTTCACGAGCGTCAGAGCCTTTTCCTTCGTATCCTCGGCATTCTCTTTTTCGGCATACTCATTGTCTGTTAAGGCTGTAAAATACAGCCTATATGGCGAAATCTCTTGTGTTATCTTATACTTCTCAATCAATCCGGTTATAGCGCCCTCAAGTTCCTGCGGGGTGTACCCATATTCAATTTCCATTGCCAATACCTCCGTTTTCATCGATTAACAGCATGAGACTATCGTTTGGCTAATCTGAAATCACGATGTCGAATTCGCCAGGTGGGGTTTTTTCAGCCTGTTCGCGCCAATACGCGGCCTTGCGCTTGTTTGGCTTTACACGGTCGTACAGATGATAAAGGCTTACCATCGCCAGACGCTTCCCCCTGCGGGCGGCTTTTTCATACCATTTTATCGCCTTGCGCTTATTCCGCGTGTTGCCGCGAATATAGGGACAGTTGGCATACAGTTGTCCGATTTCATACATCGCCTCGACGTGTCCGAGCTTCGCGGCTCTTTTAAGCCAGTACAAACCCTGCCGCGCCGTCGGCTCCCCGTAACCGAATAACCCGTGGCTATACACAAGCCCCGTATGAAACATCCCTTCGAGATGGCCGAGATACGCGGCTTTCATAAACCAATACGCGGCTGTTTTATTATCCGGCGGTATGCCGCTGTACCGTACATAGTGGTTATACGCCAGACCCAGTTGAACCATCGCGTCTGCATCGCCCTGTTCGGCGGCTTTTTCCAGTCTGGCCACTTCCTCGCGGTGTTCCGCTTCCTCGCGGCGTTTCGTTTCAAGAAACTCCATGCGCCGCCTACGATATTCCTCACAATCCATCGCGTTTCACCTGCCTGTTTGTATGTCAGTGGGAGTAATAGCGACCGAAATTATCCAGCGTTCCGTCTTCCTTTTCACCCACAAGACATATCAGTCCTCCTGCGTAAACAGCTTCGGATTTAAGCTGTCATACGGATAATCCTCCTGCACGATTTCGTCACACGGTATCTTTTCGGCTTGTTCGCGCCAATACGCGGCTTTGCGCTTGTTTGGCTTTATACGGTCGTACAGGTAATTATAAAGGCTCACCATCGCCGGGCGGTTCCCCCTGCGGGCGGCTTTTTCAAACCATTTTATCGCCTTACGCTTATTCCGCCTGTTTCCGCCGCGAATGTAGGGGCAGTGGTCATACATTTGGCCGATTTCATACATCGCCTCGACGTGTCCGAGTTTCGCGGCTCTTTTGAACCAGTACATGGCCTGCCGCGCTGTCGGTATCCCGAAACCGAATAATCCGTGGCTATACACAAACCCCGTCCGAAACATCCCCTCAATGTGGTCGAGGTACGCGGCTCTCATAAACCAACACGCGGCCGTTTTATCATCCGGCGGTACGCCGTTGTAATCGGGAACATAACGGTTATAAATCAGACCCAGTTGAACCATCGCTTCCGCGTACTCATCTCCGGCGGCTCTTTCCAGACACACGACCGCTTCCTTGCGCCGTCCGGCCTCAAGATGCTCCATGCCTTGGCTGAAATATTGCTCTTTTTCCATCGTATTTCCCCTTCCTGTCTGTATGTCAGTATAATATACATCCTGCCTGTGTGTCAAACGCCGCCCGCGGCCGAAAAAATAGGGGTTTTTTTGCTTGCAAACGGCCCGGTCCTGTGCTATACTGTTTCCGGGAATGAGGTTCTCCCGGTTCCGGCAAAGCGGACAAACCGCTGTTAAGCTGATGACTTCTGCCATTCGGCGGTCATTGGCTTATATCTTGTTAAGGGGTGAGTACATGATTTATTCCGAGGAAGTAGCGCATATGTGTCCGGTGGCAAAGGGCGCGGACCACGGCCCCGCCCCGATCCCGGAGGAAGGGAAATGGGTGCGGGCTAAAGAAATCGGCGACATCAGCGGGCTGACACACGGCATTGGCTGGTGCGCCCCCCAGCAGGGCGCCTGTAAGCTGACGCTCAACGTGAAGGATGGGATCATCGAGGAGGCGCTGGTGGAAACGCTGGGGTGCAGCGGCATGACGCATTCGGCGGCGATGGCTTCCGAGATCCTGCCCGGCAAGACGATTCTGGAGGCGCTCAACACAGACCTTGTTTGCGACGCCATCAACGTGGCTATGCGTGAATTGTTCTTGCAGATTGCCTACGGGCGCACGCAAACCGCGTTTTCCGAGGACGGCCTGCCCGTCGGCGCGAGCCTTGAGGACTTGGGAAAGGGGCTGCGGAGCCAGGTCGGGACCATGTTCGGCACAAAGGCCAAAGGCGCGCGCTATCTTGAACTGACGGAGGGTTATGTCAGCCGGATCGCGCTTGACGAAAACAACGAAATCATCGGGTATGAGTTTATCAGCCTCGGCAAGATGATGGACGCCGTGAAAAAGGGCGAGGACGCGGGCGCGGCGCTTGAAAAAGCCAAAGGGTCTTACGGGCGCTTCGCAGAAGCGGCGAAGTACATAGACCCCAGAAAGGAGTGAGCGGAATGGCGTTGTTTGAAAGTTACGAGCGCCGCATTGACAAGATAAACGGCGTTCTTGCGCAGTACGGCATAGCCTCTTTGGAGGCCGCGAAGGAAATCTGCGGCGGAGCCGGCGTGGACCCGTATGACATTGTGAAATCCGTTCAGCCTATCGCGTTTGAAAACGCCGGCTGGGCCTATACCGCCGGCGCGGCCATCGCCATCAAAAAGGGAGCCGGAAACGCGGCGGACGCTTCGGAAGCCGTCGGGATCGGGCTTCAGAGTTTTTGCATCCCCGGCAGCGTCGCCGAAGACCGGAAGGTCGGCCTCGGACACGGCAATCTTGGGGCGATGCTTCTCCGGGATGAAACGAAGTGCTTCGCGTTCCTCGCCGGGCATGAGAGTTTTGCCGCCGCCGAGGGCGCCATCGGCATCGTTAAAAACGCCAACAAAGCGAGAACGGAACCGCTGCGCGTCATCCTGAACGGACTGGGCAAAGACGCCGCGCAGATCATCTCCCGTATCAACGGCTTTACATACGTGCGGACGTCGTTCGATTATGCCTCCGGAGATATTGAGGTGGTTCGTGAAACCGCCTACTCCAAAGGCGAACGCGCGCAGGTGCGCTGTTACGGGGCGGACGATGTGCGCGAGGGCGTCGCCATCATGCACCTGGAGGGGGTGGACGTGTCGATCACCGGCAATTCCACGAATCCCACCCGCTTCCAGCATCCGGTCGCGGGGACGTATAAGAAGGAATGCGCGGAGCAGGGCAAACGGTATTTTTCCGTGGCCTCCGGCGGCGGCACGGGCCGCACCCTGCACCCGGACAATATGGCGGCGGGGCCCGCTTCGTACGGCATGACCGACACGATGGGGCGCATGCACTCCGACGCGCAGTTCGCGGGCTCCAGTTCCGTTCCGGCCCACGTTGAAATGATGGGCTTCCTCGGCATGGGCAACAATCCCATGGTGGGCGCCACCGTCGCCGTGGCCGTCGCCGTGGCGGAGGCAATGAAACGCGCGTAATCATCTGAATACAAGGGGAATGAAGTTCTCCCCGCGCCGGTGATCCCGGCCGAATCGCTCAAAAAGCTGATGACTTCTGCAAGACTGTTTGCGGAAGCGTCAGCTTTTTCGTTTCCGCGCGGAGGGAAATTATTATGTTGTTCAGCCTTGCCCTGATGATCATATGCGCTCTGGTATTGAGCGGGATCCTGCAAAAACTGAAACTGCCCGGCCTTGTCGGTATGCTCCTGACCGGAATCATTCTGGGGCCTTACACGCTGGATCTCATTGCGCCGGAACTGTTGAACATTTCCGCGGATTTAAGGGAAATCGCGCTGATTGTTATCCTTGTGAGGGCGGGTCTTGCGCTTGATATGGAAGACTTGAGAAAAGTGGGAAGGCCGGCTGTTCTCATGTGCTTTATTCCCGCCACCTTTGAAATAATTGCCGCAACGGTTCTCGCTCCCCTGTTTTTTCCGGTCACACATTTAGAAGCCGCCATCATGGGAACGGTCCTCGGCGCAGTATCTCCGGCTGTCGTGGTGCCCCGGATGCTGAAAATTATGGAAAGCGGATACGGTAAGGACAAAGCTATACCACAGCTTATCATGGCCGGGGCGTCGGCGGATGATGTTTATGTGATTGTCTTATTCACTTCTTTTATGAGCATGAACGGCGGCGGCGGTTTTGACGCCGGGAGCCTTGTAAAAGTACCGGCTGCCGTCATTACAGGGCTGCTGTGCGGCGTTTTACTTGGGTTGGCGCTCGTTTTCCTTTTCAAAAGGATCCATATGCGGGATACAGTCAAAGTTTTACTCATTTTAGGCATAGCGTTTCTGCTGGTCACACTGGAGTCAGTGATAAAGGATTATCTGCCCCTGTCCGGCTTGTTGGCAGTCATGGCACTGGGTAGCGCCGTCTTCAAGCGGCATGATGTTTTAGCCAAACGTCTGTCGGAAAAATTTTCAAAACTATGGATCGCGGCGGAACTGATCCTTTTTGTCCTTGTCGGCGCGACGGTCGATATACGCTATGCGGGCAAAGCGGGGCTTGCGGCGGCCGCGCTGATACTGGGTGCTTTGGCTATCCGGATTTGCGGCGTTTTTGTCTGTCTTATAAGGACAAAGCTGCGCGTCAGAGAGCGTCTTTTCTGCGCGATCGCCTACTTGCCTAAGGCGACCGTGCAGGCGGCTATCGGCGGGCTTCCGCTTGCGTCCGGCGCCGCGTCCGGCCATACGGTCCTGACTGTCGCCGTTTTGGCTATATTGATTACCGCGCCGCTTGGCGCTGTCGGAATCGACGCGGCTTATCAAAAACTGCTTTCAAAGGAAAGTACCGGCACTTAAAAATCAGAAGCCATATACATTTCGCGCACCGCTTCCAGTGACACCTCGTGAATCATGACCTCTTTGCCGCTGACCGCCACAGCGGGCCACGCGGAGACGATCAACACGCCGTCCGGTTCTTTATCGATCGCGTACTCGCCGCTGACAAGCTCGTCGGGCGCTAATGATTCCGTATCCGGCGGGATTTGTATCACGAAAACAGGACGCGGCGCCTCCTCCGGTTTTTCCTCCCCCTCGAAGCTGAACGCGCCCGAACGGACGGCAATGACGCCCATGAGCGCGATCACCCCAAGAAACAGCAGGCTTTTCATAAATGTTCCGATTTTCACAAGTAACGACCTCCCCGTTATGACTGTTATCCATCATAACGGGGAGTTGTCAAATAGGCGTCATATAGTTGCGTCTAACTTGTAAATTCTGCGGAATCAACGGAATAATTTCTGTAAAGCGAAAACGGGCCGTCGGGGGTGAGGTATAGGGCAAATTCCCAGGCATAGATACTGTCGGGAGAAGTCAGCCTGCCTTCCCCGATGAACCATATGTATAAACCGGCGTCGCCGACGCTTATCGAGGCGTCTATTTTGTGCCTGCCGTCTATTCTGTCCCTGCCGATTCCCGCGTCCCGGTCTTCCCCGGCTTCCAGCCCCAAATACGAGCTGTACGCGAGCAGGGTGTCGTACGCGCCGGAGGTGGTGAACTGACTCTCGGCCGCCAGCCGCGAGACCCTCATCTGCCAGACCTGCCCCGTCACGGCGTTCAGCTTCATCGTCACGACCGTGTCGCTTCCGTACAGAATGACCGTCCAATAGCTGTAGATCGGGACGAGAAACGCCATACCGCCCGGCAAGTTCTGGCAGAGATAGGGGCTTATGGCCATGTCCGCGTCCAGCATAAAGGCGAGGTTCACGCCCTGCCCGTCAAAGCTGGCCAGACACGCCTTCGCCTGTTCGATCGCCTGCTCCATCGTAAGCTGTCCGGCGAAAGGTTCATGAAACTGTTCGATCGCCGTGTTTTCCCAATTTCGCAGCACGGCGGCGATCTCTTCCCCGCTGAGTTCCGGCGCCGGGGCGTCTTCATCCGGCTCGTCCGGCGGCACATAGATATTATTATGCGTGATCCCGGTGACCGAGAGCAGCACGTCCGATTTCCTGTCTATCAGAGCATTGGTCAGCGTCCATCCGCCGATGGCGATCAAAAAAGACAGCGCGACGCCGATAGCCGTGTATATGTTTCGCTTATTCATCTTCATCACCGCCCGCGGCGCAGATAAAGCTGATTTTGACAACGGTGCCCACGCCTTCGCGGCTGGCAAATTCCAGCGCGCCGCCGTGTATTTCGGCGATCCTCGCCGCCAGCGCCAGCCCGAGGCCCGCGCCGTGCTGCTTGCGCGAGCGGGATTTGTCCACCATATAAAATGCCTCCGTAATACGGGTCAGCTCGGACGCCGGTATGCCGCGCCCGTTGTCGGCGATGCTCACACAGTAACGGCCGCCGCTGACTTTCCCCTCGATCTCTATTTGATTGCACCCGGCCTTGAGCGCGTTGTCGATCAGATTCAGCAGCAATGTCTTGATTAAGTCGTAATCCGCCTTGATATAGGCCGGACCGGCCGCCACGCGAAGACCGACCTTTCTCTCCTCCAGCACAGGCTTCAGCCCGCCGGCAATGTCCGCCAGCAGTTCCTCCGCCGGCATCTCCTCCAAAACAAAATCCTGCCTGTTCAGCACGATCAGATCCATCAGCTTCAGCGACAAAGCCTCAAGCCGCAGCCCCTCGTTGAGGATATACCACGCCGCGTCCCTGACCTGTTCCGGGGGAAGCGCCTTTTGGTAGAGCATGTCCGCGTATCCGATAATGGAGGTCAGCGGCGTTTTCAGTTCATGGGCAAAGTTGGCGGTAAAATCCTCTTTCTGCCGGGCGTTTTCAGAGAGGGCGGTGATTTTCTCCTCCACCGCTTCCGCCATCATATTGAAACTCCCCGCAAGCTCCCCTATCTCGTCGCCCCGTGAAACGGGGAGCCGTTCGTTGTAGCGGCCCCGCGCGATCCGTTTCGCCGCCCTGTTGATCCGCATGACGGGTCTGGTCAGAAACTCGCACAGGATCAGTATGACCGCCGCGCTGATGCCGAGCGTGGTGAAGTATACGCTGACAAAACCCCGCACCATCTCGTCCTTTTGGCCGGTGACGGAGCTCATGTCCGTGGCGGCCGCCATATACACCGTCACGCCGCTCTGCGTGATCTGCCCGCACACAAAGATATAGCTCCGCCCGTCCACGGTCTGTATGCGGTTGATAACGGCATCGGCGCGCACGCCGTCAAGTATGGCGGTATCGGGTTCGGCGGGGAGGTTTGAGTATAAAAGCGACCGGTCCTCCGCGAAAAACGCCGAAAGCCCGCTTACGCTTAAGTCGGGGGCAAGCCCGCGTAGCGTTTCCATCAAATCGTCCGGTTTGGGAATCAGGGCCGCCTGCACGGTGAATTTATCATACTGATACTGCCTGACCGCCCGCTCCGTTTCCCGCCTGACCGCGTTTTCATAGGAATATGTGATCAGGCGGTAGCCTGAAAACAGGAGGGCGACGCTGATAACCAGCGCGGCGCAGAGAAAGTATTTGGCAAACAGCCGCATATCCTATCCCTCCAGCCGGTAACCGATACGGAAAACGGTTCTGATCCGCTCCTCCCAATCGAGTTTCTTGCGCAGCCGCTGAATGTGGGTGTCCAGTGTGCGGGTCTCCCCTGTGAACGGTTCGTTCCAGACCTTTTCATACAGCCTGTCCCTGTAAAGCGCGACATTTTTATTCCGCACAAGCTCCACCAGCAGGTCAAACTCCTTGGCGGTCAGGTCAACGCTCCGCCCGTCTTTGGTCACGCTCCGGGAATCGGTGTTGATAAAAACATCCGCGACGGCGAGCTGTTTTTCGCTTTTCCCGTAACGCCGAAGCACCGCCTCGACCCGCGCCAGAAGCTCTCCGATTTGAAACGGTTTGACGATGTAATCGTCGGCGCCGAGTTTCAGCCCTTTGATCCTGTCGCTGACCGCGCCTTTGGCAGTCAGGAATATCACCGGCGTTCCCGTGGGTTTAATGTACTCCAGCAGTTCATATCCGTCAAATTCCGGGAGCATGATGTCAAGGAGGATCAGGTCAAAGGTTTCCTGTTCGATCAGGTCGGCTCCCTGCTTGCCGTCGAAAGCGCAGGTACAGCGATAGCCCTCGTCGCTCAGGCTGATATGGATCAGATTTGCGATAGCCTGCTCGTCTTCCACAATAAGGATGCTAAGCACCGCGCCGCCCCCTTAGATATACTGTCCGCCCGCGGACAGTATATCATAATACCACGCACTTGTGTCTAAGTTGTGTCATGGGCTGTGACGGATAATTTCACTGTTTTGCGCCGCAGGACGGCGACCCCGGACAGCTGCCGCACCTGTACCCGCAGCCGGCGCATTTTCCTTTTTGCTTATCCCGGACGATTTTAAGGATAATCGCCGTAACGATACCGGCCAAAACCAAACCGATGACAATCGTGCCGATATTCTGCAAAATCAAGTTTAACATAAGGCCCTACCCCTTTGCGGTCATTTTTGGTTTTCTGGCCAGCATAAAGACAAATCCGGCGGTGAGAGCAAAGGCAGCGGCCGTCCCTACCCCGAAACTGCCCGCCGAGAACAGCAGCCCAAGCTGATAGACGCACAAGGCTACAATGTACGCGAACACACACTGATACCCAACGGCAAACCAAAACCATTTGGCGTTGTTCATCTCACGCCTGATCGCGCCCATCGCGGCAAAACAGGGAGCGCACAGCAGATTGAACAGCAGGAACGAGTAAGCGGCAAGCACGGTGTAGTGCGCGGCCAGATTCGTCCAAACTTCCCTGCCGTTTTCGGCAACCTCGCCAAAGCCGAACAGGATACCGAACGTGCCGACCACGTTTTCTTTCGCGATCAAGCCGGTGATCGCCGCCACGGAGGATTGCCAGTCGCCCCATCCAAGCGGCGCGAACAGCGGGGCAATGAAACCGCCGATTTTCGCGAGAATGCTGTCGTTCATATCCACCATGCCAAAACCGTCTTCGCCCCATCCAAAACTGGAAGCAAGCCATACAAAAATGGTCGCCAGCAGGATAATCGTCCCGGCCTTTTTGATAAACGACCAGCCGCGCTCCCACATACTGCGGAGGACATTTAGCACGGTCGGCCAGTGATAGGCGGGCAGTTCCATGACAAAGGGCGCGGCGTCCCCTGCAAACAGCTTTGTCTTTTTCAAAATGATACCGGAGCAGATAATCGCGGCGATCCCCACAAAATACGCGCTGGGCGCGACCCACCACGCGCCGCCGAATATCGCGCCCGCAATCAGCGCGATGATCGGGAGCTTCGCGCCGCACGGAATAAACGTAGTCGTCATGATCGTCATTTTCCGGTCGCGGTCGCTCTCGATCGTCCGCGACGCCATGATGCCCGGAACGCCGCAGCCTGTGCCGATGAGAATCGGAATAAACGATTTGCCGGACAGGCCGAAACGGCGGAAGATCCTGTCCATGATAAACGCGATACGCGCCATATAGCCGCAGGCTTCCAAAAACGCCAGGAAGATAAACAGGATCAGCATTTGCGGCACAAAGCCAAGCACCGCGCCGACGCCCGCCACAATGCCGTCTAAGATCAACCCTTGCAGCCAATCGGCGCAGTTAATGGCGTTCAATCCGTTTTCAATCAGCACGGGGACGCCGGGAACCCATACGCCGAAATCGGCGGGATCAGGTTCTTCCGCGATAAGCCCCTCGTCGAATCCTTCGAGGGCTTCTTCATAGGCAGACGAGCCGATGCCAGCCAAATGCCAGCCGTCGCCAAACACACCGTCGTTCGCCCAATCCGTCGCAATCGTACCCACGGTCGTCACCGACACGAAATACACAATGAACATGACCGCCGCGAAAATGGGAAGCGCCAGCCAGCGGTTTGTTATCACCTTGTCGATTTTATCCGAAACGGACAGCCTGCCCTTGTTCTTGATTTTTACACAGCCCTGAATGATGGAATCGATGTATGTATAGCGTTCAGCGGTGATAATACTCTCCGAATCATCGTCCAGTTCTTCTTCCCTCCGCTTGATGTCCTCCTCAATATGCGAAATTTGTTCGGGGGTCAGCGTCAGCCTTTCGATGATTTTGGCGTCCCGCTCAAACAGCTTAATGGCGAAGAACCGCTGCCGTTCCTGCGGAAGATTGTGCAGGACGGCTTCCTCGATGTGCGCCAGCGTGTGTTCGACGCCGCCGGAAAAGCTGTGCTGCGGCACGGTTTTCGCGCCGTCCGCGGCCGTTACGGCGGCCTGCGCCGCCTCGGATATGCCGGTCCCTTTCAGCGCGGAGATCGCGACCACCTGACAGCCAAGCTCTTTGGCAAGCCGGGCGGTGTCGATCTTATCCCCGTTCCTGTCCACCACGTCCATCATGTTGACGGCGGCTACCACGGGGATGCCCATTTCGGTGAGCTGTGTGGTTAAAAACAGGTTGCGCTCCAGATTTGTGCCGTCGATGATGTTCAGAATAGCGTCGGGGCGCTCGTCAATCAGATAATTCCGGGCGACCACCTCCTCCAGCGTATAGGGGGAGAGGGAATAAATACCGGGCAGGTCGGTCACGGTCACATCCTTATGGCCTTTGAGTTTCCCCTCTTTCTTTTCCACCGTGACGCCCGGCCAGTTCCCCACAAACTGGTTTGAGCCGGTGAGGGCGTTGAACAGGGTGGTCTTGCCGCTGTTGGGGTTCCCGGCAAGCGCGATTGTAATTGGCATGGGATTTTCCTCCTTATAGCTCGGCAGTATTTGAGTTAGTATCCTCTAACTCAAGAGCCAAAAAAATTATTCCACCTCAATGAGTTCCGCGTCCGCTTTCCGGAGCGAAAGCTCATAGCCGCGCACCGTGACCTCCACAGGATCGCCAAGGGGCGCTACTTTACGGACATGCACTTCTACGCCTTTAGTGATACCCATTTCCATGATACGGCGCTTTACGGGGCCCTGCCCTCCGATTTTCGCCACCCTCACGGTTTCGCCGGGTCTTGTTTCTTTGAGCGTTTGCATAGCCTTTCTCCTTTCGGTGTCAAACAATGATCTTTGTCGCCATCTCGCGGCTGATGGCGACGCGGGACTCTTTGACATGTACGATCACATTTCCGCTGATTTCAGAAATAATGGTAATGTGGGAACCCGGAACAAACCCGAGCTTGGCCAGAAACTGCCGCGTTTCCTCCTTGCCGCCCACTTTTTTGATGGAATTTTCCTCTCCGATCCTCGCCATTGTTAAAGGCATCATATTCACACCTCTCTGTCGGGTACGCAAGCCGCGCCGGCTCGTCTGTGGTTAGCACGCGCTAACTATACCTATGTTAGCATATACTAACCTGGTTGTCAAGAGGTTTCGCAAAATTTTTTGTCTCACCCCTTTTTCGCTTGAAAAACGACGCCTGCCGTGGTATGCTAGGTTAGCCACGTATAACTGAAAAGGGGCGTGAGGAGTTGAGGATACAGGAATCCGCGGAGAATTATCTGGAAGCTATCCTGATGCTGGGACAAAACGGGGAACCGGTACGCTCGGTCGATATTGCCAATGAGCTTGAATATACAAAGCCCAGCGTGAGCGTCGCCATGAAAAACCTGCGGGCAAGCGGGCATATCCTTGTGGACGGCGACGGGCATATCACGCTTACCGGCAGCGGGCTGGAGATCGCGCGGAGTATGTATGAGCGGCACACGCTCATTTCCGACTGGCTGATTTTTTTAGGCGTCGACAGGGAAACCGCCGTAAGTGACGCCTGTAAAATGGAACATGGCATGAGCGAACAGAGTTTTAAGGCGGTCCGGAAACATATAGAGGAATGGAAACGGGACGTTTACAAACATAAGACCGACAAAGAGGATTAAACAAGAGCCCGGTAAAGCAAATGCCCGTTATTGTGTTTTCCGCATATACTGTTTTGAGGTGATTGTGTGGAAACGCTGAGAATCGGCTCGACGGGGCCGCTTGTGGAGCTGTTGCAGAGCAAATTGAAAGAACTGGGTTTTTTAACGGGTAACATCGACGGCATTTTTGGAAATCAGACATATAACGCCGTCGCGGCGTTTCAGCGAAGCAGGGGGCTTATCGGCGACGGGATCGCCGGCAGCAGCACATGGCTCAACTTAATGCCGCTGATAAACGGGTATGACGTACACACCGTTCAGGCGGGAGACACCGTGTTCCGGCTTGCCAACGCCTATGGGAGCAGTATCGACGGCATCATTGCGGCAAATCCGGGCATAGACGTGTATAACCTGCAGATCGGGCAGAAACTGGTGGTGCCGCTCGGAACCGTCGTGCCGGGGGACATAAGTTATTCGTATGACATACTGACCATGAACATCGGCGCGTTAAAAGCCATATATCCCTTTATCGGAACGGGTTCCATCGGCAGCAGCGCGCTGTGCAGGCAGATCCCCTACATGCGGTTGGGGACCGGTCCCAAAGAAGTCTTCTATAACGCTTCTTTTCACGCGAACGAGTGGATAACCACGCCGGTCGTCATGCGTTTCGCGGAGAATTTACTGAGGGCGTACGTCCATAACACAAATATAGCCGGTTACAGCGCGAGAAATATCCTGCGGGATGTTTCGATTTATCTTGTTCCCATGGTCAATCCGGACGGCGTTGATTTGGTGACGGGAGCGATCCGGCCGGACTCTGAGGCATACCGGCAAGCCGAAGCAATATCAGAAGATTACCCCTCCATTCCGTTTCCCCAGGGATGGAAGGCAAATATCCGGGGAACCGATCTGAATTTACAGTTTCCCGCCAACTGGGAGCAGGCGCGCGAGATCAAATTCGCGCAGGGCTTCGTCAGCCCCGCGCCGCGGGATTATGTGGGCTCCGCGCCGCTTACCGCGCCGGAATCGGTTTCGGTTTATCAGTTTACGCTGGCGCACAATTTCCGCCTGACGCTGTCGTATCATACGCAGGGAAGGGTCATATACTGGCAGTATTTAGATTACAATCCGGCCAACGCCGCGAGTATTGGGGCGCGGCTGTCCGCGGCAAGCGGGTACGCTTTGGAGCAAACGCCGTACGCGTCGAGTTTTGCCGGATACAAAGACTGGTTTATCCAGACCTATAACAGGCCGGGTTATACAATCGAGGCGGGCTATGGCGTCAACCCTCTCCCCATATCGCAGTTTGACGAGATATACAGAGATAACGAGGGGATACTGGTATTGGGCGCCGTTCTCGCGCCCTGAACACGCGGAAAAAACAGAAGGACGGCGTTACGGACGCGGTCCTTCTGTTTTTTCCGCGTAACGGACCCGGGATCCGGTCAGCGGGGGCGGATGAACATTTGCGTCCAATACAGCGTTCCGTTACCCGCTTTTGCCGCTCCGACCCCGACCTGCGTAACATTTGCGGCGAGTATATTGGAACGGTGCCCCGGCGAATTCATCCAGTCTTTCATGACGGCCGCCGCCGTTTTTTGACCGTATGCAATATTTTCCGAGGCCGCCGAAAACTTGATGCCAAACGATTCGATCATTTTGAACGGGGTCCCGTAAGTCGGCGAATCGTGTGAAAAATACTTTTTATCGATCATATCCTGCGATTTATAGCGGGCTACGCGGGACAGTTCCCAGTTGAGTTTCAGGGCGGGCAGTCCCCGGTTGGCCCGTTCGATATTCACAAGGCGCGCGACTTCCTCCTCAAAGGACTTGAGCGACGACGCCTCCGGGATATTGACCTTATCCCCCACATAAATCAAGTCGAAATTTTTAATCTGAGGATTCGCCGCCTTGATTTCGGAAAGGCCGATTTCATATTTAACCGCTATCTTCCACAGCGAATCGCCGGATTTTACCGTATAAACGGCGGACGCGGAAAGCGCGGGAGCACACATGAGCAGCGCCGACAGAGCAATTGAAACGCCGGCTGTAACAGCTTTCTTACACAGTTTCATTGTCATCCCCTCCGGCGTTATTGTCCCCTTTGCTTGTCATTATATGATGTCTTTTATACCCATTGCCCGCTCATTCTGTCCGGCAGAATGAGCTCCGCCCGGTTTGTTTTGATGGCGTCTATGATGTCGGCGATACTTTCTGCTTTCTTGGGGAGAGCGATTCCGCTGGAAAACGGAAGGATCTCGTGGTGTGAATCGCTGCCCGCCTGTACCGGCAGGCCGTGCAGGCGGGCAAAGTCAAACGCTTTTGTGTTGGCTTCGTCGGGGATGCCGGCGTTATAGACTTCCACCCCGTCCATAAGGTCCGGTGCCACCGCTCCCGGATTCCTGATCCAGTTGGCCGTTCTGAACGGGTGCGCCTGCGCGAGGTATCCGCCCGCGCTCCGCACAAGGCCGCTGTATTGCCTTATCGGCAGCTTATCCATATCGGGGTGCGCCAGCAGAAAATCAAGGGACAGGCCGTAGGTGAGAAATTCCGTCCCTTCAACATTGAATTCCCAGCCGAAAAAGACGTCCAGCCCGCATCGGCCGCCTTCCTTTTTCGCCTCCTCATAGCCGGAAGCGAAAAACGCCATCTTTTCATCCCACGGCAGCCCGGGCGGACAGCCGGAGTTGCCGTTCGTAAAATGGTCCGTCACAATGATGCCCGCGTAATCCCTGCGCTTATACGCGCGCGCCTGACTGGCGGGCGAGCTGGCGGCGCAGGCGCTGACCGGGGACGTGTGCATATGGGTTTCATAAAGATATTTCATCTGATCCGCACCCTTTGTTCCGTTTCGATGGGTTTCCTATTGTACGCGCGAAACCGCGCACGCCGCTAACCCAATATAGCATAACCCCCGCCGCGCGGCAAGCGTGTTTTCAAAAGCGCGGTAAAGAAAAGGCCGGGAACGACGATATAAAATATGTGGATCGCATGGACGCTTTTCACTTCCCGGCAGGGCGGTCCCGGGCGCGGAGACGCCGGTGCGGCCTGATAAATGTATATAAGAGGATTTACGGATGGTCATTGATTTTCACACCCACGTTTTCCCCGATGAGCTGGCCCCCAAAGCGATGAAAGCGCTGACGGAGGAAATAGACAACATATATCCGCCGGTAAGCGACGGGACGGTTGGCGGGCTGCTGAAGAATATGGACGGCTGGGGGATCGACATATCCGTCATTCAGCCGGTGGTCACAAAGCAATCGCAGATGAAGAAGGCCAACGAGTTCGCCGCCTCCGTCCAATCGGACAGGATTATTTCGTTCGGAGGGATCTATCCGCACACGGACGACTACAAACGGGATATTGACTTTGTCGCGGGGTTGGGGCTGAAGGGCCTGAAATTCCACGCGGAGTATCAGGATTTTATCCTTGACGGCGAGAGGATGCTGAAGATTTACGATTATGCCCTCGGCAAAGGGCTGATCCTTCTGCACCACGCGGGATATGACCCCGCGTTCAAACCGCCGTTCAAAAGTTCCCCGCAAATGTTTCTCAACGTAGCCAAGGCCATGCGCGGCGGCGTCATGATCGCGGCGCATCTGGGCGGGCATGCCCAGTGGGACGAGGTTGAAACGGTTCTGGCGGGCAGCGGGCTTTACCTCGACACCTCGATGGGCTTTGAGTATTTCCCGCGCGATCAATTCCTGCGGATTTTGGATAAGCACGGCGCGGACAAGATCCTGTTCGCTTCGGACGCCCCCTGGAGCAGCGCCGGAACGGAAATCGGGCATTTGAGGGCGCTTCCGCTTCCGGCGGAGACGGTGGACGCCATTTTAGGCGGCAACGCGCGGAGAATCCTGGGGATGGACTGTCCGTCATAGGGCGGGCAGCCGTATCATATCCGTTGCGATATTGTCGCAAAACGCCTTGTCATGCTCCACAAAGAGCATCGCCGGACGGTGCGCCAGGATCAGTTCCTCTACCTGCATCCGGCTCAGCACGTCAATGTAATTCAACGGCTCGTCCCAGATATAGAGGTGCGCCTGTTGGCACAGGCTCCGGGCCAGCAATACCTTTTTCTTCTGCCCGGCGCTGTAGTCCCGCATGTCTTTTTCAAACTGCGCGCGGGAAAAATCCAGCTTCCGCAGAACGGTCCTGAACAGTGTGCCGTCGATCCCCTGCCCTGCGGCGTATTCGTCCAGATCTCCCGCGAGCGCGGACGCGTCCTGCGGCAGATAGGAAATGACAAGCCGGCTGCCAGGCGTCACCGTTCCGCTGTGCGGAATGTCTTCCCCGCATATCAGTTTGAGCAGGCTGCTTTTGCCGGAACCGTTGCCGCCCGTGAGCGCCAGCCGGTCCCCCTGCCTGAGGGTGAATGTCATGTTCCCAAAGACTTCCCTCCCGCCGTACGCGACGGACAGGTTTTCCACGGACAGCAGGCGGGACGTGTGGTACGCCAGCGGGCGGATTTTTAGGTCTTCGGCGGTTTCGGCGTTGCGGAGCAGACCGGATTTTTCTTCGGCGGCGTCCTGCCGGCGTTTCTCGGCGTTTTTGGAGCGTTTCATCATTTTGGCGGCTCTGTGGCCGATATACCCCTTATCCGCGCTGAGGCCGGATTTAAGGGGTTGTTTTTTACTCTTTTCCACCTTATCCGACCAGGCCGCCGTCCGCCGCGCGGCGGTCTCCAAATGGGTTATCTCTTTTTTTAACCGCTCATTTTCCGCCGCTTCGTATTCGTCCCGCATCTGTTTATTATGCCACCAGGACGAAAAATTGCCGCTCTGAATCTCAATGTTCATTTTATTGATCGACAGCACATGGTCCACGCACCCGTCCAAAAACGCCCGGTCATGGGATACGAGGATAAACCCCGCTTTCCCGTCCAGATACCGCGCCACCGTCTCCCGCCCCGCCATATCCAGATGGTTCGTCGGCTCGTCGATCAGCAGAAAGCTGTTTTCCCGCAGGAACAGCCCCGCCAGCAGGGCTTTGGTCCGTTCGCCGTTGGAGAGGGTGCCGAACGGGCGGGCCAGCGCGTCCTCCGCCACCGCCAGTTTGGACAGCTCTTTCTGGATTTGCCAGAGCGGCGCGTCCGGCGCGATCGCGGTCAGAATATCCCGCGTGCTCCGCGCCGTGTCGGCGACGGGATAGGGGAAATACTCAAAATCCACGCTCGCGGTGATCGTCCCGCGATACTCGTATTGCCCCGTCAGAAGTCTCAGAAAGGTCGTTTTGCCCCGCCCGTTGCGCCCGCAAAAACCCAGCTTCCAGGCGGTGTCCAGCTGGAAGGAGACGTCGGTGAAGATATTGTCATAACTGCCGTCATAGGCAAATGTCAGGTGCGATACGCTGATTTGTGACATAAAAAAATCCCTTTCCATGCCCGGCGTCCGTCACGCGCCGTCGGAAAAGGATCACAGCCGTACAACAAGGCGCACAGGCGAAAATCCGCCCGCTGCCGGATGAACGCGCCAGTCCAATCCCCACACGACGCCCGGCGTACGCCCGGCAACCAAGCCCTTTCGGGCTTTTTTGTCATGTCGGCCATCAGACTAACGAATCATCCTTACACCCCGCTTTTGTTGATACCGCCAGTATACCCGACCGGCGGCGAAAACGCAAGGGCAAATTTTGGGACAAAATCAGGGCGCGGCTTGTTACAGCGCCTTTTCACAAATCTGGCTTGCCCTTTGGCCGCAGACGCCGCCAAGGGATAAGCCTGTCTGTTTATATGTCATGCCGCGGTGGTAATAACATTCCAAAGCGGTCTGTTCGCGTTCGGTCAATTCGCCTATCGCGTCCAGTATTCCGCAAACGTACGCATCGCCGCCGTCAGTTTCCACCTTGAAAACCTTACAATAAATGCGGACAGCGTACTCATGGTAGGTCATAATGGCTTTCTCCTGCATATGAATTTTCCGGTGTGTTTTTTCTCATGTTACATTTCCATTAACACCCACGCTTTAGAAGGTTGCAGACATTATAAAAAGGTGTACTTGTATCATACTATAAGAAATTTTTATTGTAAAGAATAAGATTTGCTTTTTGCAATGAATAAGCGTAACTAGTTAAAATTACTGAAGGGGGTTGGTTATATGAAAAACCTACGCTCACTTCGGGAATCCAGGAAACTGAGCCAGCAGAAACTCGCAGACCAATTCGATTTAGCGCAATCACAAATACAATCGTATGAAACCGGCTCCTATGAGCCGGACATTCTTACGTTGACTGCGTTCGCTGACTTTTTTGATACGTCCATAGACTACCTTGTAGGCCGGACGGATATAAACCGTAAAATCGAGCCGGTGAAGGCGCACGAATTGAGCGGAGCCGAAGAAAAATTGCTTGAACAGTACAGGCGATTGCTCCCGAATCAGAAGAAAAGCCTGTCAATGTTCATGGAAACGCTGACAGGTGAAGCATAACGCGGTTATGGGCAGACGGTGACAGGGAAGGTTTTGGAGGGCTTTTTATTAGGATACCCGAACTGGACACCCCGCGCCCCAATAGACCTTGGATTTCTCCCGGTTTTGCTTTACACCGCCCCCAGTCAAAGCATTTCAATTGGCCTAATTTCCTTTTACCTTAAATTATACTACCATATAAGGAGTATTATTTAACATTATAGACAGTAATATTTACTCTGTCAAGCCCCTATAATTTTATGGGGGTGGCGCAGTGAAAGGGTATGAGGAGATATTCCGGCAAATAGGGATCAGGATTGCCTATTACCGGAAGCTCCGGGGCTATACGCAAGAGGTCTTTTCCGAAATGCTGGGCGTTTCAACGTCATATTACAGTCAAATTGAGGCGGCGGGATGCTATAAGCCCATTAGCCTCCGTACTCTGTTCAGGATAGCGGAGGCGTTGGAAGTAGAGCCGTATAAACTGCTCATGCGGGATTAACAGCCTTTCGTTTCCTTCCATCACGCCGGTCATAATTTTACGCGCCTTACATAAACTTATTAACATTATGTACTTTATGTGAATTGCTGTCAAGATGGTTGACTTGGGCATATTGAAGCAAAAAAGCTATGGTGATTGTCAGCACATCGCCGCCGCTATTGTGAGCAGATGCGACGCTGTTGTATCGTGGAATTTTAAGCATATTGTAAATCATAGAACTATGCAGGGCGTGAAGGCCATTACTGCCCTTGAGGGGCGTAACGATTTGCTGATTTATACGCCGCCCGCGCTTTTAGGAGGTGAGGATGATGAATAACGTCCCAAAGCCGGATATAAGCCCGGACTTCACCATTGAGGACATTCGCAAAATCCGCGAATGGCACGATGAATGCCGTAAGGGCATGAGCCGGGAAGAGGTCATTACTCATATCAACCGGCGCGGCAATGAATTTGAAGTCCTTGTTGAAGCAGCCCGCCGCTCATCGCACGGCGCGCCGCCCGCGCCGGTATAAATTTACTCTTTGCGGGCCTTGGATTTCTCCCGGTTTTGCTTTACACCGCCCCCTTGTTTGTGATATACTGCATTTTGAGTAAAAACAAGGAGGCGTGCAAATGAAGCGGAAAACAATGGACGGCAACACCGCGGCGGCGCATGTGGCGTACGCGTTCACCGACGTCGCGGGCATTTACCCCATCACCCCCTCCTCCGTCATGGCGGAGCTGGCGGATAAATGGGCGGCCGGAGGGCTGAAAAACATTTTCGGGCAGGAGGTCCGCGTCGTCGAGATGCAGAGCGAGGCGGGCGCGGCGGGCGCCGTACACGGCTCGCTGGCAGCCGGGGCGCTGACGACGACGTTTACCGCGTCGCAGGGCCTGCTGCTGATGATCCCCAACATGTATAAAATCGCGGGCGAGCTGCTGCCGGGCGTGATCCACTGTTCGGCGCGCGCGCTGGCGAGTCACGCGCTGAGCATCTTCGGCGACCATTCCGACGTGATGTCCTGCCGCCAGACGGGCTTTGCGATGATGGCGTCCACCAGCCCGCAGGAGGTCATGCACCTCGGCGCGGTGACGCACCTGTCGGCTATTAAAGGCCGCGTGCCGTTCCTGCATTTCTTTGACGGCTTCCGTACCAGCCACGAGATGCAGAAGATCGACGCGTGGGACTATGAGGAGCTTGCGGAGCTTTGCGATATGGATGCGGTGGCGGCGTTCCGCGCCCGCGCCCTCAACCCCGAGCATCCCGTCCTGCGCGGCACGGCCCAGAACCCCGACATCTTCTTCCAGGCCCGCGAAGCCTGCAACCCGTTTTATGACGCGCTGCCCGCCGTCGTGGAAGCGGAGATGGAAGCCGTCAACAAGAAGTGCGGCACCGATTATAAGCTGTTCAACTATTACGGCGCGCCCGACGCCGATCGCGTTATCGTGGCGATGGGCAGCGTGTGCGACACCGTGGAGGAGACGATCGATTTCCTGCTGGCGCGCGGCGAGAAGGTGGGGCTTGTCAAGGTGCGGCTCTACCGGCCCTGGGTGGGGGAGAAATTCATCGCCGCCCTGCCGAAGACGGTCAGACAGGTTGCCGTCCTCGACCGCACCAAAGAGCCCGGCGCGCTGGGCGAACCGCTCTATCTGGACGTGGCGGCCACCCTGTCCGGGGGCGCGCTGCCCGGCGTGAGGATTGTCGGCGGGCGCTACGGGCTTGGTTCCAAGGATACCCCGCCGTCCAACATCCTCGCCGTTTATAAAAACCTGTCGGCCCCCGCGCCGAAAAACGGCTTTACCGTCGGCATTGAGGACGACGTGACGAACCTCTCCCTGCCTCTCGGCGAAAATCCCGACACCACGCCCAAAAGCACCGTCTCCTGCAAGTTCTGGGGTCTTGGGGCCGACGGCACCGTCGGGGCGAACAAGAACTCGATCAAGATCATCGGCGACCACACCGACAAATACGCCCAGGCCTATTTTGCCTATGACAGTAAAAAATCCGGCGGCGTGACCATCTCCCACCTGCGCTTTGGCGACGAGCCGATCAAATCCACCTATTTCGTCTCCAAAGCCGACTTCGTCGCCTGCCACAACCCCAGCTATGTGGACAAATACAGCATGGTCGAGGACGTCAAGCCGGGCGGCGTCTTCCTGCTGAGCTGCGACTGGGACGTGAAGGCCCTTGACAAACACCTGCCCGGGAGCATGAAGCGGACTATCGCCCAAAACGGCGTCAAATTCTATACCGTGGACGGCATCGGGCTCGCCCGCTCGATCAACAAACGCGGCCTCGGCGTCAACGTCATCCTTCAGGCGGCGTTTTTCAAGCTGGCCAAGATCATCCCGCTGGACGACGCCGTGAAGTATATGAAAGACGCCGTTGTGTCCACATACGGCAAAAAGGGACAGGACGTCGTTGACATGAACTTCAAATGCGTGGACGCGGGGATCGAGCATGTTGTCGAAATCGCCGTCCCTCCCGAATGGAAAGACGCGCCGGACACAGACACCGCCCACGCCGTCGCCGGCGACCGGCCGGAGCTGGTGGAATTTATCAAAGAAGTCCTGCTCCCCGTCAACGGCCAGCGGGGCGACAGCCTGCCGGTCTCGACCTTTACCGGCGTTGAGGACGGCACCTTCCCGCAGGGCAGCGCCGCCTATGAAAAGCGCGGCATCGCGGTCGATGTTCCCGAATGGCTCCCGCAGAACTGCATCCAGTGCAACCAGTGCTCTTACGTCTGCCCCCACGCCGTCATCCGCCCGTTCGTTCTGGACGGAGCCGAAGCGGCGGCGGCCCCTCAAAATATTAAGACGCTCAAAATGGCCGGCAAGGGGCTGGACGCGCTTCAGTACACCATCACCCCCTCGCCGCTGGACTGCACCGGCTGTTCTTCCTGCGCCAACGTCTGCCCCGCCAAGGAAAAGGCGCTGGTGATGAAGCCCCTTGAGAGCCAGCTTGCCGTGCAGAACGTGTTTGACTACCTCGCCGGCAGAGTCGCGGACAAACCGGATGTTGCCGGGGTGTGGAAACCCGCCTCGGTCAAGGGCAGCCAGTTCCTCCAGCCGCTGCTCGAGTTTTCCGGCGCGTGCACGGGCTGCGGCGAAACGCCGTACGCGAAACTCGCCACACAGCTCTACGGCGACCGCATGTATATCGCCAACGCCACCGGCTGCTCCTCCATCTGGGGCGGCAGCGCGCCCTCCACGCCCTACACCGTCAACAAGAAGGGCCGGGGCCCGGCGTGGGCCAACTCGCTCTTTGAGGACAACGCCGAATACGGCTACGGCATGATGCTGGGGGTGAATCAGCGGAGGGCGAAGTTGGCGGAGGAAGTCCGCAAGATGATAGAGCCCGATTACTGTGACGAACCGCTGAAAAAAGCGGGACAGGCGTGGCTTGACGCGATGAATGACGGCGAGGCGTCCAAGGCCGCTTCCGCCGCGCTGACCGCCGCCTGCGAGGACGGGCTGGACGTTGACCCGACCGGGACGGAATGGGAGGCCGAGTGGATCGCCAACGGCAGGAAGTGCCTGTGCGAAGCCTGTACCGGCGCGCGGTTTGTCCTGGAAAATCAGGATATGCTGATCAAAAAATCGGTCTGGGTCCTGGGCGGCGACGGCTGGGCCTACGACATCGGTTTCGGCGGGCTTGACCATGTGATCGCCAGCGGCGAGGATGTCAATATCCTCGTCTTTGACACCGAAGTCTACTCCAACACCGGCGGCCAGGCGTCCAAATCGTCGCAGATAGGCCAGGTGGCGCAGTTCGCCGCCGCGGGCAAGACACAGCAGAAGAAAGACCTCGCGCAGATCGCCATGTCCTACGGCTACGTCTACGTCGCGCAGATCGCGATGGGCGCGGATTACAACCAGACGCTCAAGGCCTTTACCGAGGCTGACAGTTATCCCGGTCCTTCTCTGATTATCGCCTACTCGCCCTGTATCAACCACGGCATGAAGGGCGGCCTGAGCAACGCGATGGCTGAGACAAAGAACGCCGTCGAGGCCGGCTACTGGCACAATTTCCGCTTTGACCCGCGTCTCAAAGCCGAAGGGAAAAACCCCTTCCAGCTCGACTCCAAGGCCCCGACCAAGTCCTACAAAGACTTCATCAGCGCCGAAGGGCGGTACAAAACCCTGCAAATCCAATTCCCCGACCGCGCCGAAGAGCTGTTTGAAAAGGCGGACAAAGCCGCGCAGGATAAGTATAGGACGCTGACGCGGTACGCCAAACTGTTTGAGGAATAAGCAGAGCTGCTCCGCCGCCCTTCGCCGTGGTTCACGGCGGAGGGCGGTTCCGCGGCAGGCCGTTCTGTATACTGAGGGGGAAAGGGGGCTGCTATTTATGAAACGGTTTGCCATATACCTGCTTGCCCTGCTTCTCCTTTCGTCCTGCGCGCTGGCGGACGACAGTGCGG